>CAMCNL010000211.1 GCA_945876205.1 Candidatus Sulfopaludibacter sp. SbA3
CGGGGCGCAGGGGAAGTCCTGACAGGAGTGCTGAAAAGATCTGACAGCGCTGTCAGACGGCGCGATTGCTAAGGATTCTGAGGGTGTCGGCCCAGATTTCGTGGCGCCCGGTGGGATTGAGCATTGGTTCGGCGGGCAACAGCCACCCCGCAAGGCCGGCGGGCGCGTGGTTCAGGGCGTCGGCGCAGACGCGTGCGGCGTCCGGGTGCCTGCCGGCGCGCACGAGGCCGATGGCCTGCACGATCGCCGCGTCGATGGTGTTCGGATCCTGTGGCGTGTTGGGATCGCGTGGGGCACGCCTTGTCAGGCTTGCCCGTTTCGTGTGCTCCGCCGAAATCCCAAGAGCCGCGGCCGCACATGGGTGCCCGGGCACGACGGTGAGCGCCTGTGTAAACGCGGCGGCGGCCGCATCGCGCTTGCCGTGTCGATGGCGCAGTGCGCCGAGTGTGTACCAGGTGTTGGAGATGCATTCGCGGGCGTAGAGCTGGCCGCGATGCGGTGATTCGAGCTCGCGTGTGAGCGACTCGATTGCCTCCTCGACTTTGCCGACTGCGGCCAGCGCCAGAGCGGTGAGCAGGTGCAAGCCGACGGCGGGGAAGCCGGCGGTGCTTTTCGGTTGTGCGTCCTGCGCCGCGCGGCCTTCGCACAGCAGATCGAGTGCCGTGTCGAAGGCCTGGCGCGCGATGAACACCGTGCCCATCAGCCAGTAGGCGAGTGCCATCCCGGGACAAAGTGTCAGCACCCTGCGGGCCGCGCGCAGTCGCGCCTCGCCCCAGGAGACGTACGACAGGCGAAGGGCGTGACGCCAGTCGAGCGGATCGAGATCGGTCGCCTTGCGCGCGGCGGCTACAGCGTCCAGGTTGTCGCCGTTCAGGCAGAGCGCGAAGGCATACGTGCTCCAGGCCTCCGGCGAGGCAGGCGCGAGGTCGCATCCGATCCGGGCGTGTTCGATGCCGATCTTCAGCGCCGCGACATCAGGCGCGATGTCGATGCGTGTCGATTCGAAGGCGAGACTGCAGGCGCTCGCGAGGCCAACATGGGCCGGCGCGTAGTTCGGATCGGCGCGCAGGACGTCCTCGAATGCGCGCCGGGCGCGGACGATGGCGTCACGGTCGAGGGTGTTGAGGTCGGCTTCGCCCCGGACGAAGACACGGAAGGTATCCAGCTGCCCGTCGAGCGACGTATCCGCATTGCACCGCTGTGCATGTTCGATGGTGCCGACGAACCGGTAGCCGCGGTTGGGGACGGTTTCGATGTAGTCCGTGCGCTCCTGACCCGTGCTGAGCGTCTTGCGCAGCCGCGAGATCGCCTGGTCGACGCTGTTACTGGTGACGGCGGCATCGCGCCAGGCGGTTTCGGCCAGGGCCGTCTTCGGCACCACTTCGCCGACGTGTGACAGAAGGTGGAGAAGGATGGCGGCGTGGGTTTCGGAGAGTGGCACGCGAGTCGTGCCGTGGAACAGGCGACCCCTGGGCGCATCGAGCTCGAACGGTCCGAAACGGAAGACACTGCCACCGTTGGGCATGGAAGCCGTGCCGATTATGCGGTCAGGCGCGGCGTCGGGGACAGAAGTCGCGATCGAAAGTGTGCAAGTCGGGTGGTATGACCGGGAAGGCGCTCCCGAAGGCAGGGAAGTCGCGCCGTATGACGGGCCCTGTGTGCCCGAAGACCGGGAGGTCGTCGCGTGTGACCGGCAAGTCGTGCCAGATGGCAGGACAGTGTGACGCTGTGCAGCGGCAAATGGCGTGCGAGGCGAGGAGCCGGGCGTGATTGGTCCTCGCTAGGGCCCACAAAGGGGTGAGCTCCAACAGTCAGAGAGCTTCTGATTTTACTCAGTGCCTCGCAGTTTCTCCTCGAGGATCTGCGCTCTCGAAAAAGATGAAATCTGGAGGACGTGTTCTGCGGTCGCGTGCAGTGCGGCCGCCGGGACCAGCCCGATGATTTCGCTTTCCAGGATCGTGACGCCGTATCGCGCGGCTTCCGATTTCACGGCGGCAAATACCCTGAACATCGGCGTCTTTTCGTAGTTCGTCAGGTTCATCGACACCTGGACGATCCCGCGATCCTCGAGCCGCACACCCATCGCCTTCACGTACCGGAAGCCGCCGCTGCTGTGCCGCACGGCAGCCGCGATCTTCTTCGCGACATCAAGCCGGTCGGTCGCGAGATTGATGTTGTAGGCAATGAGTGGCATGCGCGCGCCGATGACCGTGGCGCCGGCGCTTGGGTGGGGCGCCGCAGGGCCATAGTCGGGCGCCCAGCCAGGCGCGGCCATCTTCGCGGCCAACCCTTCGAACTCGCCGCGCCGGATGTCTTCCAGATTCTTCCGCGCCGGATCGCCGGACGCCTCTTCGTAGAGATACACCGGCACCTGAAACCTGCGCGCCACCTCGGCGGCCGTCTCTTTGGCGAGCGCAACGCACTCGTCCATGGTCACGCCTTCGATCGGCACGAAGGGCACCACGTCCACAGCGCCCAGGCGCGGATGTTCGCCGGAGTGCGTGCGGAGATCGATGTCCGGGATGACCGCCTCGAAGAGGGCGAGCACCGCCTCCTTGATCGGGCCGGCGTCGCCGGCGAGCGTCAGCACCGACCGGTTGTGCGACGGGTCGGACGAGTAGTCCAGCACCCGGACGCCCGGCACCTGCCTGAGCCGGGCGACGGCCCGCTCCACCACCTCCGCCCGTCGCCCCTCGCTGATGTTGGGCACGCATTCGATAATCGGCACGGGCTCTAAGGTAGCTGGGTTGCTGGGTGGCTGGGTAGCTCGGTGGGTAGCTGGGTCGCTGGGTGGCTGGGTTACTGGGGGGCTCAGCGAGCCCCGAGCAACCCCCAAGCTACCTAGCCACCCAGCGACCCAGCTACCTGTAATTCGTTGACCCAAGAAGGTTTTTGCCCGATAATCGCCTCGTTTGTAGATGTCTGATCCACAGCCAACCGACCCGCTTCACGCGTCGGGGCCGACCGGGGATTCCGACCGCGAGGCCCGAATCGAACAGCTCCTCCTGACGGGGCTGGATCATTATTTCGCCGGTCATTACGAACAAGCCATCAACGTCTGGACCCGCGTCGTCTTCCTCGAGCGCCATCACGATCGGGCGCGGGCCTACATCGAGCGCGCTCGAAGCGCCCAGGCCGAGCGACAGCGTGAGCTCGAGGAGCTCCTGCACAACGGCGTCGCCGCCTACGATGCGGGGGAGAACGACAAGGCCCGCGATCTGCTGACGCGCGCCGTTGCCGAAGGCAGCGATACGGCCCACGTATTTCTCGACAAGCTCGATCGCATGGGCGGATCCGCGGTGCTCTCCGAGCTTCGCACCGATGCGCTGCCGGTCCGGCCATCGGCCGCCGCCGCGCGAGCCACGATTCCCCGGCGCACCGGCTGGATTGCTGCATCAGTGATTGCCGTCGTCGTGGCAGTCGCCATGCTCGTCGGCGGCCTCCCAATCGGCACCTGGCTGTCCGAGCTCCAGGGATCGCCAGAGGCGGCCATCCAGGCGCCTCCGGCCGACCCGCTGCCGCTCATTCGCACGTCGGAAACCATCCTGGCCCGTTCCCGCGTGCTCGCTGCGGACGGCCACCTTCACGACGCGCTCCGCGCACTGGACCGCATCGACCTGGCCGACCCGTTCCGCGCCGACGCCGATCGTCTTCGCGCCGACATCCAACGGAGCCTGCTGGCCACGGCCGGAACCAATCCATGAAGTGCCCGAAGTGCCACTATCTCGGTTTTGAAACGGGCGATCGCTGCAAGAACTGCGGGTATGACTTTTCGCTGATGACCACCGTCCACGAGCCAGACGAGGTCGAAGTGGACCTGATGATCGAGCTGGCGGGCAGCAACGAGCCGCTCCCCGATCTCCACCTCGTGACACCCGAGCCCAAGCCCGTTGTCACGCCGTCAGCCTTCCCGCGGGCCGAGCGAGCGCTCCCGCTCTTTGCGCGAGTGATGGAAGACGCTGGCGACGAGCCGCTGATCAAGCTTCCGTTGGCGCCCCGGGCTCCATTGGCGGTGCGGAAGACGCCTGAGATTCCGCGGCTGCGCGCGGTGCCAAGGCCCATGCGCCGAGCCGAACCCGCGCTGGAATTCTCCGCAGAGACCGAGCCTGACGTTGACCTTGCGCCGGCACCAGCGGCGCCAAGACCAGCCGTGGCCGTACCGCTCCTCCACGCCGGGACGAGTGGCGCTGGCGCGCGAGCGGCGGCAGCGGCCATCGATCACGCGATTCTTCTCGCCATCGATCTTGGCGTCCTGTATTTCACGTTGCGGATGGCGGGCCTGTCGATGATGGATTGGCGTGCGTTGCCGGCGGCGCCGCTCCTGACGTTCCTGGTCTTCTTGAAACTGGCGTACTTCTTTGCGTTCACCGCGGTCGGTGGTCAGACGATCGGCAAGATGGCGACGAAGATTCGCGTCGTCACCGACCAGGACAAGGCTGTCGACGGCGCCCGCGCCCTGCAGCGAACGATCGCCGCGGCGGTGTCAGCGCTGGTCTTCGGCCTGGGCTTCGTTCCCGCGCTGATTGGCGGCGAGCGGCGCGCCCTTCACGACCGTGTGGCGCACACCCGCGTCGTCACCCTGCATTCGGCCTGACCCGGTTTCCGGGAATCCTCATGCGACGCCTCGGGCTCTTCATCGCGACGTGCGGCTATCTCGGTTACGTACCGATCGCGCCAGGCACGTTTGGTTCGGCCGCGGGCCTCGCCGTGTTCTACGCGGTGCGCAGCACCGGTTCGGTCAGCGTCGAGATCGCGGCCATCATCGCGCTGTTTGCGATCGGCGTCTGGGCCGCCACGCAGGCGGAGCACCATTTCGGTGGCATCGATCCTGGCCCCATCGTTCTCGATGAAGTCGTCGGCATGCTGATTACGCTGGCGTTCCTTCCGGTCAACCTCACCGGCGCGATTGTCGGCTTTCTCATCTTCAGAGTTCTCGACATCGTGAAACCGTGGCCATCCGCGGGCTTCGAAAAGCTGCCCGGCGGATTAGGCGTGATGGCCGACGATGGCATGGCGGCCGTGTATGGCAACCTGATTATGCGAGGGTTGATTCTCCTGGCGCCCGGGTGGTTCGTGTGACGCCCTACTCGCGGGCCGCGATTCTCGCGGTGGGCAGCGAGCTGCTCACGCCGTCGCGGATCGACACGAACTCGCTCTTCATCACCGAACAGCTGAATCTTCTCGGCATCGAGGTCGCGTTCAAGACCGTCGTCGGCGACGACCGCGAGGAGCTTGCCAACGCCGTGCGCATCGCCCTTGGGCGTGTCGACCTCCTCGTGTGCAGTGGGGGACTCGGCCCGACCGACGACGATGTGACCCGCGAGGTCGTCGCGGAGGTCCTGAATCGCGCGTTGGTTGAAGATGAGCGCATTGCGTCGCGCATCAGGACGCGGTTCGAATCGCGCGGGATGACGATGCCCGACATCAACCGGCGCCAGGCGATGGTGCCCGTGGGCGCGCGCGTGCTCGCCAACGCCAACGGCACCGCGCCAGGACTCTGGATTGACGACGGCACCCGGAGCGTCATCCTGCTTCCAGGGCCGCCGCGCGAGCTGAAGCCGATGATGATGAGCCTGGTCGAAGGGCCTCTCGGCGAGCGCGCGCCCGGACTCTCGCTCGTCAGGCGCGTGATCAGGATCACCGGCAGGACGGAGTCGCACACCGAAGAGGCCATGCGGCCGTTGTACGCGGAGTGGGCGGGACGGCCCGTGCCGATTGCCGCCACCATCCTGGCGTCGCTCGGACAAATCGAACTTCATCTGTCGGCGCGGGCGGCGTCGCGCGAGGGGGCGGATGCTGCCCTCGAAGCCGCGTCTCGCGAAGTGAGCGAGGTGATCGGGCTCGACGTCTACAGCCGCGACGGCCGGGCACTCGAAGAGGTGCTCGGCGACCTGCTGATCGCGCGGGCGCTGCGGATCGCCGTTGCCGAATCGTGTACCGGCGGGCTCGTGACGTCGCGCCTCACGGATGTGCCCGGCAGCTCCCGCTACGTGGACCGCGCGGTGGTGACGTATTCCAATGAGGCGAAGATCGAGTTGCTTGGCGTGCCGGCGGCGCTGATCGAGCAGCACGGGGCCGTGAGCGAACCGGTCGCGCTCGCGATGGCCGAAGGGATACGGTCGCGGGCGGGCGCCAACGTGGGCATCGGCGTGACAGGTATTGCCGGGCCGGGCGGCGGCACCGCCCAGAAGCCGGTAGGCATGGTGGCGATCGCCGCCCTGGTCACCGGCACCAGCCGTTCGCGCACGTTTTCGTTCATCGGTGGACGTGAGCAGGTCAAGTTTCAGGCCTCGCAAGCCGCGCTCGATATGGTGCGGCGCATGCTGGTGGTGTAAGACTGGAATCGACGAATCTTCGATGGAAGAACTAGCCGCCGTCGCGTTCGGATACCTCGTCGGATCCGTGCCGTTCGCATACCTGCTTGCGCGCCGGCGTGGCATCGATCTGCGCCAGGTCGGCAGTGGAAATGTCGGCGCCACCAATGTCCTGCGGACGAGCGGTGCGTCACAGGCGATGCTCGCCATGTGCCTGGATGCGACAAAAGGAGCGATCGCCGTGCTGGTCGTCAGAGCCTTTACCGCGGGCCCGGCGACGCCGGTTGCGGCGGGTCTGGCGGCGGTCATCGGACACATCTACCCGGTGTGGCTCGGATTTCGCGGAGGCAAGGGCGTGGCGACCGCCGCGGGTATGTTCGCCGTGCTCGCACCCCTGGCGTTAGCGATTGCCAGCGGCGTCTTCATCCTGGCGGTGTGGGTCACGCGCTACATCTCGGTCGGCTCCATGGCCGGCGCGATTGCGCTGGCGGTATCGGCCGCCGCGAGCGAAGTGCCGCGCGCGGTCGCGGTCGGCGGCGCGATCGCCGCGCTCATCATCGTCCATCGGCATCGCGGCAACCTGGTTCGACTCGTCTCGGGCACCGAGCGTCGCGTGGGCCAGCGTCTTTTTTAGGAGGCGGTTATTCGACACGTTGCCATCATCGGCGCCGGGGGTTGGGGCACGGCGCTCGCGGTTCACCTGGCGCGTGCCGGTCACGATGCGTGTCTCTGGGCTCGCGATCCTGCCCTCGTGGCGGATCTGCACGCCCGGCGCGCCAACGCGGTGTACCTGCCAGACATCCGGTTTCCCGACGGACTTCGCGTGACCGGCGACCTCGCGGAGGCGCTCGTCGGCGCCGATTTCATCGTCGCCGCCGTTCCGTCACATGGCACGCGCGAGATCCTCAAGCGCGCCGCTCCGTTTGTGCGGCCGGGATCCACCGTCGTCAGCGCGACCAAGGGTCTCGAGCAGGAGACGCTCTTTCGGGTGTCTGAAATCATCCAGCAGGAGCTGGGCGGTGACACCCGCGTCGCCGTGTTATCGGGGCCAAGCTTTGCCGCCGAGCTCGCGCGGGAACTGCCGACGGCCGTGTCCGTCGCCTCGCTGGACGCCGGCGTCGTCGAACAGGTGCAGGCCGATTTTCGCGCGAA
>CAMCNL010000212.1 GCA_945876205.1 Candidatus Sulfopaludibacter sp. SbA3
CGCGACCTCATCCAGGACGCGCTCAAGACGACGAGAGGCAATCGCGCGAAGGCGGCCCGGCTCCTCGACACCACCGAGCGCATCCTGAACTACAAGGTGCGCGGCTACCATATCGACGTCCGCCGCTTCAAAGCCCCCGACGTCAGCAAGCGGATGGCTCCCGAACGGCATCCCGAATCGACGCCAACAGAGGTAGCATCAGACCAGGGATGATTCGGAACGTTCGCGTCTGGACCGCGCTCTGTGTGGCGGTTCTGGCCATTGGTTGTGGGAAGAAGGGTCCGCCGCTCGCGCCATTCGTCCGTATTCCCGCGCCAATCGATCAAATCACGGCGTTGCGCCTTGGCAGCGACGTCTACGTCACCCTCACCCTGCCCTCAAAAGACATCGATGCCGCGATCCCCGCGCACATTTCGCGCGTGGAGATCTACGGCTACACCGGACGCACGCCCCCCACGCGTGCCCGCTGGGCCGAGCTCGGGGAGTTGATCGCACGAATTCCGGTGGCGCCGCCGCCACTTCTGGACGGTACGCAGCTGCCAACCAACGGCGCTCCTCTCCAGGGCACCCCGATTACCGTGCTCGACACGCTCACGGCAGACGAGCTCGTGCAGGGCAGGGAAGACCCGATCGATCCGCGGCGGCAGCTTGCCCCGCTTCTTCCAGTCGGCAGCGTGATTCCGCCGCCGAGGCCGCTGCAGCGCTTTTACATCGCGATTCCCTTCAACGATCGCGGCCGCAATGGACCGCCGGGCGCCGAAGCCGGATTCGTGCTGGCGCCGCTCCCCGACCCGCCCCGCGCGGTGCTCGCGAGTTACACGCCGTCCGGCACCGCGGTCACCTGGGAACCTTCGGGCGGCCTGATTGGTTTCATCGTCAACGACTCGCTTCCGCCGGAACCGCCGCCGTTCGACGTGGTTGAACTGGTGCCGTCGGCCGTGCCGGCGCTGCCCGAGCCGGTGTTGCCGCCTGGTCCCACGCTCTACAACGTCTACCGCGACCTCGCGGAGGATCCGTTGACCCTTCCGGTGGCGCCGACGACGGGAACCGTGGTGCTGCCGGCGCCGCTCAACCCCGCGCCGCTTGCGGTGCTGACGCTTGCCGATCAGATCGAGTTCGAACGCGAGCGCTGCTATACCGTGCGGCCGCTGCGCGGCACGGCCCCGAACGTCGTGATGGGTGAAGCGTCGCCGCGCGAGTGCGTGCGGCCCGTCGATATCTTTCAGCCGGCTCAGCCGGCGCAACCCGCGGCAGTCGCGGCCGAAGGCGCCATCAGCCTGATCTGGGATCCGAATGCCGAGATCGATCTGGGCGGTTACATGATCTTGCGCCGCGAAGTCGGGAATGACACACTGCTTCTGCTCACCGCGACTCCGATTCTCGAGGCGCGCTTCCGCGACGCCACCGCGACGCCCGGCACACGCTATCGCTACTCGGTCGTGGCGGTCGACAACCGGATGCCGGTGCCCAACATGAGCGCCGAATCACTCCCGGTGGAAGAAACCGCAAGATAACGGAGACGACCATGAAGCTCTTTGTCGATACCGGCAACGTCAAGGAAATCGAAGCCCTCGCCGCAATCGGCATTCTCGACGGCGTGACCACCAACCCTTCGCTGATGGCGAAGGAGAGCGGCGACTACCGGCAGATCCTCAAGCAGATCTGCCAGATCGTGAAGGGGCCCGTCAGCGGCGAGGTCGTCGCCACCGACGCGGCCGGCATGATCCGCGAAGGACGCGACCTCGCCTCAATCGACGAGCACATGGTCGTCAAGGTGCCGTTCACCCGCGAAGGCGTGAAGGCGTGCAAGACGCTGGCGGGCGAAGGCCTGCGCGTCAACGTCACGCTGATCTTCTCCGCGACGCAGGCGTGGCTGGCCGCGAAGGTTGGGGCGTCATACGTGAGCCCGTTCGTGGGCCGTCTCGACGACATCGGGGCGACGGGGATGAATCTGATCCGCGAGATCGTCGACATCTTCGACAACTACGAGTTCGGTACTGAAGTGCTGGTGGCGAGCGTCCGCCATCCGATTCACGTCATCGAAGCCGCGCGCATGGGCGCCGACATCGTGACCTGCCCGCCGGCGGTGATCGAGCAGTGCTTCAAGCATCCGCTGACCGACATCGGTCTCGAGAAGTTCCTGAAAGACTGGGAGAAGGCGCAGGCGGCAAAGGTTTAGCGCCTAGATGAATCACAACGATCATCTCGCTGACCTGGAGCGGCGCGCCGAGCTGGGCGGCGGAGAAGAGCGCCTTCGCCGGCAGCGCGATGCCGGCAAGCTGACGGCGCGCGAGCGGATCGACCTCCTGTTCGATCCCGGCAGCTTCGAAGAAACCGATAAATTCGTCACCCATCGCTGCCGTGACTTCGGGATGGACGAGCAGGTCATCCCGGGCGACGGCGTCGTCTGCGGCCACGGCCGCGTCAACGGCCGCGTCACCTACGCCTTCGCGCAGGACTTCACGGTGTTTGGCGGGTCGCTGTCGGAAACCAACGCCGCCAAGATCGTCAAGATCATGGACCTGGCGATGAAGATGGGTGCGCCAATCATCGGGCTCAACGACTCGGGCGGCGCGAGGATCCAGGAAGGCGTGCTGTCGCTCGGCGGCTACGCCGACATCTTCCTGCGCAACACGCTGGCCTCGGGCGTGGTGCCGCAGATCTCCGCGATCATGGGACCCTGCGCCGGCGGCGCGGTCTACTCGCCGGCGATCACCGACTTCACCATCATGGTGAAGAACACCAGCTACATGTTCGTGACCGGCCCCGACGTCATCCGCACGGTGACGCACGAGGAAGTGACGAAAGAGGAACTGGGCGGCGCGATGACGCACAACGAGAAGAGCGGTGTCGCGCACTTCGCGGTCGAGAGCGACCAGGAGTGCCTGCTGCTGATTCGCGAGCTGCTCTCGTTCATGCCGTCCAACAACGTCGACGACCCTCCACGCGCGGAGACGACCGACCCGGCCGACAGGGAAGATGCGGTGCTCGAGACGGTCGTGCCGGCGGCGCCGAATCAGCCGTACGACATGCTCGACGTGATCCACGCCATCGTCGACGACCGCAACTTTCTCGAGGTGCACCAGTACTTCGCCCGCAACATGGTGGTCGGCTTCGCCCGGCTTGGCGGACGCTCCGTCGGCATCGTCGCCAACCAGCCCGCGTACCTGGCGGGCACGCTCGACATCGACGCGTCGGTGAAGGGGGCGCGGTTCGTGCGGTTCTGCGACGCGTTCAATATTCCGCTCGTGACCTTCGAGGACGTGCCGGGGTTCCTGCCGGGCACGGTGCAGGAGTTCGGCGGGATCATCCGGCATGGCGCCAAGCTCCTCTTCGCGTTTGCGGAAGCGACCGTGCCGAAGGTCACCGTCATCACGCGCAAGGCGTACGGCGGGGCGTACTGCGTGATGTCGAGCAAACACATCAGGGCTGACGTCAATTACGCGTGGCCGACGGCCGAGATCGCGGTGATGGGCGCGGAGGGTGCGGTCAACATCCTCTACAAGCGCGAGATTGACGCCGCTCCCGACGTGGCTGCCGCGCGTGCGGCCAGGATCGCCGAGTACCGCGAGAAGTTCGCCAATCCGTATATCGCCGCCGAGCAGGGGTTCATCGACCAGGTGATTCCGCCGCGGCTGACGCGCGGCAAGCTGATCACGGCGCTTGCCGCGCTCGAGACCAAGCGCGACAAGAATCCGCCGAAGAAGCACGGCAACATTCCTCTGTAGGCGCCAGGTGGGGATCGGGTCTGCGGCGCTCGTCTATGCGGCAGTCACCGCGCTGTTCTTTCGCAACCTGCTCCCCGATCTCGCGACCCATCTCTATTCCGATCTCGGCGACCCGCTGCTGAATGCCGCGATCCTCGCGTGGAATTCGAAGCAGCTTCCGCTCACCGGCGCCTGGTGGAACTTCCCGAGCTACGCGCCGCTCACCGGTGTCACCACGTTTACCGAGCACCTGCTGCTGACGTATCCGCTCGCGTCGCCGATCATCTGGACAACCGGCAACCCGATCCTCGCGTACAACGTCGTGTTCCTTCTGTCGCCGGTGCTCAACGGCCTCGCCACCTATGCGCTCGTCCGCGAACTGACGCAGTCGCGCGTGGCGTCGTTCATCGCCGGCCTGGCCTTCGCCTTCGCGCCCTATCAGGCGGTGCAGCTCTCGCACATCCAGGAAACGATGTCGTTCGGCATGCCCATCGCCCTGCTCGGGCTTCACAGATATACGAGTGGTGGCGGAAGGCGCGCGCTCGGATTGTTCGGCATCGGCTGGTTTCTCACGGCGCTCTCGAATGCCTACATGCTGGTGTTCTTCCCCGTCGTGGTCGTGCTCTGGTGCGTGTGGTTCATCCGGCCGCGCGAATGGCGGCGCCTGGTGCCGATCGTGATCACGGCGGTCGTGGCGGTGCTGCCGCTGGTTCCGCTGCTCTGGGGGTATCACGTCCGGCACGTGGCCCATGGACTGGTGCGTGAATACGACGAGATCCGCAGCTTCAGCGCCGACATCGTGGGACTGGGCGGCATGTATTACCGCTCGATGGCGTGGCGAGGGATCCTGCCGCACGACTTCGAAGAGGGCGCGCTCTTTCCAGGATTCACGATCGCCGCGCTCGCCGGGTTTGCGGTGCTGTCCTGTGGGGCGAGCCTCACAAGGCCCGCCCCACGTGGAAGGACCTCCTGGTCGCGCCGATTGCTTATCGCATCCGGCCTGCTGACGCTCATCGTCCTCGCCCGCGTCTGGACCGGCTACTGGGGATGGCACTTCGGACGGATTCCGCTGCCGCCGTTTCAGCCGATGCACCTCTTCACGGTGGCATTCGCGATCTTCCTCGCTGGATTGCTCACGACCGGGACCGTGCGCGGCGCATGGGACCGGCGCGACCCGGTGATCTTCTACGCGATCGCCGTCGTGACGTTGTTTCTGCTGGCACTCGGGCCCGAGCCGGCGTGGTCGAAGCCGTGGCAGGCGCTCTGGTCCGGTCCGTACCGCCCGCTGATGGCGCTGCCGGGCTTCGACAGCGTGCGCGTGCCCGCGCGCACGTGGCTCCCCGCGGCTCTCTGCCTGGCGGTGCTGGCCGGATGCGCCGTCGCGACGATGCTGCAGCGGTACGTGCGGCATCGGCGCATGCTGGTGGCCGGTGTCGTGATGGCGATCCTCTTCGAAGGGTTTATCTACGACCAGACCTACCTGGTGCCGCAGCCGATGCGCGCCGGTGTGATTCCGCCGGGGGCAGTGGTGCTCGATTTGCCGATGGAAGAAGGCTACTGGAACGCGGTGCCGCAGTATCGCGCGGTGCTCGGGAGCTATCGCACCATCAACGGCTACAGCGGATATGAACCGACGTTCTTCACGCCTCTTCGTCACGCGCTCGCCGACGGGGTGCCCGGCGCGCTCGATACCTACCGCCGCTCCTCCGACCTCTACGTGATCATCCGTCCCGGCCAGGACATGAACGTCGCGCGATGGCTGACGACGCAGAGTGGCACGGAGCACCTGTTCGACATTGACGAGGCGAAAATCTACCGGATGGCGCGCCTGCCGTAGCGACGCAGGTCCGAGATCGCACCGGCCCGGTCCGCCCTAAGTGCTAGAATTGCTGGGATTTGCACAAGATTCTCATCGCCAATCGCGGCGAGATCGCCGTTCGGGTGATTCGCGCGTGCCGCGATATGGACCTGATGTCGGTCGCCGTGTTTTCCGAGTGCGATCGCACGGCGCGTCACGTGCGGATGGCGGACGAGGCGTGGCCGATCGGCGGTAACCCGCCCACCGATAGCTACCTTCGCATCGATCGGATCATCGACGCCGCGCGGCGCACCGGCGCCGATGCGGTGCATCCCGGATACGGCTTCCTCGCAGAGAACGAAGACTTTGCCACGGCCTGCGAGGACGCAGGGCTGACCTTCATCGGTCCAACGCCGAAAGCCATTGCGCTCATGGGCAGCAAGACCGCGGCGCGCCAGGCGGCGATCGCTGCGGGGGTGCCGGTGGTGCCCGGCACGGAGTCGGCGCTCGGTCCCGACGTGCCTGATTCCGACGTCGCCGCGATCGCGGAGCAGATCGGCTATCCGATCATGATCAAGGCGGTGGCTGGCGGCGGCGGCAAGGGCATGCGCGTTGTCACCGAGCCTGCCGAATTGCCGAGCGCGATCCGCGCGGCGCGATCGGAAGCAGGCGCCGCTTTTGGTGACTCATCGATTTATCTCGAGCGGCGCCTGCTGCGCCCTCGTCACATCGAGGTCCAGCTGCTCGGCGATCACCACGGACGCGTGCTGCCGTTTGTCGAGCGCGAGTGCTCGATCCAGCGTCGTCACCAGAAGGTCATCGAAGAGACGCCGTCACCGGTGGTGACGCCGGCGCTGCGTGCGAAGCTCACCAGCGCGGCGGCCACGGTGGCACGATCGGTCAACTACACCAACGCCGGGACGATCGAGTTTCTCCTCGAGCCGGACGGCACCTTCTACTTCCTCGAAATGAACACGCGCCTGCAGGTCGAGCATCCGATCACCGAGATGGTGACCGGCGTCGATCTCGTCGCGTGGCAGATCCGCATCGCACGCGGCGAGCGGCTGGATCTGGGTCCTGAGACGCTGCTGGCGCCCAAGGGCCACGCGATTGAGTGCCGCATCTACGCCGAGGATCCCGACGCCGGCTTCATGCCGTCGCCCGGCCGCATCACCACGCTGCGGGTGCCAGGCGGGCCGGGGATTCGTGACGACAGCGGGGCGGAAGAGGGCGGCGAGGTGCCCATCTATTACGACCCGCTGATCTCGAAGCTCGTGGCGCGAGGCGAGGATCGGCCCGAAGCCATCGCCCGGATGGGCCGCGCCCTGCGCGAGTACCAGGTCCTCGGCATCCGCACGACTGTCCCCTTTTTCCGCTGGATGCTCGCGCAGCCAGCGTTTCTCGACGGGGTTTTTCACACCGGGTATTTGGACGAGCTATTGCAGCAGCGCCGGGGTGAGCCCTTTGCCATCGCGGACGAGGACATCGACGAGGTCGCGGCGATTGCGGCAGCCCTTCACGCCTCCGCCCCCTCCGGGGCTATGGCGCGCAAGCACGCAGCTGGCTTGCCCGCCGAAGCCGAGCAAGGCTCGGCGAAGGCGTGGACGCGCAGCGCGCGGCTCGAGGCCCTGCGCGGGTGAGGTTTGAGATCGAGGTGTCCGGGCGGACCCGGAATGTAGAAATAACGCGCCAGGGTAAGAGTTACCTCGTCAAGGTGGACGGCCGGCCGCAGGCGGTTGACGTCGCGAGCACTGGACACTCGTGGTCGCTGCTCTTCGGCTCGCGGAGCTACGAGGTGGCGTTCGTGCCGCGGCCGGGCGGCGAGATGCTCGTCTACGTCGACGGTCACCCGGTGATGACCCGGCGGGCGGGCCTGGTGCGATCCG
>CAMCNL010000213.1 GCA_945876205.1 Candidatus Sulfopaludibacter sp. SbA3
CCTCACGCAGCCGCTCGCGATCGATGTAGCCGCGAGCCGTCGACAGCGTCCGCATGTAGGAGACGTAGCTGTCCAGCGGCACCGGCGCGGCGCCGGTGTATTGGTTCTGATCGAGGTACTGGCGCGCGCGCTCCCGTCCCAGGTCGGTCAGCGCGTAGCGGTAGCTCGCGCTCGACGAGCCGCTGGCGCCGCGCACTTCGACCAGCCGCTCGACGCGCACGCGCTCGACGATCGGCTCGAGGATGGCGTACGGCAGGCGGATCCGATCCGCCAGCACGAGCCCGGTCGCCTCGCCGCCGTAGAGCGCCTTGATGAACAACTGCTCGAGGAGGTGGGCGGTCAGCCCCGTATCCTCGAGCGTGACCGGCGCACGCGGGGCCACCGCGCGATGCGACACGACGGCGGTTGCCGTGGCACTCATTGCTGGTTCGCCATGGGAACGAGGACCTCGAAAATCTTGATCGCCGCCGGGCCAATCGTCACGACCCACACCGCGGGGAAGATGCAGAACACGAGCGGAAAGACCATCTTCACGCCGGTCTTGGCCGCGGCTTCTTCCGCGCGCTGGCGGCGTTTGGTCCGAAGGGTCTCGGAGTGCACCCGCAGCGACTGGGCGACGCTCGTGCCGAACTTGTCGGTCTGCACGAGCATGGCCACGAGCGACGACAGGTCATCGACGCCGGTGCGTTCGGCCAGGTTGTGGAGCGATTCGGAGCGTGAGTTGCCCGCCCTCAGCTCGAGATTGACCAGCCGCAATTCGTCAGACAGGTCGGGATGCGCGAACGCGAGCTCCTGTCCGACACGCTGCAGCGCCTGGTCGAGGCCGAGGCCAGCCTCGACGCTGACGACCAGCAGGTCGAGCGAGTCTGGCAGCGACAACCGGATGCGGTGCTGCCGGCGCTTGGCCATGCGTCCAAGCACCATCGACGGCAGGAGGTAGCCCGCGCCAGCGGCACCAATCGCGAGCAGGACGTTCGACTGGCCGAGGATGGGAAGGGATGCGACCGCGAAGCAGAGCAACGCCGATCCGAGACGAAGACCGGTGAACACCGTCATCGCGTCCTTGGAGCGATACCCGGCAAAGATCAGCTTTCGCTGGAGCTTGCCCATCTCCTTCAGGTTCTTGGGCGCATAGCGCGCAAGCTTCTTGACCGAGTCCATGACGAACTGTGCGTACGGCATCGACTCCGGGACTGGCGCATCTCCGCGGATCTCGCCGAGCCGCCGATCGATCGCGGTCGCCCGCGCCGGCGACAGCGCCATCGCCGCGGCAGCCACCAGGAGCGAGGCGAACAGGAATGCAAGCAGTGGAAGAAGCAGTATCACGCTAGACCTCGATCTTGATGACTTGACGAATCCAGATGAAGCCGATGGTCTGCATCACCATCGCGCCGACGAGCATCATCTGCCCGATGCGTTCCGTGAACAGCACCATCGTCGTCTCGGGACTGATGAACGAGAGCGCGGCGGCCAGTGCTGCCGGCAGCGCCAGCAGGACATACCCGGTGAATCGTCCGTGCGCGGTGTGCACGCGCACCTGACGGCGAATCTTGAACCGCTCGCGGACGACGTGGGCGAGGTTATCGAGAATCTCCGCGAGGTTGCCGCCGGTCTCGCGCTGGATGGCCACCGCGGTGACGAAGAAGCGCACGTCCATGATCGGAATGCGGTCAGCCATTTCGTTCATGGCGTCGCGAATCGGCAGTCCGAAGTTCTGCCGGTCGAATGTCTTCTTGAACTCGGGGCCGACCGGTGGCGGCAGGTCGTCGGCCACCATGCCGAGCGCCGTCTGAAACGCGTGACCCGCTCGGATCGCGCGTGACATCAGGTCGAGCCCCTCGGGAAACTGCTCTTCGAACTTCTTCAGCCGGGACGACCGCTTGTACTTCAGCCACAGCACGGGCGACACGAGGCCGACGAGCGCGCCGATGACTCCCGCGATCGTCTGACCGACGATCAACGCGGCCAGCAGTCCGACGACGGCCGCCGCCGCGAGGCTGATGATCAGGATCGCGCTCGGCGTCGTCTGCACGCCGGATTGTTCGATGAGCTTCGCCAGCCGATTGCCCGCCGTCGTGGTCGCAGACAACCGGTCGAGCATCGGCAGCGGTCCCGCCGCGTGACTCATCACCACCGTCGCGTCGGCCGTGTCGAACACTGGCGAACTGACGTCGCGCAGGCGCTGGTCCATGCGGCGCTTGGCGATCAGCGGCGGCAGGAACACCGCGGCCGCATAGCCGCCAAGGATCAGGCTGGTGGCAAAGATGAATGCCAGGATGGCCAGCAGCATCACCGCACCTCCATCACGCCTTCGAACATCTCGGCGGGCAGATTGACGCCGGACGCGCGGAGCCGCTCGCAGATCTTTGGCCGCACACCGGTCGCCCTGAACCGGCCCAGCACCTTGCCCTCCTGCGTGATGCCGGTTCTTTCGAAGAGGAAAATCTCCTGCATGGTGACGATCTCGCCCTCCATGCCCGTAATCTCGGAGATGCTGGTGATCTTGCGGGTGCCATCGCTCATCCGGCTCTGCTGCACCACGATCTGGATCGCCGAGGCGATCTGCTGACGCATCGCCCGCTCGGGCAGGTTCGTCGCGCCCATCGCGATCATCGTTTCGATGCGAGCCAGGGCGTCGCGGGCGCTGTTGGCGTGCACGGTCGTCAGCGAACCGTCATGGCCGGTGTTCATCGCCTGCAGCATGTCGAGCGCTTCCTCGCCGCGGACCTCGCCAACGACGATGCGGTCGGGACGCATGCGGAGCGCGTTGACCACGAGCTGCCTCTGACGAACGGCGCCCTTGCCTTCGACGTTGGCCGGACGTGTTTCGAGCCGGGCCACGTGGAGCTGATGCAGCTGCAGTTCCGCGGCATCTTCAATCGTGACGATGCGCTCGCGGTCGGAGATGAAACTGGAGAGCACGTTGAGGAGGGTGGTCTTGCCGGCGCCGGTGCCGCCGCTGATCAGGCAATTGAGCCGGGCCTTGACGCAGTGCGAGAGAAAGTCGAGCATCGGCTGCGTCAGCGCCCGCAGCGTCACCAGGTCGTCGGCCTTGAGCCGCTCGGTCGGAAACCGGCGAATCGACAGCAGCGGGCCGTCGACCGCCAGCGGCGGAATGATGGCGTTGACGCGGGACCCGTCCGCGAGGCGGGCGTCGACCATCGGCGAGCTGTCGTCGATGCGGCGGCCCACGTTGCTGACGATGCGGTCGATGACGCGGAGCAGGTGACGATCGTCCTGGAAACTCGCTGCGACCCGCTCCAGCACGCCATTACGCTCGACGAACACGTTCTTGCACGTATTCACGAGAATGTCGCTGATCGTCGGGTCGCGCAGGAGCGGCTCGAGCGGCCCGAGCCCGAACACGTCATCGAGCACTTCGATGAAGAGCGTCTCGCGCTCGCTGAGGTTGAGCGGCGTCCCTTCCTCGGCCAGCAACTGGCTGAGAAGCGCGCGAATTTCACTCTCCGCGCGGCTGCGATCGCTCTGCGCCAGCGCCTCGAGGTTCAGCCGGTTCAGGAGCTTACGATGGACGTTCGCTCGCAGATCGAGATACTGCTGCCGCGGGGGCTGCGGCGACGGCATCTGGGGACGTGGAAACGTGGGTGCGCTGGAAGCCATGACTATTTACCAGATGGACGCAAGCCGCTCGAGACCCAGCGTGCTGAGCCTCGACGCCTTGGGCGGAGCGATCAGCTCCGCCGCAGGATCAATCACGCCGCGAGTGAAGCGAGCGAATTGTTCGGCGATCCCGCTGGCGCCGGTCAGCGCCACCGGCACGCCTGAGTTGAGCGCCGTCGACACCGTCTTGTAGTCGCTCATGAAGGTGTGATGAATCGGATGACCGAGGGTCGACTCGATCTGCGCCGGCGGAATCGGGTACGGCTCGGCGGCCCGGTTGAGCAGCAGACGAACGCGTTCGCGGCACGAGCCGAGCTGTCCGATGCGATCGAGCAGCCGCTGCGCGTTGCGGATCGACGGGACGTCGGGATTGGCGACGAAGCAGATCGTGTCGGCGGTATACATCGACGTCACCGAGCACGCGTTGATGGCGCTGCCGGCGTCGACGACGATGTATTCGTACTGCCGCGAGAGCAGCCGGAACACTTCTTCGAGCGCCGACGCGTCTGCCGGGCCAGGACGGTCGAACAGATCCGACCCTGAGAGCACTTCGAGCCCGGACTTGTGCTTGATGACGAGCTCCTTGAGGAACTCGGCGTCGAGCCGGTGAAGATTGTCGAGCGCGTCGGTCAGCGTGTAGCGGCTGCGGACGCCAAGGAAGAGCGTGACTTCTCCGAGCCCGGGCTTGAGGTCGACGATCACCGTCGGCCGCTTGCTCAGCCGGGCCACGTCGACGGCGCAGTTCACTGCCAGCGTCGTGGTGCCGGCCCCGCCTTTCGCGCCGAAGAACACCATCGTGGTGGATTTCGGCTGCGCGGTGGACGACAGCCGTCGCGCGGCGGTGCGGCGGATCGCCTCCTGGAAGTCAGCCTCTGGCGCAGGCCAGGTGAAGAACTCGTTCGCACCGGCGCGCATCGACCGGACGATTACGTCCGGATCCACCACTGCGGCAACGGCAAAGATGCCCGCCGAGGGCGAGCTCGCCCGCAGCTGCACGATGCCGGCCATGACCGCCGCGGTGTTGCCGCGGACGTCGACGATGATGATGTCCGGGACCGCGCCCTCGCGCGGCTTGCGGTCGTCCGTCACGCTGATCGGCACCGCGCCCGAGCGCAGTTGATGCCCGACCTGCGTCCTGAATCCGTCATCGTCGCTGACGATGAGACCAACGAGTTGCGCCATGGGGACCTGCCTACTGCCTGCTGCCTACTGCCTACTGCTTATTGCCCACCAAACGCCGGCGGCGGCGGAACGATCGAATCTTTTTCTGTAAACCCTGGCAGATACGGCTCTGCCTGGCGCGGCAGGGTCGGGGTCACACCAGCCGAATTGCTGCGCAGGATTTGCGGCGTGATCATCACGACGAGCTCGGTGCGGTTCTTCTGCGCCGCCTTGCTGCGGAACAACTGTCCGAGAATCGGGATGTCGCCGATGCCGGGAATCTTCTGCAGCGTGGAGTTCATGGTGTTGTTCAGCAGACCGGCAATCGCGAAGGTCTGGCCGTCCATGAGCTCGAGCTCGGTTTCGGTACGGCGGGTCGAGAGCGCGGGAATGCGGAAGCCGTTGAGGACGACCGCGTTGCCGAAGTCGAGCGTGCTCACTTCGGGACGCACCTTGAGCTGCACGCGGTCGCCATTCACGATCGGCGTGAAGTTCAGGCGGATGCCGAACTCCTTGTACTGCACCGTGATGGCCATCTGTCCGCCCGAGCCCTGCGCGATCGGCACGGGAAACTCGCCGCCCGCCAGGAAGCTGGCTTCCTTGCCGCTCTGCGCCACGAGGTTGGGCTCTGCGAGGCTCTGAAAGAGACCCTTGGACTGGAGGGCACGAATCATCAACCCGAGGTCGTACTTCTGATTGAACAGGAAGACGTTCAGGAAGTCGCTGAAATCAATCTTGCCCTTGGCGCCCGTCACCGGGCTGCCGAATTTTCCGCTGCTCTTCGACCACTCCAGGTCGCTGTAACTTGGCCCGCCAAACTGCTCCGTCGTCACGCGTCCGATGGTGTTGTTGACGCCGGTCGGGCTCGTGAAGAGCGCCGAACCGATTTCGGTCAGCGCCTGGCGGCTGACTTCGGCGAACCGCACCCTCAGCAGGACCTGGTCGGTGCGCGTGTTGGGGTCGAGCTGGAGCAGCGTCACGACTTCGTCTTTCTTGTCGACGTAGCCGGTGGCCAGATTGACCGCCTTCTCCATCACGTCCTTATTGGAGACGATCCCGGAGAGGACGATGAACCGGCCGTTGCCGCGGACGTTGATCGGCTCACCCGGAAAGAGCTGCTGTACCTGGTCGCGCAGCTTGACGAGATCGCGCTGGACGGCGACCTCGTAGCGATGGATCGCGCCGGCGCGGTTCCAGACGAACATCGAGATGCTGCCCGGGACCTTGCCGTGCACCAGCAACTGGTTCGGCGACGTCACCAGGGCGTCGGCGATGTCCGAGCTCGTCAGCGACACGCGGCTGATGGCGGAGCCGATATCGACGACCGCCGATCGGCCGACGAGCAGCGTCAGAGGCGTGGCTTCGGCTTCGGTGTCGAGCACCGCCGCCGCCACCGGGGCGTAGTTCGCGTCGGTGCGAACCGATGTCGGCCCGCCGTCGCTGAGCTTCGGCGCGGCAGGCACCGGGTCAACCTGCTGCGCGTGCAGGGCCGCGGTGCCGAACACCGCAACGATAAGAATCAGCGCTCGGGTCTTGGCCATGGTCATCACTACTGCCTCACAACTTCCTGCGCGCGTTTATCGCCACGAATCATTTCAACGGTGGGTGCGGGCGGGAGCACCGGCGCCGCCGCCGCTTCGACCTTGACGGCCGCCCGCGGTCTCGGCGCAGCCACCGGCCGCGCGGCCGCGTAGCCAAGCAGGGCCGCCGGACGGACACCCGAGGTTTCCGGCGCGGTCTTGTCGGTCGGGTTGCGGAGCGCGAGCTGAATCTTGCCTTCGGTGCTGGCGAGCGTCAGCCGCTCGGCCTCGCTCGGGTCGACGAGCAGCGTGACGACGCTGACCGCCATCGGCTTGCCCTTCTCGGTGTCCTGCTCGATCTTGGTGCCCGACGCGAGCACCAGGACGTTGGTGAGGATCACCTTCGAGGTCACGTCGGTCTGCTGCTGCGTGGGGTTGACGGTGGCAATCACGTCCACGCGAGCGCCAGGCAGGACGTAGCCGGCGACGCCGACGACGTCGTTGACGCGCACCGACAGCGCCCGCATCCCCGCGGTGATGATCGGCGGCAGCCCGACGCCCATTTCCTTCGACGCGAGCTTGGTCGAGAGGATCGGCTCGTTCTGCACCATCGGGGAAATCACGCCGCGGCCCATGACCTGGTCGGCGCTGCTGAACGCGGTGTCGGGGACCGAGCCGGCGGGCCACTCGACGATGCGGACGTCCTCGGGCTTGAGCTCGGCGCCGAGCTGCAGGTCGGTGGCCGCGACGATGACCGCCCTGGTCGGCATGGCCGTCGGCGCCGGCCCCTGCTGGACGTAGCGATAGGTGCCGAAGGCGAAGGCGCCACCACAGGTGAGCGCGAGCACGAGCACGATGAAGATACGAGTGCGAGCCATGTGATTCCTCAATCCCTTGCCGTTGTTCTCTCGTCCGCGCAGCCTAAAGGCCGCGCGCTACAGGCGATTGGCTTTACCAATAGCCGCGCGCTACAGGCGATTCATGTACAGGCGATCCAACTGCCACCTGTAGCGCG
>CAMCNL010000214.1 GCA_945876205.1 Candidatus Sulfopaludibacter sp. SbA3
ACCGGGCAGGCTTCCACTCCCGCGCGAGTCGCTGTGCTTCGCCGATCTGTTCCGGGGTCATTCGCGCAGCCACCCGGTCCCTGACACTGACGGCCGCATCTCGCGCCTCTCCAGAAAGACTTGCGGCCGCAAGATTCGCCCACATATGCGCCAGGACGTAATCCTGCGGTATACCCTTTCCGTCCGCGTAAGACGAAGCCAAGAGAAACCGTGCCTGTGCGCATGCCTCTTCGATCCGCAATTGCGCGGGACAGTCTTGTTCAGCAGCCTTTCGGGCCCAATTCGCTCCTTACTCTCTCGTCTACTGGTCTACCTTGTCCCAGGTAGTACATGCCGGCAAGAGAGAACTGGCCGAGCGGGTCGCCTTCGTCAGCGGCGGTCTTTGACCACCTAAAGGCTTCTGAGAAGTCCTGCGGCACGCCGCTGCCCACTCTATACAAGTTACCCAGGCTGCCTTGCGCGACGACCTGGCCCTGGTCGGCTGCCCGCCGATACCAGGCGGCGGCTTCTTCGTAGCGACCAGCGATTTCAAAGAATGCGCCGAGCAGATTCTGCGCGGTCGCATCGCCTTTGTCCGCCTTCTCGCGCAACTGCTCGCCTAGCGCTCTAGCGGAATCCACATCGGCAGGGCGCGGCGACGAAGCCTGCTCGCCCTGGAGGACGACGGCGAAACCGAGCAGGAAAACTACGATCAACGAAAGGTCATGTCTCATCCCTCGCCTCTTCGCGGGAATCATCTCACGAGCCGTTGTTCGACCAGCAGATCCGGGCGGTTGCCCCGAACGGTAGCCAGCCGGTAGCTATCCGACCGCCGTACGACAAAAAGGCCCGGTAAACCGGGCCTTTCTTTGATGTGGTGCGGAAGGGGGGGACTCGAACCCCGACGTGTCTCAACAAAGATCCGATCCACAGACGTAATCCGCATCGCACCGGCTACGCGATGGGATCGCACCGACGAGCGAAGAGAGTTCGCGCCAACAACCGTTAGCGCTTCGCCCCTGAGTACTCGAGCATCTGCGCCGTCAGATCCATCGGGTACGAGATCTTCACGTCGGTGATCTTGCCGTCGGCCCCGGTCACCGGCGTCAGCTTCGGCATGACGAAGCCGGAGTAGGACGGCAGCTTCAGCTTGTCGACGCGCGCGACCACCTCGTCGCGCACCTTCGGGTCGAAGTGGACGCCGTAGGTCTCGAACAGCTTCTTCGCGGCGGCGTAGTCGCCCTCGGCCTTGATGCGCTGTACTTCGCCGAGCAGCTTCCCGGCACCTTCGCGGAACGCCTGCGGATCCACCATCACCAGGTAGGTCTTGCCGTCGCGCGTGCGCTGCTCGATCGCCTTGGTGTTGGCCATCAGCCACCGGACGATCATCTGCCGGTTGCGCATGTGGTCTTCCTCGATCTGCGTCCCCTCACGAACCCGGCGGAGCTGGACCAGGGCATTGCGCGTGTACGCCTCGTACTCGGCGCGCACGATGCCGTCATGGTCGGCGGCCGGAATGATCCCGAGCTCGACGGTCTTCGGATCGGCCAGGAAGTAGAGACCGATGAGGTCGGCGCGCCCTTCCTCGAGCGCGGAAAATTGCTCCTTGATCGCCTGCTGCGGCGTGACCTTCACACGCGGCGACATCCGGCCCGAGGCGTGACCGATGACTTCGTGCATGTCCGTCGTCAGCTCTGCCGCCAGCGCCCCGTACTTCGCCCCCCGGTCGCTCTCTTCCTGCGTCCACGCGAACTCGCTGCGCATCGAGCCCGGCGTCGCCTGCTCGCTCGCCTCGCGGACGTTCGAGAGCGCCACCGACTTGCTGCCGTACTGCTCGCGAATCGCCTGGTCGTTCGGCAGGTTGATGCCCACCGGCGTGACCGGGCCCGAGTCGCCGGTCTCGACCACCACGTCGATCGCATTGGCGACGATTCCCATGACGCTCGGCTTGCGGTACTGCGGATCCCAGGGCATGCGGTCTTCGAACCACTGCGCGTTGTCGGCGAGCGTGTGAATGCGCGCCGTCTTCTCCTGGTTCACGTAGAACACCAGCGCTTCCCACCCGCCCTTGATCCCGCGGGGGTCGAGGTAGACCTCGATGAAGCCGTTGATCGTGTCGACGGGCGACATCTTGTCCTGCACCCACGCGATGTCGTACTTGGCGCGGTCGGCGTCATCGCCGGTGCGGTACCACTGGATCAGCGCGCGCAGCGCCTTGGCCATCGGCTCGGTGGCAAACGGGATCGCCGCCTCGAGGTGCTTCACGATCTCGGCGATCTGCCTGGAGTAGCGGCCGTCGATCTTGTAGACCTCTTCGACGAGCGTGCCGTCGGGTTGCTTCACGAGCCGGGAGTTGAGCCCGTTCTTCTCGGTGAATCCCTTCAGGTCGGCCACCTTCACGTTGGAGTAGAGGTTGTTGGCGCTGGCTTCGAGGATGTCCTTGCCGGCAGCCGGCGTCTTGTTGGTGACGATGGGATCGACGGTGGGATCCAGGAACATCGGCATCAACCGCCTGATGGTCTCGTCGGGCACCGCGGCCTGCTTGGTCGCGCTCAGCAGTTGGTCGGCGGTCAGCTTGAGTACGAACTTTCGGGCGGTGAGATTGTTGTAGGGGCCGTTGTTGATCCAGAACAGCTTGGTGTAGCGCTGAATTTCGGCCAGGGTTGAGGCATCGATCCCCTGCGGACGCGTGATGACCTGTTCGAGCACGCCGCGCATCGCGAGCGCGTCGCGGTGCTTCTGGTCGATGAAGATGTCACGTCCCGCGAGCGCCGCCTGGGAGAGATGCCAGATCAAGGTCTTCTCGCGCAGCGGCAGCGCGTCGAATCCGTCCGCGTACAACTGCACGACCGCCGCGTCGTCGACGGTCTCGAGCAGATACTTGCGTTCCGCCGCCGCGGACGCCGGTGCCGCCGCGGTGCCGGCCGTCGGCGTTGCCTGGTTGTTGCTGGAGCGCGAGCACCCCGCGGCGAGGACGGCGGAAAGCGCGAGGACGAGAAGCCTGTTCAATTGCATGTACCTAGCCTAAGATCGCGCACTCAACATTTCAACCGAGGAGAACACCATGCCTGCCGTGTCGCTCGTGGCGACGCTGGTCGCCACCGTCCTGGGATTTGCGCTCGGCGCGCTGTGGTACGGGCCTGTCTTCGGCAAGCCGTGGATGGCGGCCGCAGGGATGAGCCGCGAGCAGTTGGGGGCTGGATTCAACCCGGCCGTGACGTATGGCGTTACATTCGTGCTCGGATTCATCGCCGCCTGGACGTTTGGCCTGTATGTCGGTGAGCATCCGGGGATGCGGTTCTCCGTTGCGGCCGGAACCGCCGTCGGCCTCTGCTGGGTGGCGACGTCGCTTGCGACCAACTACCTGTTCGAACGGAGGAGCGCAACCCTGATCCTCATCAACGGCGGCTATCATGCCGTGAGATTCATGCTGACCGGCCTCGCCTTCGGCCTTCTTGGTTAGAGGACAGGCGCACCGCGTCATTTTCATCGACCTGGCGAGATCGCTCGCCGTGGTCATGATGATGTACGGCCACACGGTCAGCGCCCTGCTGGACAAGACCTACCAACGGGGTACCTGGTTTGACCTCTGGACCTTCCAGCGCGGCCTGACCTCCACGCTCTTTCTCTTTCTCTCCGGATTTGCGTTCAGCATCGCGACGATGCGCCACTGGCCGGCGCATACGCAGTTGTCGCCAGGGGTGTGGAAGCGCGCCCGCCGCTTCGCGCTGTTCATCGCCCTCGGCTACGGTATGCACCTTCCGACGCGGCGCATTGTCGACTTCGCGTACGCCGACGAGGCGCACTGGCGCGCGTTTCTCGCGGTCGACGTCCTGCAGTTGATGGGCGTGACGCTGCTCTTCATGCAGTTGCTCGTGCTCATTTCGCAGGGCCGTCGCGTCTTCATCGCGCTGTCGTTCGTCGTGTCGGTGGTGCTCATCGCGATCGCGCCGGCGGCGTGGGCGCATGACTGGAGCAATCTGCAGCCGGTCTTCGTGGCGTACCTGACGCCGACGACAGGCTCGCTCTTTCCGGTTGTGCCGTGGGCGGCGTACGCGCTGGCCGGCGCCGCGGCCGGCGGCCTCTACTCGCGCTGGGGCGCGTCGCATCTCGCGCGCTTTGCCACTCTGGTGTTGCTCGTGCCCGGCGTGCTCACCGTGCTCATCAGCCTGCGCGCGGACCGTCTACCCGTGCCAGGGGCGGCGGGGCCGTTCGCGTGGGCCACGGGCTCGATCCTGATGCGCATCGGGGCCTGCCTGATCGTGCTGGCGATCATCGCCCACGCGAGCCGCCGGATTACGCGCCTGCCTCACACCTTCGGCGCGGTGGCACAGGAGTCGCTCCTCATCTACGTCGTCCACCTGGCGATCATCTACGGCTCGACGTGGAACGTTGGCCTGTACCGGTTTTTCGCGGGAGCGTTGTCTCCGTGGACGACGCTGCTCGTCGTGGTCGTGCTGGTGGCGGCGATGGTGCTGCTCGCGCTGCAATGGAACCGGTTGAAGCATCAGCGCCCGAAGGTGGCGCGATGGCTGACCATCGGCCTTGGCGCGGCGCTGCTCGCCTCGTTGGCATGACGGTCCGGCTGCCTTCGACTTCGCTCAGGCCAGGAAGCCGGACACTACGTACTGATGGAGATACGATAACGCCCATGATCAAGCACATCGTGTTCTGGAAGATGAAGGAGATGCCCGCGCCGGAGCGGGAACAGGCGCTTCTCGATCTCAAGAAGGGCTTCGAGGCCCTGCAGGGCGTCATCCCGGGGTTGCTGCGCATCGAGTTCGGAGTCGATTTCCTCAGGAGCGCTCAGTCGTCCGACTTCGCGCTGTACTGCGAGTTCGAATCGCGGGCGGCGCTTGACGTCTATCAGGCCCACCCGGCGCACCAAGCCATGGTGCCGAAGGTCCGCGAGGTCAATGTTGAAAGGCGGGTAGTGGACTACGACGCCTGATGCCCGCCGGCTCATCTCGATCCTCCTGCTTACGGCCGGGCTGATCAGCTCGGCGGGCTACGCCTACGCCCAATTCGGGCGGGGCCGCGGGTTCCGAGGCGACTTCTTCGGGGAGTCCGTGCGCTTCGCGCCGCCCGAGATGCCCGACCGCAACTTTACCGTGTGCCGAATCATGTACACGAGCGTTCGCCGCGAGCCCAGCGGCGGCGGGTGGCGAACCGACTATCCCTTCGGCGAGGTCAACCTCCTCATCCGGCTGGCGGAGCTGACGAAGACGCCCGTCAGCTTCAGCGGCGGCTCGAAGCGTCCCAACCAATGGGTAGTGAGGCTCACCGACGACCAGCTCTTCGATTGCCCGTATACCGTCGCGTCGGACGTCGGCACGATGGGGCTGACACAGCCGGAAGCGGATCGTCTGCGTCTGTACCTGCTGAAAGGCGGTTTCCTCTGGGTCGATGACTTCTGGGGCGACCGGGCCTGGCAGCAGTGGGTCGGCGAAATCACCAAGGCACTGCCGCCGGCGGAGTATCCGATTGTGGACGTACCTCTCAGCGATCCCATCTTCAGCACGCAGTTCGTGGTGACCAAAGTGCCGCAGATCACCAACATCCAGTTCTGGCGCGGCGTGGGTGGGACGACGACGTCAGAGCGTGGGGAGGAGACCCGCGAGCCGCACTTCCGGGCGATCCGCGACAAGAAGGGCCGCATCATGGTGGTGATGACCCACAACACCGACG
Organism: Candidatus Sulfopaludibacter sp. SbA3; assembly: GCA_945876205.1. Classification (GTDB taxonomy): domain Bacteria; phylum Acidobacteriota; class Vicinamibacteria; order Vicinamibacterales; family UBA2999; genus CANNDT01. The sequence goes on from CAMCNL010000214.1 coordinate 5,668, forward strand.
TCGCGGACTCGTGGGAGCGCGAGGGCGAGGATCCCGGCTTTTTTTTCCAATTCTCGCCGTCGGGCTACGCGCTGGGCATCGACGTGCTGCTGTATGCGATGACCCATTAACGCCGACAAAACTGGCATTCCGCTGGCCCTTGCCAACATGTATGATCGCGCCTTCTTAGCCTACGATTCGGGGGAGCAGTGTTCGAATCAATCTTCCAGGCACTCTTCACGTATCGCCCGGTTGTCTTTCAGCAGGGTGATTTCCGCTTCAACGTCAGCACCGGCTCGCTGGTAGCGGCGGGGCTCGCCGCGGCGGTGATGATCGTGGCGATCGTCACCTACCGCAGCGTTCGCGGCAAGGGACGGGTGCGCGATCGGGTCGTCCTCACCGGCCTTCGCATGGCCGCCCTGGCCCTGGTGCTCTTCTGCCTGCTCCGTCCCACGCTGATTGTTCGCGCCGCCGTTCCGCAGCAGAACGTCGTCGCCGTGCTGCTCGACGATTCGCGCAGCATGCAGATCCCTGACTGGAAGGGCCAGGCGCGCGGCGAGTTCGTGCGGCAGGAGTTTGGCGTCGCGGATCGTCCGCTGTTGAAATCGCTGTCCGACCGCTTCCTGGTGCGGACGTTCCGGTTCTCGTCCACGGCCGGCCGCCTCAACTCGGTCAACGACCTCAAGTTCCAGGGCTCGCAGACGCGGCTCGGCACGGCGCTCCAGGGCGTGCGCGATGAGCTCGCGGGGCTGCCCGTCGCCGGCGTCGTGATCGTCTCGGACGGCGCCGACACGAGCGATGCGTCGCTGACGGAAGCGCTCCTCGGCATGAAGGCGGAGAAGATGCCGGTATTTACCGTCGGCGTCGGCAGCCCGGCGCTGGTCCGCGACATCCAGATCGACCGCGTCAGCACGCCGCGCACGGTGCTGAAGAATGCCTCGCTCCTGGTGGACGTCGTGGTCACGCAAACCGGCTATCCCGGCAAGACCGTGTCGGTGGACGTCGAAGACGAAGGCCGCATCGTCGGCTCGCAGCAGGTGACGTTCCCCAACGATGGAAGTCCCGCGACCGCGCGCGTGCGGGCGACGGCGTCCGAGGCCGGACCCCGCGCGTTCAAGTTCAAGGTGACGCCGCAGCCCGACGAAGTCGTGGCGCAGAACAACGTGCGCGACGCGTTGATCGACGTGCGCGACAATCGCGAGAAGATCCTCTACTTCGAGGGCGAGCCGCGGTTCGAGATGAAGTTCCTGCGCCGCGCGATCGTCGACGACAAGAACCTGCAGGTTGTCGCGCTGCAGCGGACGGCCGACAACAAGTTCCTGCGCATCGAGGTGGACAATCCCGACGAGCTGCTCGGCGGCTTCCCGAAGACGCGCGAAGAGCTGTTCTCGTATCGCGGGTTGATCATCGGCAGCGTCGAAGCGGGCGCGTTTACCGGCGACCAGCTGCAGATGATTGCCGACTTCGTCGATCGCCGCGGCGGCGGGCTGCTGATGCTTGGCGGCGCGCGGTCGTTTGGCGAGGGCGGCTACGGCGGCACGCCGGTGGCCGACGCGCTGCCGTTGCAGATCGATCCAAAGACGCGCGCATCCGAGCCGGCGGAGCTCGCGCGGCTCAAGGTCGGACCGA
>CAMCNL010000215.1 GCA_945876205.1 Candidatus Sulfopaludibacter sp. SbA3
GTTCGTTGTGGTTGGTGTAGAACTTCCCGTTCGTCGAGTACGCGGGATCGAACGTGATCGAGGCGATCCCCATCCCGAGGCTGCCGGTGTTCGTGAACCTGGCGAACACCCGGCCCACGTCGACATAGGGCGTGAACGCCTTCGTCGTCTTGTCCAGCGTGTAGATGATGCCGTTCTGGTCGACGACGAAGAAGCGCCCGGCGGACTGCGGCGCATTGGCCGGCTCGGACACCAGTGCGTTGACCCGCGACACCTGCCCGCGCGGGTCAAGAGGGGCCGGGTACAGCTTGTCGCGCATCAGGCTCGACGCGGGCACCGTGGCGTAGTCCTCGATGACGATCGACGCGCCGTCCTTGGCGACTTGAAAACTCCCGGGATACTGGCCGAAGACGGCCGACGCGGCCAGGAGCGATGTGGACAGGGCGAACGCCGGCACGACAAGGCGTGTTTTCATAAGCACATCTCGCGGCAGGGTGATGCAGCCCCTCGCAATTGTCAAGCACGGCCGGCCGCGATCGATCGTAGAATCTGGGCATCCCATGTTCTTCTCCTCTGCGCGTCTTCGTGCTGTCGGAGTGCTCGCGGCGCTCGTGCTGTCTGGGTGTACCGGCAAGTACGAATCGGACTTTCCGGTGATCGTGGTCAACCGGACGGCCAACGCGATTCAGGCGTTAGCCAACGGCAACGCGGTGGGCGAAGTCGCCGCGGGGCAGACCCAGTCATTCAGCCTCACGCTCCAGGAGTCGGGCGGCAACGTCTTCAACAACGGCGTCGCACCCACGCCGCGGGCGGACGTCACCTTCACGGCACGGGATACCAGGTCCGGCATGCTCTCGACCGAGAAGAGCGTCACGCTGTCGCAAGGCACGGCGACATACGTCTCGTTCACCGTCGACGACTTTCCGAGCAGCACCCCGACCGTAGCCCGGTTTACCAACTCGCCGACCAATCCCACCATCAACCAGGACGTATCGTTCTACGCGTCAACCTCGACGGGGAGCAATCCGACCTACGCGTGGGACTTTGGCGACCAGACCACGCCAGGCTCGGGTGTCACCACGACGCACCGCTACGCGCGCGGAGGCACCTTCACTGTCACCCTGACGGTGACCAGCGACAACCGGGCCACCGCGTCGTCGTCCCGGACGATCACGGTCTCGACGACGCTGCCCGCGGCCACGGCGAACTTCACGTTCTCGCCGAGAGCACCGGCGATCAACCAGGATGTGATCTTTACGGCGAACGCCACGCCCATCCCCGGCGGACCTGGCAACCCGTTCCCGGCGCCGGGCGCTCCGGCACAGGGCGGGACGTACGCGTGGGACTTTGGCGACGGAACCACCGGCACCGGGATGTCCACGACCCACCGCTACACGCGGGGCGGGACGTTCGCGATCAGGCTCTCCGTCACCAGCGACACAGGCCTGACCGCCACGACGTCACAGCAGATCACGATCTCCACGACGCTCCCGGCCGGGTCGGCGAACTTCGTCTTCTCCCCCACCGATCCGCATCCCGACGACACCGTGTTCTTCAATGCCTCGTCCTCGACGGTGACCAGTGGAACGTATACGTGGGACTTCGGGGACGGCACCCGGGGGTCAGGCGTGACGCCGACCCACGTCTACAGCGCGGCGAGGACGTACACCGTGACGTTGACCGTCGCGAACTCCGGCGGGCAGACGCAGACGACGTCGAAGACGGTGACCGTCGCGACTCCGGCGGAATAGAAATCAGGGGTCAGGGGGCAGGGGGCAGGGATCAGGGAGCGGCGGTGCCTCTCGCGCGCAACGCCTTGAGACGGGAGTCTGCCGGCCCCCAGCCGGGATTGCCCTGCAGCGCTTCGGCATAGAACCGGCTCGCTTCGACGCCCAGTCCCAGGGCTTCTTCGATCAGGCCAAGGTGATAGGCAATCCGCCACCGCGGCGCACCCAGCAGTCCGGCCATCGACAGCTCGCCTCTCGCCTCAGTCATCTTTCCACCCAGGTAGAGCGCCGCGGCGTAGGTTTCGTGCAGGCCGGCATGATCGGGCACGAGCTTGATCTGCTGAAGGAGCAGGCGCTGAGCGAACGGCACGTTGCCCTCCTCGATCGCAATCCGCGCCCTGAGCACGGCTGCGTCCGGATAGCCGTGCGGCTGCGAGAGGATCACGTCAAGCATCTGCTGCGCATCTGCCGGCCGCTGCTTGTCGTAGGCGATGACGGCGTTGGCCATCAGCGTCGGCGCGTGCGCCGCGCAAATGACGCCAAGCGTGGCGATCTCGCGCTCGAGGCGATCGCACTCGGCGCCGCCGCGATCGATGCTCTCCTCCACCGTGCAGTCTTTCGCGCGCAGCTCCTGATACGGCTGCAGGAGCCTGGCCAGCCGGACGTCGGGGTTGTAGCACTGCTGACGCAGCACCGGGTTGGTCGCGCACGCCGTCGTCGCCATGAGGCACGCGGCAGTTATGAGGGAGTGTCGAATCATCGTCCCGAAGACCTCAGCACACCATTGGCGACTTCCACCATCTGGAACAGCACCGGTGCCAGGGTCGACACGAAGATGCCCGGCAGAAAGCAGACGACCAGCGGAAACACGAGCTTGACCGGCAGCGCTTGTGCGCGCAGCAGGGCGTTTTCGCGACGCCGCTGCCTGAGATCCACCGCCTGGTGCTGCAGCGTTTCCGCCATGCTCGCCCCGATCTGTTCCGCCTGAATCAGCGCCGACGTGAAGCTGGTGAGCGAGGGGATGTCGATGCGGCGCGCAAGCTGACGCAGCGCCTGGGTACGCGACATCCCCGCGAGCATGTCGTGCTGAAAGTTGACGAACTCGGAGACCAGTGGGCGATCGCTTCCCTGCGCGCGCACGATCTTGGCGAGCGCCGCGTCGAAGCCGAGCCCGGCCTCGGCCATCGTCGCAAAGAGCTCCAGCGCCAGCGGCAGGTCCTGCTCGATGGCCAGCACGCGCGATCGGCGCTTCGTTCGCACCGCGATCGCGGGCAACATCGCCGTGATGACGAAGAGAATCCACGGACCGCCTTGCAGCGCCAGCGCCAGCATGTCGCCGGCACTGCCCGGCACATTCGAGATCGCAACCAGCAGCGGCCTGAAGAAGACCACGCGGTAGATCTGGCTGACCGCGATGCCCGCGACGACCGCGGCGATCGTGGCAGCGACAAACACGGTTTGCGCGTTCGGTTTGCGATAACCCGCGCTCGCCAGCCATCGCCCGAGCGCCGTGTCGCGCGTCGACGACCGGGCGCCGGTCGGCGTGCGGCGATCGTCCACCGCGTACAGGCGGATCAGCGCGCGGCGCCGCACGCTCCAGCTCCGGCCCATCACCGAGGCCACGACGACGATCGACGTGACGACGAGGAACGCGATCAGATTCGCCAATGCGGAATGCCTTTCAAAACGTGCTCTTGTTCAGCCTGGCCATCCAGAGCAGGCCAATCGCCTGCAGCAGGATGACGACGGCGACGATCCCGGTGCCGATGCCGGTGCTGACGAACGCTTCGAGCCGATCCGGATTCGACCGCCACATCAGGAACGCGAGCACGTAGGCGATGCCGAGGACGACGGCGACCGACGCGTGCGATTCGACGCCCTGTGCACGTACGCGCCGCGACAGCTCGATACGGTCGCGCACCGTCTGGCCGACGGTCGAGAGCGTCGTCGCGAGACTGCCGCCGACCTCCCAGTGAATCGACAGCGACGTCGCAAAGAGCCTGAACGTCTCGAGCGGCACGTGCACTTGCAGATCGCTGACCGCGGCGCGGGGGTCGTCGCCGAGCCGGATGCGTCCGGCCACCTCCTGGAAGTACGGCCGAAGCGGTGGACCAACTTCCTCGAGCGCCGAATCAAACGCGGCCAGCAGGCTGGCGCCGGCGCGGAGCGATCCGACCATCAGGTAGATCGCCGCGGCGAGTTGCGACTCGATCGCCGCCGCCTGCTGCTCGCCGCGGAAATCCTCGATCAGGTGCGCGAGCACGCCGGCGAGCACGCCGAAGGCGATGCCGATTTCCACGGGCAACCCGATGACCAACCACAGGATGAAGGTCGTGGCGACACCGGCGGCGAGCGGAGCAAACCGATAGCGAGGCGGAAACGCCCGGATTCGTCGCTTCGGCTCCTGGCGAGTCTCGGGAATGTCGGCCGTACCGATCATCGCGGCAAGCCGCTCGTCGGCCAGACGCCGCGCGTGCTGTCCGTACAGCACGTACAGCAGTCCGGTCCCGAGCACTGCGACGAGAACCGCCAGCGTCACTGGTCAGGATCCTCTGTTCGCTGGAAGAGCGCCGACGGCACCAGGACGCCCTCTTCGCGCAGGTCCTCGACCATGCGTGGGATCACGCCCGTGGCCGTGAAGTGGCCGATGACCTTGCGTCCGTGCTTGCCCCGTCGCCGGAACGCGAAGAGCTCCTGCATCTGCGGCGTCGCACCCTCGATGCCGGTGATCTCGGCCACCGATTCGATCCGGCGGACGCCGTCGTCGTAGCGGCGGACCTGCACGATGAGGTGAATCGCCGAGACGATCTGCTCCCGGACGGCGCGCGACGGCAGCTCGATGCCCGCCATCAGCACCATCGTCTCGAGTCGCGCCAGCGCGTCCCGCGTCGAGTTGGCGTGGATGGTTCCAAGGCCGCCGTCGTGGCCGGTGTTGAGCGCCTGCAGCATGTCGAGCGCTTCGGCGCCGCGCACTTCGCCGACGATGATGCGATCGGGCCGCATGCGGAGCGCGTTGACCAGCAGGTCTCGCGCGAGGATCCGGCCCCGCCCTTCGATGTTGACCGGCCGCGTTTCCATGCGGACGACGTGCTCCTGGTCGAGACTGAGCTCGGCGGTGTCTTCGATGGTGATAATGCGCTCGGTGTCGGGAATGGCTTCGGCCAGTACGCTCAGCAGCGTCGATTTGCCGGCGCCGGTGCCGCCCGAGACGAGGATATTCTTGCGCGCGCGCACGGCGAAGACGAGAAACTCCAGCATCTCGGGCGAGAGCGTCCCGATCGTCAGCAGATCGTCACGCCGCAGCCGCCGGCGGCCAAAGCGGCGGATCGAGATGGTCGGACTGTCGAGGGTCACCGGCGGCAGCGTGGCGTTGACGCGGCTCCCGTCCGGCAAGCGCAGGTCGGCCATCGGCGAAGCGGTGTCGATGCGGCGGCCGACGCGCGCCGCGATGCGCTCGATCACGCGCACGATGTGCTCGGTGTCACGGAAGCGAACATCGGTGCGTTCGAGGCGGCCGAACCGCTCGACGTACACCTGGTCCGGCGCGTTCACGAGAATGTCGCTGACGGCGGGATCGGCCAGGAGCGGCGCCAGCGGACCCATGCCGATCGTCTCGTCGGTCAGCTCCTCGGCCAGCCGGATGCGCTCGACTTCGTTGAGCCCGACGTCCTCCGACGCGATCGCGCGCGCGGCAAACTCATGCACCGCCGCTGCCACGTCGACGCCTTCGGTCTCGAGCAGGCCACGCTCGCCGATTTCGTCGAGCAGCCGTGCCTGCAGCGCCGCTTTCACCGTGAGGTAATCGCTGCGTCCGCTCGGCTTGCCGATCTTGACGACCGGACTCTCCTCTTCACCCGCCAGGCGATTACCCTTCGCCGCAACGGTCTTCAACCGCGCGGCGGCGTCGCCCGAGGGCCGGGAGAGCCGCCGGCGATCGAGGGCGCTGATGAGGTCGTCGCGCCTGTCGCTCACGACCACTCCTTCTGCTGTTCGACTGGATTCGCACGGCGCTCGGCGGAGGCGTGCGGTGGAGGCGAGTCCTTGGCCATCTGCGGCGTCCACGTGTCGAGATCCTGGACGAGACGGTTGATCTCGCGCCCGAAGCGGTCCCATCGTCTGGTATGCAGGATCTGCGGGCTGCCCGTGTTCATCGACGTCAGCACGCCCTTTTCGTACGGCACGACGTAGTCCACCGTGCGCTCGAGACGGTTGGCGATGTCGGCCGGCTGCAGGTTGCCGAGGAACGGCTTGTAGTTGTAGTTCAGCACGAGGCGCTGCCGCGACGCCGGCAGGCCGAGCCCTTCGAGTACTGGCAGCAGCCGCGCGATGCCCGCAACAGCCGGCGCCAGCCCCTGCGTGACGATGAAGGCGACGTCGGCCACGTCGAGAATCGCCATCAGCACGCTGTCGAGCATCGGACACGTGTCGATGATCACGTAGTTGAACGAACGGCGCGCCATGTTGATGATGCGCGAGATCGCCTCATCGTCCACCTCCGCACCTTCGAGCGCATCGGTCGGCGCCGCCAGCAGGCGCAATCCGGTGCCGTGCCTGAGCGTCAGGTGACGCAGCAGCGTCTTGTCGAGGCGATCCCGCTCGCGAATCGCGTCGACGATGCTGGTGGTGGGCGTGAGGTCGAGCAGCATCGAACAGGTGCCGAGCTGCAGCGAAGTGTCGATCAGCAGCACCTCGTCAGGATGCCGAAGCGCCAGGGCGCAGGCGACGTTCACCGCCAGCATCGACGTGCCGACCCCGCCCTTGTTGCTGATGAACGCGGCGACGCGGCCCTGGGCCGTGGGCGCGGTGCCGGGCAGGCGTGAGAACAGGCGATCGAGGACCGCGCGCAGCTCGGTCGTCGAGAGCGGGCGGCGCAGGAAATCGCGGACCTGCGCCCGCAACAGCTCGATCACCGTCGCGCCTTCCGACTGGCCGTGCTCGAGATGATCCGGTGTGAAGGCGCCGGCGATCACCGCCTCGGGCACCTGCGCGAGCAGGTCTTTCGCCAGCACGCCGATGTCGCTGGCGCTGCGGTCGATCTCCACGACGATCAGGTTCGGCTGGCGGCGTCGCGCGACGTCCACCGCGTCACGGTAGGTGTCGACGTAGGAGACCGTCCCCTGTCGATCCGGCACACGCGACAGCGCGCTGCGGAATTCTTCCTCGAGCGTGGGATCGCCGCCGACGATCAATACGCGCAGGCTCTTGTCGGCGTCGCTGGAGTGCTGGTTGAACATGATGCGGGGGCCTACCGGGCCAGGACGGCGACGAGCACCGGACCGTAGTCCACGCCGGTGCGGCGCAGGTTCTTCTGCACGAGCTCACCAACGAGCGCGGGCGGCACGCCAGCGGCGAAGCCGGTCGACAGGATCGCCGTCGCGTTTGCCGCGGCGACGGCCGACGGCAGGCGTGTGATCGTCGCGGTATAGGGCAGCGTCGCGTTCGCGGGACAGGTGGCGACGCGCGTGAAACTGATACGCGAGAACCCGATGATCCGATTGGGTCCGACGGACATCTGCGAATACACGGCGCCGTATCGGTT
>CAMCNL010000216.1 GCA_945876205.1 Candidatus Sulfopaludibacter sp. SbA3
CGATGCCGCCTCCCGCCTCGATCGTCTGGCCGAGGACGACTTTTACGCCGTCATCGTGGAGCGCGCGCGCGAACCTGAAGCGCCGATCGCGAGGATCGATCGTCCAGCCGGTGAACGCCCGGGCGACCTCGATGATGTCCTGCTGCGTGTAGCCGCCATCGACGCCGAGCGTGTGCAGCTCCATCAGCTCGCGGGCGTAGTTCTCATTCAATCCGCGCTTCTTCTGAGGCCTTCGCGTTGGGATCGGCGGAGAGCCAGTTATCCAGATAAAAGAGCATCGCGGGACTCTTGGCGGTCGCTTCGAGCAGATCGCGGAACGTGCCCAGCACATGCGGGCGAATGGCGTCCCGCTCGTAGGCAGGCAGGTATATAGCCGTGCGGCCCTTGCCGGCGAAGACGTTGAAGTGGTTGACGCTCGCTGGACGCCGCGCGGATCAGCCGCACCGCCGCGAGGTCATCGACCGCACGCTTCGCTTCCCGCCGCATCTCTTTCGGTGAGCCAGTGCGGACGGCCTCGGGCGAGGCGGGCAGGAGCCGCTCCAGCGCGGCGTCATCGATGCTCGAAGGGTGGAGCTGCTGGTCTATCCAGTCTCCGAGGCCGATGCGGCTGACGCGCTCGACCTCGCCCGGCCGCGGTCCATAGGTCACGCGGTTCAGCGCATGACGCACCGAGGCGTCGTCGTTGGGAATGCCCGCTGCGCCCAGGCGCTCGGTGTGCGAGACAGCCAGGATGCTGATGAGCACGGAGCTGAACAGCAGAGCTGTGGTGCGAGCCGGATGGAACATGAAGGTTAGACGATGAACAGGAGCCTTCCGGTAGGCCTCGCAAGGCCATTACGTTTCTGCTGTTGGTTGGCGGGCATTCTTGAATCTATGTTCGATGTCCTTTTCCGCTCATTTCGTCGCCGGCTGCCTGGCCGCCGGGGCGTACATTTCGCGGACGTAATCCTTCACCATCCGGCGCGCCGCAAAGCGGGGCAGGACGGTGCGGATCGACTGCTTGACGATGCGGAGCCAGCGTCTCGGAATCCCGTGTGCGTCGCGATCGTAGAACGCCGGCACGAGCTGCTGCTCGAGCAGCGTGTACATCGCCTGCGCATCCGCCCAGTCCTGGGCGCCAGGGTCGTTGGGGTCGGCTTGCGCGTCGATCAGCCATCCGTTGTCGCCGTTAAACCCTTCGGCCCACCAGCCGTCGCCGATCGACATGTGCGGCGTGCCGTTGATCGCGGCCTTCATCCCGCTGGTGCCGCTGGCCTCGAGCGGCTTGAGCGGGTTGTTCATCCAGACGTCGCATCCCTGCACCAGGAAATGCGCCACGTGCAGGTCGTAGTCGTCGACGAAGGCGATGCGCCCGCCGAACTTCGGATCGAGCGCCCGCTTGTAGATCCGCTGCAGGTGATGCTTGCCGACGTCGTCGGCGGGGTGGGCCTTGCCGGCGAACAGGATCTGGACGTTGCGTCCGGGTTGATTGAGAATCCGCGCGAGCCGATCGGGGTCAGAGAAGATCAGCTCCGGACGCTTGTACCCGGTCATGCGCCGCGCGAAACCGATCGTCAGCGCGAACTGATCGAACATCGTGCCCGCCGCGACGATGCGCGGGGCGCTGGCGCCTTCGTTGGTCCATCGCTGCCGCGCGCGTTCGCGGATGAAGCTGAAGAGAAAGGCGCGCAATGCCTGGCGGGCGGCCCACAGCTCCTCGTCCGGGATCTCGAGCACGCGGTCGCAGAGGGCTGGGTCGTCGTGCCGATCCAGCCAGTCCGCGCCAAGATGCGTCTCGAGCAGCGCGGCAATCTCGGACGACATCCAGGTCGGCACGTGGACGCCGTTGGTAATCGCCTTGACGGGGAGCTTCTCGTAGGGCGTGCCCGGCCAGATCGACTGCCACATCTGCTTGGTGACTTCGCCGTGCAGCTGGCTGACGCCATTAACCGCTCCCGCCGCGCGGAGCGCGAGCGCCGTCATGTTGAACATCGGACCGCCGCCGTTGTCGTGGTGACCGAGCGCCAGGAATTTCTCGCGGTAGCCCCCGAGGTCGCCCCACGCGCCCGCCAGGTGCGTCTCGACCAGCGCAAACGGGAACGCGTCGTGGCCCGCGGCCACCGGCGTGTGCGTCGTGAAGACCGTCGTCCGGCGAACCTCGTCGAGCGCCGCCTCGAAGGTCCAGCCCTTTTCACAGAAATCGCGGATCCGCTGCAGGACGACGAAGCCCGCGTGGCCTTCGTTGAGGTGATAGACCGCCGGCTCGCACCCCATCGCCTTGAGCACGCGCACGCCGCCGATGCCGAGAATGATTTCCTGCTGGACGCGGGTTTCACGATCGCCGCCGTAGAGCCTCGCGGAGAGCTCGCGATCCCACGGCGCGTTCTCTTCGAGGTCGGTGTCGAGCAGGTAGAGCTTCACGCGCCCGACGCGGACGCGCCACACCGCCGCCAGCACCGTGCGGTTGCCGAGCGGCACGGCGGTGACGCACGGCTTGCCGTCGGGCGTGAGCGCCGGCTCGATCGGCGCATCGGTCCAGTCGAGGCGCTCGTACGCTTCCTGCTGCCAGCCGTCGGTGGTGACGTCCTGGTGAAAGTAGCCCTGCGGATACATGAACCCGACGCCGATGAGCGGCACGCCAAGGTCGCTCGCTTCCTTGCAGTGATCGCCCGCGAGCACGCCAAGGCCGCCCGCATAGATCGGCAGCGACTGGTGCAGCGCGAACTCGGCGGAGAAGTAGGCGATCGAACGGCTGGCCAGATCGCCGTATTCCGTCGCGCACCACGTGTTGCGGGCCGACCGCACGTCGTCGAGCCGCGCCATGACGCGGTCGTAGGTCGCGAGCCATGCAGCATCCGATGCGACGCGTTGCAGCGGTTCCGGTGGAATCAGCTTCAGCATCCGCACCGGGTTGTGCGCGGTCTGGCGCCAGAGCGGGTAGTCGAGCGTCCGGAACAGCTTGCGCGCGTCGCGCGTCCAGCTCCACGACACGTCGTGCGCGAGCTCTTCGAGGCGGCCGATGCGATCAGGTAGTTGAACCATGCAGATAGTTGTCAGTTGCCGGTTGTCAGTCATTCAGTGGTGGCGCGCACCACCGTCGCGCCAAGCCGTTCGATCGCGGCCACCTTGGTCGCCGGCGCGGTGTCCATCACCATGACCGAGCAGGGCGCGCCCGCCACGCGCGCGGCGAGCGCCACGCCTTGCGCGGCGTTGCCGGCGCTCACCGTCCAGACCCCGTCCTGCAGGTCCCGTGGAGAGAGCTGCCGGATGACGTTGTGCGCGCCGCGGATTTTGAACGAGCCAATGGGTTGCAGCGTTTCGAGCTTGAGAAAGATTTCGGATCCGTCCAGCCGGCCGGCCGCCGACGCGGGGACGTCGAGCCGCACCATCGGTGTGCGAATCACGGGGTCATAGATGGCCCGAGCAGCATCCTCGATGGCGCCCAGTGGTATCTCACGCATGCGACAGGAATCCGGAATCGTAGCACGCCCCCCTTGATGTATCCTGAGACGTTCGGCAGCTGAGCCCGCCTACCCGCGTATCCGATTCGAGCCCGAGCGACTCGCGTCCTGCGCCCGTAGCACAGTATGAGCCGAGGACCGGTCATCTCGCGTCCGCAGGGGCGCAGGAGTAGCACATGAGTCGCAAACTCTTCGTCGGAAACCTTCCCTTCGAAACGGCTGAAGACGATCTCAACGCGCTTTTCTCGCAGGCGGGCGCCGTGGAAACCGTCACGGTCATGCGCGATCGGGCGACCGGCCGGGCGCGCGGATTCGCGTTCGTCGAAATGGCGAGCGACGATGACGCGCAGAAGGCGATTACGCAGTTGAACGGACATCAGCTTGGCGGCCGCGCGCTGACCGTCAACGAGGCGCGGCCGCAGGCGGCCCGTCCGGGCGGTGGGTACGGCGGCGGTGGCGGCGGCGGCCGCGGCGGCAATGGTGGCGGCGGTGGCCAGGGGCCCCGGCGGCGCACCGATCCGCGGTGGTAGTATTCTTATGAACGGATAGACATGGCACGTCATACCAGACCAACCGCTGCAAAGCGTGAGCGGGAAAAAAACCTGAACGAGCGTCGTCAGCAGAAGGCTGCGCGGCGGCAGGACGTCAAACAGCAGAAGGCCACGGCGGACCCGAGACCCGACGGTATCGATCCCGATATCGCGGATATCAAGCTGGGCCCGCAGCCGCTGGCCGACTGGCAACTCGAAGAGTAGGCGCGGAGGCGTCAGCCTCCGCGTGTCTCCGATCCTCTCTAGAAATCCAGCTTCACCAGAAACCAGACGATCGCGCAGATCAGCATCCCCACGCTGGTCATCGACGTGAGTGTGGGGGTGAAGTACGGATACACCATCAGGGCGATGCCGCCGACCAGTTGCGGCATCCGGTGCATCTTCTTGCCGTAGGTGAACAACACGAAGCCGATGCCGCTCGGGATGAGCGAGACGATGAGGACGGTCGGATCGAAGTCGAAGCCCGTCGGCATCATGCCTAGCTTAGCGCAGGAGCGGCGGGATGTTGCGGCGGGGCGGAGCTAGGATTCGTCGGTCGCCCAGGGCTTCCAGCGGCCCGTGGCGGGATTGAGTGCAAACCCGGAATCACAGGCCCGGCACTGGTAGAACTCGGTGGTGGCCGGTGGGCCCAGGCGCATGGGGCTCACGTGTCTGCGCACGAAGACGAGGTCTTCGCGGCAACGCGTGCACTTGTGGCCCGTCAGGGCACCATGCGCTTCGTCAGACTTGCGTCGCTGCGGGTCGAGATTTGGCATCGTGGTGGGCAATGACTCTTTCTAGTGTCAATCTATCAAAGATGCCCCCGTTCGTCTGTCCGATCTTGAACACGTCGCGGCCGCGTCGCTTTGCGACGCTATGGCGGGCAGCCTTCGCCTGAATCATGAGCGAAGGCTGGTGCGGAAGCGGGGACTCGAACCCCGATGGCCTTGCGGCCACTAGCTCCTGAGGCTAGCGCGTCTGCCAATTCCGCCACTTCCGCGAGAGAGTGTCAGGCAGGACTCCACAGTATAACATTCGGTCCGTGCTGCTTGTCCTGCGTTGGGTCGTGATCGCCGCGCTGCTGGCATTTGGCTGGCGCCGCAAATCGCTGACGGTCTGGATCCTGGTCTCCATGGTCGTCGGGGCCGAAATCGGCCACGACTTTCCGGCCGTCGCCATCCAACTGCGCGTCCTCAGCCAGATCTTCCTCCGTCTCATCAGGACCATCGTCGCGCCGCTCCTGTTTGCGACGCTGGTGGTGGGGATCGCCGGGCACTCGAACCTGCGGCAGGTCGGCCGCATGGGCGTCAAGGCGCTCATCTACTTCGAGGTCGTGACGACCCTCGCGCTCTTGATCGGCTGGGCGGCGATCTCGATCAGCCGCGCCGGCGTCGGCATCGCGATGCCGGCTGCCGTCGACGCCGCGCAATTTCAGCGCCCCGCGGCGAAGACGTGGCAGGAGATCGTGCTCGAAATCTTCCCCGACAACCTCGCACGCTCGGTCGCCGAGGCGCAGATTCTCCAGGTCGTCGTCTTTGCGGTGCTGTTCGGGATCGCGCTGGCGATGATTCCCGAGGCGAAGCGCCGCGCCATGCTCGCCTTCACCGAAAGCCTGGCCGAGACGATGTTCGCGTTTACGCGGATCGTGATGCTGTTTGCGCCGATCGGCGTCGGCGCGGCGATCGCCTACACCGTCGGCACCCTGGGCGTCGGCATCCTCGTCAACCTGATCCAGTTGCTGCTGACGTTCTACGCCGCGGTTGCCGTCTTCATCCTGCTGGTGCTGCTGCCGATTGCGCTGCTGGCGCGCGTGCCGATCCGGCAGTTTGCCGCGGCCGTGGCCGAGCCGGTGTCGATTGCCTTCGCGACGACCAGCTCGGAGGCGGCGCTGCCGCGCGCGATGGAAGCGATGGAGAAGCTCGGTGTTCCGCGGCAGATTGTCGCGTTCGTCATCCCGACCGGCTACAGCTTCAACCTGGATGGCAGCACGCTCTACCTATCGCTGGCGGCGCTCTTCGTGGCGCAGGCGGCAGGCATCGAGCTGTCGATCGGACAGCAGTTCCTGCTGCTGATTACGCTCATGCTGACGAGCAAGGGCGTCGCCGGCGTGCCCCGCGCCGCGCTGGTCATCCTGCTCGGCACCGTCTCCTCATTCGGATTGCCGGTGGAGCCGGTGTTCATCATCCTGGGGATCGACAGCGTCCTCGACATGGTGCGCACGGCGACCAACGTCCTCGGCAACTGCCTGGCGACAGTCGTTATAGCGAGATGGGAAGGGGAGTTTCGCCCGAACCCGGAACCCGGAACCTAGAACCGCGAACTCCGTGGTTCATTCCTGCCGTCGTCCGATCCAGACCTGCTTGCACTCGAGGCAGGCGTACCACGAGCGGCGGTGACTCGAGAACACCACGGTCAAGCTGCTCGCCGCAGTCATGAACGCTCCGCTTCCGGCGTAGTTCGACGCGCCTCAGGCCACAGCGCCACCAGCGAGGGCATTGCCCGCCGCGTACCCCGGATCACCTGAAGCACCGTTCGCAACCGCCGCTCCCGTACGTCGTTCCACACAAAACCATATTGCCGCCGGAGAGGACCTGGCAGCAGTCCTACCGTGACCAGCCGGTTCGCGGCCGCCGCGGGAGCGATGAGGCGCGCCATCCCTGGCGCGAGCACCGCGTCAGCCACCTCTCGCGCCTGGCGGCCTACCACCAGCCGTCCCGATTGGTACATCACGTCGACGTAGGTGCGGAGGTCCATCCACGTGCGTGGCACCTCCGCGGGGCGGGCCCCGAGGGCAATGGCCGTATCCGCGGCCTCGGCGCAGTAGCTATCGCGCTCCGCCACGGTCAGCGGCGCCACCAGGTGCTCGTAGACGAGCGGGATCGAGTCGAGGAGCGTCGCGTGCACCCAGAGCAGGAGGTCCGGATCGTCGGCGAAGTAGGGCGTGCCTGCGGGGAATGGACCGACAGTCTCTGCGAGGTGCCCCCGCACCCGCCGGTGAATGCCACGAATGTGCTCGAGGGTCTGCTCGCGAGCCACCGGATCCCCGAAGGTCAGCGACAGCATGGCGCGGACGGTGTGATGGAGGCGTGCGGCCGCCGTGAACGGGCCACCGCGAAATGAACTGTGATCGGCGACGCCGGCGGCGATGAGTGGATGGGAGAGCTGGAGGAGGATGGCGCGCGACCAGCCGAACAGGACTATACGCTCGGCGTTGATGCGGCGCGCCACCCCTCGCATTGGCTCTGGGCTA
>CAMCNL010000217.1 GCA_945876205.1 Candidatus Sulfopaludibacter sp. SbA3
CACCGCGCCGGCGGCGTCGTCCACGTGGATGAAATTCAGGTGCGCATCGGGAGAACCGGCAATCGTTCTGCCCGCCCTGAGGTCAGCCACATGGGGCAGTCGCAGCGGTCCGTAGAGTCCGGCGAGCCGTAGCACGATCGCGTCACGCCCGCGCGCGTGCGCGAAGAGAAGCTGCTCACCAGCCAGACACGCCTTTCCCCCCTCACGCGTGGGGTCGCATACCGACGCCTCATCCACCCACTCGCCGGCGTCTTGACCGTATACCCCGGTCGAGCTCACATAGATCACGCGCCCCGTGGACACAGGCAGCGTATTCAGGATCGCGCGCAGTCCCATGACGTGAATGTCGAACATCGACGCAGCGGAGCTCCGGTCTCGCCCCACTGCAAACACGACCGTGTCCACCACGGGCAAGACGATCGACGCCTGCACGCCGGTCACATCCATGGCCAGGGGCTGCAGGCCCGCCCGGGACAGCGCGTCGATTCTCCGTCCTCTCGTGGTTGCGTACACTTCGTCGCCCGCCTCGCGCCAGAGTCGCGCGACGCGTTCGCCGAGATACCCACAGCCCACCACGAGCCTGCGCGAGGTCCGCGAACGAACAGACATGTCGGGAAATCGGCGCCCGCGATGCGGACCCGTTGCCGACGTGTTGCCGTGTTCCATCACCGGGCCGCCATCCGGACGGCCACCGCGCACGCGGCTGACGCCGCCACTCCCCACCCGACGTCGGCCAGCGTCAGCAGGAACGGCCACTGACGCAACGTCGAGTAGTTCGTGAAGTCGTAGACGCCGTACACGACCAGGCCGAACAGGCCCCCGTATAGCGCCGCGAGCGAGGGGGTCGCCGCGCGCGGGACGACGAAGAGGGCGATGCCGGTCCCGAGCAGGACATAGACGACGAAGGCCGCAGGCCAGTTGGGTGCCATGCCGCCGTTGGCGAGCCGCGCGATCGGCGCCAGTTGCTCGCGGTAGAAGTTCTTCATCAGCACGCCCAGCCAGACGCCGTCGAGCACCATGAATCCGACGGCGCCGAGCGCCACAAGCTTGATCGTGTCTCCCACTGCTGCCTCCACTTTTCCGACCAATTCGCCCGCGTGCAGAGAGTATCGAAGGGCCGGTTCGATGTCAAGTATTTGTCATGGACAAAGACTTGACACAAGTTATTTCTCCTGATATCTCTAGGGGCGTATGAAAACGGTGGCGGTCATCGGGGCGGGCATTTCTGGCCTGGCTGCCGCGTCTCTGTTGAGCCGCCGGCACCGGGTGCACCTCTTCGAGCGGGAGCGGCGTCTGGGGGGGCACACCAGCACGGTGCTCGTCTCCACCCCGAACGGCAGCGTGCCCCTCGATACCGGCTTCCTGGTGCACAACGACCGCACCTATCCGAATCTGGTGCGGCTGTTCGGCGAACTCGGCGTGGCCACCCGCGATTCGGACATGTCGTTCGCGGTGTCATGCCGTCGGAGCGGACTCGAGTACAGCAGTCGCGGCGCCAACGGGTTCTTCGCCCAGCGGCGGAACCTGGTCAGCCCGTCCCATCTCTCCTTGCTGCGCGAGATCGCGCGCTTCAACCGGGAGGCTCCGGCTCTGCTCGGTGCGGCGGATGCCGAGCGGCAGACGCTCGGAGACTTCCTCGAGTCGCGCCGCTTCGGTGAGGCGTTCACCCACCGGTATCTGTTTCCCATGGCGTCGGCCATCTGGTCGACGTCGCTCGACGCGATCCGATCGTTTCCCGCGCTGACGCTGATCCGCTTCTTCGACAACCATGGGCTGCTCTCGCTCACCGCGCAGCCGACGTGGAAGGTTGTCGCCGGCGGCAGTCACACCTACGTGCCCAAGCTCGCGGCGCAGGTGTCCGGAGACATTCACGAAGGCGCGGCGATCGAGTCGGTGCGGCGCCGCGAGGACGGGGTCACCTTGACGTTCCGCGACCGGCCGGCCATGGCGTTCGACGAGGTCGTGTTCGCCTGCCACGGCGATCAGGTGCTGCCGCTCCTCGCCGATCCGAGCGATCGCGAGCGCGACGTCTTCGCGGCCTTCACGACCACGACCAACGTCGCCTGGCTGCACACCGACGCGTCGGTGCTGCCGGTGCGAGCGTCCGCCCGCGCGTCGTGGAACTACCTGCTTGCTGCCGACGCGGAGGCGCCACCGATGGTGACCTACGACCTGAATCGCCTGCAGGGACTGACGACGTCGGAGCAGTACTGCGTCACGCTCAATCCCGGCGGCCAGATTGACGAAAGCCGCGTGCTGCAGCGGTTCGTGTATCGTCACCCATTGTACACGCGCCAGGCCGTCGGCGCGCAGCGGCAGTGGGGGAAGGTGAGCGGCGTCAACCGCACGCACTATTGCGGCGCCTACTGGTTCTACGGTTTTCACGAGGACGGGCTGAACTCGGCGCTCAGGGTGGCGGGCGCGCTCGGGGTCGAGTGGTGATCGACTCGGGGCTGTTCGTCGGCACGCTGCGCCATCGACGGTTCACGCCCGTCTCGCATGCGTTCACGTACCCGTTGTTCATGGCGCTGCTCGACATCGAGCGTGTGCCGCAGTTGATGCGCGTGTCGCGGTTGACGAGTCACAACCGATGGAACTGGGCGAGCTTCGACGATCGCGATCATTTCGGTGGTCCGGCGCGCCCGCTTCGCGAGCGGCTCGCCCGCGACGCGGAGCGCCATGGGGTCGATCTGCCGGACGGCCGCATCTTCCTCCTGACGCACCTGCGGTATCTCGGCTACTGCTTCAACCCGGTGTCGTTCTTCTACTGCTTCGACGGCGCCGATCGCCTGCAGGTCGTGCTCGCGGAAGTGAACAACACGTTCGGCGGCTCCCACAATTACTGGCTGCGTCCCGATCCGGCATCCCATGGGTTCCGCGCGGCCGCGAGCAAGTCGCTCTACGTGTCGCCGTTCATGCCGGTCGACCTGGACTACGAGTTTGCCCTGACGACGCCGGCTGACAGCCTCGTCGCGCATATGGAGACGGTCAAGGACGGCTCGGTCTGCTTCGACGCGACGCTCTCGCTCGAGCGGCGGCCCTGGAACGCGACTGAGATCCGTCGTGCCCTGCTTCGTCACCCGGCGATGACGGCCGCCGTTGTGGCGGGCATTCACTGGCAGGCGTTGGCGTTGTGGTGGAAGGGCGTGCCTCTGGTGCGGCGCGTCACCGGTGACGGCGTGGGGGAGCGTGCGGCTTGCGCCGCCGACACGGCCGGTCGGATCGATTCAGTGAGGGAGCGATGAGCATGGTGACGCAGTGGGCGAAGACGGCGTTTCTTTCGGGGCTCGGCGGTATCAAGAACGGCACCCTCACCCTGGAGTGCCCGGACCGCACGTACAGACTTGGGGACGATGGCGAGTTGAATGCGACACTGACCGTCCGCGACGAGCGCTTCTTCGTACGTGCGCTCGTCGGCAGTGACATCGGCATCGGCGAGTCGTTCATGGATGGCGACTGGACGACGCCCGATCTGGTGACGCTGACGCGGTTGATGCTGCGCAACCGTGCCCTCGACGGGCAGGGCCGCGTCATGGGCGCGTTGCACCGGGTGGCCGGCGGAATCGCGCGCCGCCTTCGCGACAACTCCCTCGCCGGCAGCCGGCGGCACATCCATCGGCATTACGACCTCGGCAACAACCTGTTTCGCCTCTTCCTCGACGCCGATCTGCTCATGTATTCGTGCGGCTACTTCGAGTCAGCCGCCGATTCGCTCGAGAAAGCGCAGGCCCAGAAGGTCGATCGCATCTGCCGGACGCTGAAACTCTCGCCAGCCGATCACGTGCTCGAGATCGGCAGCGGGTGGGGCGGGTTCGCGGTGTGGGCGTCGACGCACTACGGCTGCCGCGTGACGACGACGACGATCAGCGATGAGCAATACCGGCACGTCCGCGAGTGGCGGTCGAGGATCGGTGAGGCAGGATCCCGCATCGACGTGTTGCGAGCCGACTATCGCGAGCTGACAGGGCGCTTCGACAAAGTGGTCAGCATCGAGATGTTCGAGGCGGTCGGCCTGAACCACTACGACGACTACTTCACGGCCGTTGATCGGCGGCTCGCCCCTGGCGGCTCGATGTTCCTCCAGACGATCACGGTCGACGACCAGTGGTTTCCGAAGTACCACGGCACGCCGGACTGGATCGAGAAGTACATCTTTCCCGGTGGGGAGCTCGCCTCGGTCGGGGAGATCATGACGTCGCTCGCCAGGACCACGTCGCTGTCGATGTATCACGCCGAGAACTGTGGCACCCACTACGCACGCACGCTGCGGGCGTGGCGCGCCAGATTCGACCACCATCGCGATCGCGTGCGCGCGCTCGGGTTCGACGACCGATTCATTCGCATGTGGAACCTGTATCTCGCCTCCTGCGAAGCGGCATTCCTCGAACGGCACACCGGGTTGTTCCAGATGCTGCTGGTGAAGAACGGGTCCCAACGTGCCTTCTTCAACGAGCCGTGGTCTGAGGCAGCCGTCGAGCCGCGTGCAGAGGCCGCCAGAGAGTCCGCGGCCTAGAATGTCCAGCGTGATGGACGGCGCGGGCGTGTTCGATCGATCACGTGACGTGATTGCTGACCATTTCGACGTGATCCGGGCGACTGAGGGGGCGGTCCAAGACAACCTCGACCTGCTCGTCCCCATCGAGAAGGCCTGGCAGCCAACCGACTACCTGCCGGATCTGGAGTCCGACAACTGGAGGCAGCAGCTCGAGGCGTTCCGGCAGACGGCATCGGCCATTTCTGACGAACTGCTCGTCGTCCTGGTCGGCGACATGGTCACCGAAGAAGCCCTGCCCAGCTATTCGGTCTCGCTCAACGGATTGGTCCAGGACGACGAGGGGACCAGCCCGGCTCCGTGGGCACGATGGCTCCGCGGATGGACGGCCGAGGAGAATCGCCATGGCGATCTGCTCAATGCCTACCTCCGTCTGACCGGCCGTGTGGACATGCGCGCCGTGGAACGGACGGTCCACGCCCTCATCGCCAACGGCTTCAACCCGAAGAGTCGTGCCGATCCCTACAACCTCCTGATCTACACCTCCTTTCAGGAGCGTGCGACCCGCATCTCGCACAGCAACGTCGGCAAGATGGCGAGCAGGGAAGGCGACGCGAACCTGGCCCGGATCTGCGCGCTGATCGCCAGCGACGAAGCCCGGCACGAGGCGTTCTACACGCGCATCATGGGCACGGTGCTCGAACACGATCCGGCGGGAGGCATCCTTGCGTTCCGGTCGATGCTCCGTGGTCTCATCACGATGCCTGGCAAGTTCATGGACGACGGTCGAGACGCAGACGTGTTCGATCACTTCGCGGTCGTGGCCCAGCGTGTCAACGTCTACACGGTGTGCGATTACGCGTCCATCATCGAGCACCTCGTCACGACCTGGAACATCGCGGGACGCGCGGTCACAGGCACGGCGGCCCAGGCGCAGGATGAGCTCTGCCGTCAGGCGGAGCGCTACGAGCGGCTGGCCGACCGGATGGCGGCCACTCTCGAGAGGCAGCCGCGGGTCGCCTTCAGATGGATTCGCGACCGGACGGCATGACCGGGTCGACGAGCCACGTCATGAGGGAGCGAGAGGCCCCGGTCAGAGCGGCCGCTCGAGATCCGACTGAATGACGCTGATCTGGCGGCGCTCGTCCGACGACAGCGAGCCGACGCCGAAGTAGCCGCCCGCCGCGCGACCGGTCGCCTCGCAGATCGCGACGATTCGCGCCACAACAGCCTCGCGTTCATCGGGGTCGAGGACGCGCAGCCGGGCTTTGAGCGCGCGCCGTCCGGCGACGAAGAGCTCTTCGGGCGGACGCTGCGCGAGCCACCCATCGAGCAAGGCCATGCCCTCTGCCGTGGCCCGGCCGTCTGAGTTGACGAGCACCCGCAGTGCGTGGCGTTCGGCCTCGTCCGCGCCGTCCAGCCAGGCCACCTCTACCGCCGGGAGCCATTCCACCAGGACGGCGGTCGAAGCCCGCAGGCCGTATGCGTGCAAGTGTTCGCTGGCGTCGAGATCTGACGCCCCGAGCGCCTCGGCGAGCGCGACTCGCTCGCGGGCGAGGCGCTCGATCTCGAGGGCGCGACGCAGAATCTCCGCATCCTTGCGGCGGAAGTACTCGTCCTCGGCCAGGCGCGGCCGGTCGGTGGGATCGAAGTAGGGCATGACCTCCTCCTCCTGAATTTAGAACCAGCGCGCGAGGGCGATGGGCCCGATGGACCCCACCGTATACAGCACGGCGAAGCCAAGCGCGGTGGCGATGGCGGTCTCGGCGGTGCGAGAAAAGAATGGCTGTGTCACTGGACGACTCCTTTTGAACAACGAGTGGGACCGACACACGCGGTCAACAAGGGGCAGGTTACCGGAGCCGTATATCATAGGCAAATAGATAGTTACGTTACGTGCTATAGGTATTAGCTATATGGAATGGCTGAATTACCATCACTTGCTGTATTTCTGGACCGTCGTGCGGGAAGGCGGGGTGTCGCTCGCCGCCGAGAAGCTGCGACTGTCGCAACCGACGGTCAGCGCGCAGGTCAGGCTGCTCGAGGACATGGTCGGCGACAAGCTGTTCGAGCGGCAGGGCCGTCGCCTCGTGCTGACCGACGTGGGGCGCCTCGTCTATCGGTACGCCGACGAGATCTTCGGGATTGGGCGTGAGCTGCTCGAGGCGCTGAAGGGACGGCCGTCGGTCGGGCGTCCGCTGCCACTGACCGTGGGGGTCGCCAACGCGGTGCCCAAGCTGATCGTGCACCGGCTGCTCCAGCCGGCGATGTCCGGCGAGCAGGCCATTCATCTGGTGTGTCGCGAGGACAGCACCGAGACGCTGATGGGCGAGTTGGCGACCCACGCGCTCGACGTGGTGATCGCGGATGTGCCGGCGCCACCCCACGTCCGCGTCAAGGTGTTCAGTCACCTGCTTGGAGAATCGGACACCTGCTTCTTCGCCGCCGGCGCGCTCGGCACGAAACTGCGCCGTCGCTTCCCGCGCTCGTTGAACGACGCACCCGTGCTGCTCCCGACGCCGCGTACCGCTCTGCGCCGCGCGCTGGACCAGTGGTTCGAGGCGGAAGATCTCCACCCGAAAGTCGTCGGCGAGTTCGACGACTCGGCCCTGATGAAGGCCTTCGGTCAGGCTGGCGACGCGGCGTTCCCCGCGCCGGCGGTGATCGAGCGGGAGGTGGTGCGCCAGTACCGGGTGCGCGCGGTCGGCCGCGTGAAGGTCGTG
>CAMCNL010000218.1 GCA_945876205.1 Candidatus Sulfopaludibacter sp. SbA3
CCCGCCGCGAGGACCCCTCAGGAAACGCCATTTGCTTAGGTTTCACGGTATCCGCCCGTGGTTTCCGCTTCGTAACGCCGACGTTAACATTGCGTTACAGGTGAGTCCGCCGTTACACAATGTTTACACCTTTAGGGCACTTCGATCAGATAAGGATCTGTGGGTCATGTACGAACGACTGCTTCGAAAAGCCTCAACGATTCGGCGATTCACGATTACCCACACCCCGTCGGCCGGATGGGACGTCCGCGAAGAGCAGGACAGCCGCGTTTTGCGCCGCGCCGTGTATCAGGATTGGCACCGCGTAGAGCGCGCGAGCCTGGCCTTCTCCCTGGAAGCGCAGTCGTTGCTCCAGAGCGGGTGGGTCGAGGCGGAATGAGCCCAGAGCCCAGCGCCTAGTCCACGAACCGGTATCCCAGGCCGACGACAGTCTCGATCTGTCTCGCAGAGGCGCCGAGCTTCGCGCGAAGGCGTCCCACGTGCACATCGACTGACCGGGTCTCGACGTCCCGTTCATATCCCCACACCCGTTCCAGCAGTCGATTCCGCGACACGACGCGGTTGCGGTTCTGCACCAGGAACTGCAACAGCTCGAACTCGCGGCGAGTCAGCCGGGCGGAACGGCCGTCCACCATCACCGAGATCGCCTCGAAGTCCACCACCAGGTTTTGGCCTCGGTAGAGCATCGGCGCGGCCGCCGCGGCGGCGGCTGAACCACCGGAGCCGCGCCGCAGCACCGCCTGCACCCGCGCCGTCAGCTCCCGCATGCTGAACGGCTTGGTGATGTAGTCGTCGGCGCCAGACTCCAGGCCGACGACGCGATCGCTCTCGCTGGAGCGGGCGGTGAGGATGATGATGGGGATGCGCTGCGTGTCTGGTCGCATGCGCAGGATGCGGCACACCTCGAATCCATTCACCACGGGGAGATTCAGATCGAGGATGACCAGGTCGGGCGGCGCTTCGGCCACCGACTTGAGAGCGAGGTCGCCGGCGGCGGCGATCTCGACCTGGATGTCTCCCCCGCGCTCGAGCGCGTGCTTGATCAGTCCGGCGATGTCAGGTTCGTCTTCAACAACCAATGCGCGGGTACGGGCCATCCCGTCACCCTAGTCAATGCGCGTGACCTGCCGGTGACGCGCCGGTTAATTGCGCGTTACCACGCGAATTAACCGGTTCGTCGCACGCGCGAGATCCCGGCGTCACAGCCGGGCTCTATCCTGTGGTGCATGCACGTGGGTATACCACGGCAGGAGCAGCGGGCGCAGCGATGACGCTTCGAATCAGCGTCATTGTCTGCGCCCATAACGAAGCGCTGTATCTGCCCGCCTGCCTCTATTCGCTCCTCGCCCAGTCGAGGCGTCCCGACGAGATCATCGTGATCGACAACGCCAGCACGGACGCGACCGGCGAGGTGGCGAGGCAGGTGCCGGGGGTACGGGTGATCGAGGAGCCCCGGAAAGGGCTGACCGTCGCGCGCGAGACGGGACGGCGCGCCGCGGAAGGGGAGCTGCTGGTCTACCTGGATGCGGACTGCCGCGCACCGCTCACCTGGCTCGAACGCGTCGAGCGTCGATTTCTCTCGGACTCACACCTGCTGGCCTTGTCGGCGCCGTATCGCTTCTATGACTGGGACTGGTGGGGACGCCTGTTGATCCGCGCCTATGACGTCACGCTGGCGCCGGCCACGCAGGTGCTCGTCAAATACGTCCTGGGCATCGGGACGATCTTCTACGGCGGCAACTTCGCCGTCCGGCGCGAGGGGCTCGAGCTGATTGGCGGTTTTGATACCTCGATCGAATTTCACGGCGAAGACACCAACGTCGGCCGGCGGCTGAACCGCGTCGGCAAGGTGACCCTCGTTCAGGACTGCTACCTCTACACCTCGGCGCGACGCTATCGCGCGATGGGAAAGGGGGCCGTCTTCCGGCTCTACGTCCGCAATTTCACGTCGGAGCTCCTGCACCACCGGCCGAAGGACCGCACTCATCTCGACGTGAGAATCTGATGCCTGGGTACGAGCCGTTCCTGCTCTGCGACTTTCACATCCATACGCGCTGGAGCGACGGCCAGCTCGGCGTCGCGGAGGTCGTCGATCTCTACGGCAAGACCGGGAAGTTCGACGTCATCGCCATCACCGATCACATCCTGATGGACAGCGACTGGCTGGCGCGCGCCGGGCGGCTGGCGACCCTGGGCCGCCGGAGGTTTGGCGTCCGCAAGGATGACTTCGCCGCCTATCTCGCGGATATCAAGCAGGAGGCCGCGCGCGCGCTCGAGCAGTACGGCATGCTCGTCGTCGCCGGCGCGGAGGTGACGCAGAACTGCCTGCGGGGCAAGGGCAAGAAGAATTCCCACATCATCGCGCTCGACATCACGCAGTACATCAGCGCCGATCAGCCGGCGCGCAGCATCCTCCAGGAAATCAGGCGGCAGGGCGCGTTGAGCATTGCCTGCCACCCGCATCACCGGCGCGCGCCGCGGCGCCTCGAGATCAGCACGTGCTATCTCTGGGACCATCGCGACGATCTGTCAGACCTGGTGGATGTGTGGGAGGCGGCCAACCGCGACGACCTGTTCTCGGTGACCAGCCTGAAGCATTTTCCGTATGTCGCGAACAGCGACTTTCACAAAGCCAAGCATCTCTACTCGTGGAAGACGCTGCTGCGATGCGAGAAGAACTGGCCCGAGATCAAGAAGGCGCTGCGGAGCAACGTGGACGTCGCGCTGACGCTATTTCGAAACGGGTCCTGGGCTGCTTAACGGGACGGCCTCGCCAATCTCCTTCACCTGCTGCTGCAGCGCGAGCCGGCTGAGCGACGCGATCGGCAGGCTCGCAAACAGCTCGATGCGGCGCTTCAGCACCAGGAACGCCTCTCGAAACGCCTTGCGCCGTTCCGCCTCGCCGGTCACCGCCGCGGGATCGGGCAGGCCCCAGTGCGCGGTCATCGGCTGACCCGCCCAGAACGGGCATTCCTCCGCGGCCGCCTGGTCGCACACCGTGAAGACGAAATCCATCGGCACGGCGCGGGCGAACTCGTCCCAGCTCTTGCTGCGAAGCCCGTCACTGGGCACGTGATGTTCCTGCAGGATCTGCAGGGCCATCGGATCGACCTGGCCCCTCGGATGGCTCCCGGCGCTGAACGCGCGGAACCGCCCGCGCGCCGCGGCCAGGTGGTTCATCACCGCCTCGGCGAGGATCGATCGCGCAGAGTTTCCGGTGCACAGGAACAGGACGTGGAGTGGGCGGTCCATCGCCAGACGATAGCACTGTCGTGTGACGCGATCTTGTTACACCGACGACACGCTGATGTCGCGGCGGCGTTGCGTCGGCTCTCCATACTCGCGGCATGCCCAGCGCTCGTACGCTCGTCGCGTGTCTCTTGCTCCTCGTCTCACACGCTGCGCTCTTCGCGCAGTCTGAATCCGGCAGCGCCGCGATCACCGGCATCGTCCTGGATCCCAGCGGCGATCCCGCCCCGAACGTTGCCGTCGTGGCGCGCAATCTCGACACCGCGGCCGTGAGGGCGGCGGTCACGGATGCCGCCGGGCGCTTCGCGCTCGCCGCGATGCCGGTCGGTTCATACGTGGTGGAAGCCACGCTTCCAGGATTTGCGATCGTCCGCCACGAGGGCATCGTGCTGTCGGTCGGCGAGACCGAGCGCCTGTCGATCGCGCTGACGGTCGCCGGTGTCGCCGAATCGGTGACCGTGACGGCTGATGTCGCGACTCTCGATCGCGCGGACGGGGCTGCGGCCACGGTGATTTCGGAGCGCGCGATTGCGGACCTGCCCATACGCGGTCGCAATTTCACCGAGTTCGTTCAGCTCTCGCCGACGGTCGTCCAGGAGTCGGATCGCTTCGGGCTCGTCATTTCCGGCCAGCGTTCGATCAACTCGAACGTCGCCATCGACGGAGCAGACTTCAACGATCCGCTGCAGGGCAACCAGCGCGGCGGCAACGAGACGGCGTTCTTCTTTCCGCAGTCGGCCGTGCGCGAATTTCAGGTCGTGCGCAGCGGCGCCGGGGCGGAGGTCGGCCGCACCGGCGCCGGCTTCGTCAACGTGGTCACGCGCTCGGGAACCAACGCGGCCCGCGGCGACGCGTTCTACTTCAATCGCAACAAGGCGCTCACCTCGCCCGACGCGTTCGACCGGAAGCTCGACAACCGCCAGAACCAGTTCGGCGGATCGATCGGCGGGGCCGTCAGGCCGAACCGGGTGTTCTTCTTCGGCGCCGTCGAGCAGAACGTCCTTCGCATCCCGTTTGTCGTCAAGT
This sequence comes from Candidatus Sulfopaludibacter sp. SbA3, assembly GCA_945876205.1. Classification (GTDB taxonomy): domain Bacteria; phylum Acidobacteriota; class Vicinamibacteria; order Vicinamibacterales; family UBA2999; genus CANNDT01. The sequence goes on from CAMCNL010000218.1 coordinate 4,276, forward strand.
TCCAGCCGCAGGCACCCGGCGTGACGCTGCCGGCGGAGCTCAGCGCTCTCGAAGGGGAGCACCACGGCACCAACAATCCCACGGCGATCTTCGGCCGGCTCGACGCGGTACTGTCGTCCCGCCACTCGGTGAACATCCAGCCGATGTACACGCGGCTCACCGGCGAGAACTTCAACTTCGACTCGCCGCAGCTCGACACGGCGGTGACGGCCAACTTCACGCGGCGGGCGAAGAGCGCGGCCGTCAAAGGCTCGTTGACGTCGGTCTTCAGTGAACGGCTCCTCAGCGACATCCGCATCCAGGTCGCGACCGACAATCGGCTCGAGGAACCGAACTCCACCCAGGCGCAGATCACCATTACCGGCGTCGGCACGCTGGGCGGAGACACGGGCCGGCCGCGGCGGTTCGATGCCCGGCGGACACAGGCGACACAGAACGTCACCTGGACGGCCGCCGGTCACCAGGTGCGGTTCGGGTGGGACGTCAACCTGACGCACTTTCGGCAGGAACGCGAGAGCAACATCCTCGGCCGGTACGACTTCACCAGCCTGGCGAACTACCTGGCGCGCAACATCAGCCGGTTCCGCCAGACGGTCGCGGGCTTCGACGCGGCCGATCTCGTCTTCGACGGCTCGGGTCAGGACGCCGCGCTGTTCGTCCAGGACCGCATCCACCTGGGCGCGAGGCTCACGCTCAACGCCGGGCTACGCTGGGAAGGGCAGTGGAATCCCCAGCCGACGCGCCCGAATCCAGCGATCCCCGAGAGCGCGGTGATTCCGAACGACCTGAAGATGTGGCAGCCCCGCCTCGGCTTGGCGTGGGATACGAAAGGCAACGGCCGCAGCATCCTTCGGGTGTCGTCCGGCATCTTCGCGGCGCGCACGCCAGCCAACCTGTTTCAGCGGGTGTACACCGACAACGGGATCACGACACTGGCGGTCGACAGCCGCGTCGATCCCACCATCCTGTCGAAGCTGACGTTCCCGGGCGCATTGCCGCTGCTGCCGGTCGGCACGGTTGTATCGCCGCAGCGCGTGTTCGGGTTCGACCCTGACTTCCAGAACCCGCGGACGTTCCAGGGCGCGCTGACGCTCGAGCAGCAGGTGGGCCCGGCCACGCAGGTGAGCGTCGGCTACGTCCACGCCAAGGCGTGGCACCTTCAGCGCCGGCTGGATCGCAACCTCTTTCCGCCGACGCCGAACGCCGCGGGCCTCCCGATCTATCCGGCGACGCGCCCGAACCCGGCGTTCGCGCAGATCGAGGTCAATGAATCCGAGGCGCGCTCGCGGTACGACGCCGTAACGCTGTCGCTGACGCAGCGGATGACGCGTCGAATCGAGGCGCAGGCGCACTACACGCTCGCCTACAACAAGGACGACGACTCCAACGAGCGCAATTTCAGCCGGGAGCTGACGCTGGACGTGTTCAACCCGGGCGCCGAGTGGGCGTGGTCGAAACAGGACGTGCGCCACAACTTCAACGCGAGCACGGTCGTGGATCTCCCAGCCGGATTCACGGCCAGCGCGATCGTCTTCACGCGCTCCGGATTTCCGTTCACGCCAGTCATCGGCAGCGACCAGCAGCGGGATGGCAACGACGACAACGACCGGGCGATCATCAACGGCGGTGTCGCGGATCGCAATTCGATGCGCCAGCCCAACTTCTTCGACCTCGACCTCCGGCTCGTGAAGGCGCTGATGTCGGGCGGCGATCGCCGGCTGGACTTCCTCATCGAAGTGTTCAACGCCACGCGCGCGGCGAATCGGAACTTCGCCAATGACAGCATCAGCGTCTACGGCACGCCGGCCGCGCCGGTCGCGACCGCCGGGCAGCCGCTCTTTGCGCCGTCGACCGCCAGGTTCGGCGGACCTCGGCAGGTGCAGCTCGGGCTGCGGGCGCGGTTTTGATCCGGGTGCTTCTCGCGGTGGCGCTCTCCGCGGCCGTCCTGGCCGCCGCACCCCGCGCGCAGGCGCCGGCCGATCGCGACGCACGGACACCGCGGCTCGTCGTCCTGCTGGTGGTCGATCAGCTGAGGGCCGATTACGTCGAGCGGTTCAGCCACCAGTGGTCAAGCGGCCTGCGACGGCTCCTCGCCGAGGGTGCCTGGTTCCGGCAGGCGGAGTATCCGTACTACAACACCGTCACCTGCGCCGGTCACGCGACGATTGGGACAGGCGCGATGCCGTCCGTCCACGGGATGGTGATGAACGACTGGTGGGATCGCGACAGTGAGAAGGTCGTGACCTGCACGGAGGACGCCTCGGCGACAGCCATCAGCTACGGGACCCCCGTGAAGGCCAGGGGCGAAAGCCTGGCGCGTTTGCGCGTGCCGGCGCTCGCCGACGAGATGCGGGCGCAACTGAGTCCCGCGGCGCGAGCCATCGGCTTCTCGCTCAAGGCCCGTTCGGCCGCGCCGCTGGTGGGCCGTCATCCGGATGCGGTGGCCTGGTTCGACGACAACGGCTCATGGGTGACATCCAGTGCGTTTTCGAAGGGGCCGGTCGCCGAAGTGGCGGATTTTGTGCGCCGGCATCCGATTGACGGGGATCTGACGAAGAGCTGGGATCGCACCTTGCCGGAGAGCGCCTACCTCTACGAGAACCGGGCGATCGGCGTGGGCCCCGTCCGGGGAGGCATGACCCCGTCGTTTCCTCACAGTCTGTCGGGCCAGTCACGCTCGCCCGATCGCGATTACTACACGCGTTGGCAGAGCAGTCCCTACGCAGACGAGTACCTCGCGCGCATGGCGACCGACGTCGCCCGGCACATGCGCCTGGGTCAGGCGGGTTCGACCGATATGATCGCGATCGGTTTCTCGGCGCTCGACAAGGTCGGGCACGATTACGGGCCGAACAGCCACGAAGTGC
>CAMCNL010000219.1 GCA_945876205.1 Candidatus Sulfopaludibacter sp. SbA3
CGACAGGGCGAGCTCCACCTTGCTGCCGCTGCGCACGAAGCCGCGCGTGACCAGTTCGTCGATCGCGCCGCCGTCGATAATCACGACGTCGGCGAACTCGCCTCGCGCGAGGCGTGTGGGCACCGCTTCGGGAGAGTCGCCCATCGACGGACCGCGGGTCGTGACCAGGTGGTGGCCGCTCGCGCGCTCGAACGCCTTGCCGAGCTCGGAGTAGGCCTCAAAGAAGCCGGCCGAGATCATCACGTGCAGGTCGGCGGCCGAGGCCGAGCCGGGGACCAGCAGGACGACTACGCCAAGCGTGGCAAACCATCGAGCGAGCGACCGTCGTTTCATAGGCGCAGTGTAGCGCAGGAGCCGGCTCGCCACGATTGACTCGCGGATGTGCCGGGCGTAAGGTGGCCCCGTGCTATTCTCCTGCCACTCGGAGAAATTCACCGCGGCGTCAATTGGAGGTTTCGCATGAAACGTATTGTTCTCTCTCTTCTCGGTGTCGTGGCGATTTCGACGAGCGCCTGGGCGCAGGCCGGACGCGGCGCACCGCCGCCACCGCCGCCGCTCGAGCCTGGCGCATCGCAGGCCGAGGTCGACGCGGCCCTGGTGGCTGCCCCCGCCGCCATGCGCGACCAGGCGACGGTCATCAAGTGGAAGCCGGACTACACCTACGACACGCTGCGGAAGGGCACCAACGCCCTGGTCTGCTACAACAAGTCGGGCATGCCGAAACAGCAGCCGTACATGATCGAGTGCACGGTGCTCGGCAACCTCCCACGTCAGGCGCAGAACCTGAAGATCGAGGCGCTGGGCGATGGGGCACAGGCGGCGTTCGACGCCGCGGAAAAAGACGGCACGCGCGTGAAGCCGCAGTACGGCTCGGTCTGGTATCACAACATGGGACCCGACAAGGAGCGTGCGCGCGTGCACATGACCATCGCGGTGCCGGGCGCGACGACGGCGTCAACCGGGTTGCCGGATAAGGCGCGGCAGGACGGCGTCTGGATCATGAACGCGGGCACGACGACCGCGCACTTGATGACCCCCGGCGAATGAAGCAGCTCTTCGTGATTCTGCTTGCCCTCTCCGCGGTCTCCGCGGGGCAGGGCAAGCAGACGTTCACCGGCGTGATCACCGACGACATGTGCGCGACGGCCGGCCATGCCTCGATGCGCATGGGCCCGACCGATGCCGAGTGCACCAGAGCCTGCGTCCTCGCGCACGACGCGGCCTACGTGCTGCTCGACGGCAAGGATGTCTACACGCTCAGCGATCAGCAGTCCCCGGAAAAATTCGCCGCGCAGAAGGTGACCGTCACCGGCACGCTCGACGCCAAGACGAAGGCCATCCAGGTCGACTCGATCGCCGCGGCGAAGTGATCCGGGGCGGGCTCAAGGTTCCAGCGGCCATGCCGATTAACGGGCATGATGGCCCAGCCGCACTCAGAACATACCGGGCCGCAGACCGTGTTGGTGGTGGACGACCAGGCGCCCGTGCGCATGTTCGTGCGCAAGGCGCTCGAATACGGCGGCTACGAGGTGATCGAAGCCAATAGTGGCTTCGAAGCGCTCGCGGTCCTGGCGAAAAACTCCGCCGCGATCGATCTGGTGCTCACCGATATCGTCATGCCGGGAGGGATGAGCGGCCGGCTCATGGCCGACACCGTCGCCAACCGCTATCCAGCGACGAAAGTGGTCTTCATGTCGGGAAACGAGGAACTGGTGCGCGTCCTCAATGGCGGATCCCAGGAGGGACCGACGCTGCAGAAGCCGTTCACCTCGTTCATGCTGCTCGAACGCGTGCGGCAGGCGCTGGAGAACCCGACTAGCGCGCCGGCGGCAGAGACAGGCCCTTGAACGTCAGCTTCTGCATCCCCGCCGTCGTCTGCGCGATGTAGATATTGCCCTTCGAGTCAGTGGCGATCTGGTGCCCTCCGCCAATCATCCCCGGCACCGTGATCGCCCCGGCGATCTCCAGCGTCTTCCGGTCCACCACCACGATATCCTGGCCGTTCCCCACGTAGAGAAACTGCTGCGCCGCGTCGGGCGAGAGCGCGAGGTCGCGCGCGAACGGCGTGTCGGTCTTCACCAACTGCTTCACGAATGAGCCGTCCGGCTTGAACATCTGCACCCGCCGGTTCTCGCGGTCGGCGACGTAGACCATCCCGTCCTTCGCGACGCGGATCGCATGGACGATGCTGAAATTCTGCGGGCCCGCTCCGGCCGGGAAGCTCGCCGGCGTGACGACCTCGCAATGGTCATCGTCCACGGGCTTGTTGCCGAAGGCGCCCCACATCCGCTTGAAGGCGCCCGTCTCGGCGTCAAACACGATCACGCGGTGGTTGCCGTATCCGTCGGCGACGAACAGCTCGTTGGTGGGCGCATGCACCCAGACATCAGCGGCGCGGTGCACGTTCCGCGTGTCCGCGTTGCCGGTACTCTGGTTGCTCTTACCGATCTGTGTGACGAACCTGCCGTCCTGCGTGAGCTTCAGGATCTGATCGTCGGCGACCTTCCTGAGTCCTGGCAGGCCGTTGGTCGGACAGTTGTTGCCGGTGATCCAGACGAATCCCTTGTTGTCGATGTGGATGCCGTGCTCGCGCTCGGGCCACTCGTATCCGCTGCCGGCGCCGCCCCATGCCTTGATGAACGTGCCTGCCGTGTCGAACACCATGACGGGTGGCGCGGCTTTCGCCGCCTCTTCGGGCTTCACCAGCGTGCGCGGACGATGCAGCAACCAGACGTGATCCTGCGCGTCGATGGCGAAGCTTGACGGGTCGCCAAGCTTCCACCTGGCCGGCACGGCCGGCCAGGTACGATCCACTTCGAATAGCGGAAGTGCCCGGGCGGACGTCTGGGCCGAACCCCAACTGGCGGTGACGACGAGGATTGCGGCCACGATGGCCAGGCTGTACCGTGTGCGCGTCATGGATTACCCCCTGGTTGTTCCTGGTTCCGTGTTCCGGGTTCCGGCGGCGAGGGCGATCTTAATCCCATGCGTATTAGAGCGCTCGCGAGGATACTCTATGGGGATGGAGACACGACGATGAGCGAAGTCGGAGCGGACGTGAGGAAGGCCAAGGCCGAAGCCAAGGCTGCGGCGGATGCGGCCAAGGCGGCCAAGGCGCGGGCCCACGAAGCGAAGTTGGCGCTGAAGCAGGCCCGCAAGGAATCCAAGAGATTGAGCAAGGCCGCGCGCAAGGCGAAGCACGTTGCCGATCGCGCCAGCAAGTTTGCGAAAAAGGCGTCGGCCAAGGCCGATAAGCACGCCGGCAAGGAAGGCAAGAAGACGAAGAAGAAAGGCGCGCGGAACGAAGGGAAGGCCGCCGTGAAGCCGTCACCGAAGCCGGCGCCGGCCAGCAAGCGCGCTGCCGCCAGCAAGAAGGCGGCGCCCAAGAAGAAGGCTGCACGGCCCGCGCGTCCTGCCGCGAAGTCGGTCGAGCCTGACACCTTCGAGATGAGCGAAGCGGATCTCACATGAGGCGCCTGGCGGGAGGGTGATCGTCGCGTCGTACGCCGGCGTCCTGTTTCTCAGCGCGTTCCTGCTCTTCTTCATCCAGCCGATCGCGGGTAAGGCGCTGCTGCCGTGGTTCGGCGGCGCCCCCGCGGTCTGGACGGCCTGCCTCTTCTTCTTTCAGAGTCTGCTCCTGGCCGGCTACGCAGGCGCCCATCTCATCTCGAGGATCGGGCGCCGGTGGCAGCCGGTCGTCTACCTGGCGCTCATCGGCGTCACGCTGATCCAGATGCCGATCGCGATCGGCGAGCGCTGGCGGCCGCAGGGCACCGAGACTCCAACGCCGCGGATCCTCGCAATCCTGTTTCTGGCGGTGGCGGCTCCATACGTCCTGCTCGCGGCGACGACGCCGCTCTTGCAGCGGTGGGTGAGCCGCGACGCCCGTATCGCCAATCCGTACCGGCTCTATGCGGTCTCGAATGCGGGATCGCTCCTCGCGCTCCTGAGTTACCCGTTCATCTGGGAGCCACGACTGACCCTGGGCGCGCAGACCGCGGTCTGGTCGTGGATCTACGGCGTCTTCGTCGTCCTGGCTGCGGCCCTTGCGCTGACGCAACTCCGCAGCGCGGACGGAGCGAGCGAACCTGCCGATTCCATCGCCGGCACCGCTCCGCGCGTCGGCGGACGCGATCGCCTGTTCTGGTTTCTGCTGGCAGCATCCGGCTCGGGCCTGCTGGCAGCGACGACCAGCGAGATGTGCCTCGATGTGGCGGCGGTGCCGTTTCTCTGGGTGCTGCCGCTCGCGCTGTATCTCGTGACGTTCATCCTGGCGTTCGCGGGTGTCTACCAGCGGTGGCTCGTGAGCGCGTTGTTCACCGTGAGTCTCGCCGCGCTGCTGGTGGTGAACGGGCTCGTGCCTTCTGTCTCGATCGAGTGGCAGGTGGCCACCGAGTCGCTGGCACTGTTCTTCGGCGCCTGGCTCTGTCACGGCGAGGTGGCCCGCCGCGCGCCGGCGCCGCGGCATCTCACCGCCTTCTACCTGATGCTCGCGGCCGGTGGCGCCGCAGGTACGCTCGCCGCGATGGCAGCACCGCTCGTCTTCCGCGATTTCTGGGAGCTGCCGCTCTTTCTGTCGCTGACGATCGTGTTGCTCTTCCGGGCGGTGCTGTTCGATCTGCCAGCGGACGACAGGCTGGAGCGCCGGTTGGCGTGGGGGGCGATGGTCGTGGTGCCGGTGGTCGTGACCGCGTTCTTCGCATGGCCGCGCGTGACGCAGCTCGGCGACACGGTGGCGACCGCGCGCAACTTCTACGGCGTGCTGCGCGTGGCCGACGACCCGTCTGCCGACGTGTCGCGGATGCGGCGCCTCCGTCACGGCCGGATTCTCCATGGAGTGCAGTTTCTCGACCCGGCGCTCCGCGCGCTGCCGACAACCTACTACGGCGCTCGCAGCGGAATCGATCGGGCGATCCGATCCCATCCCAACCGCGTCGCCGGCGAGCCGCTGCGAATCGGGGTCATCGGTCTCGGTACCGGCACGATCGCGGCCTGGGGAGCGCCTGGCGATCGCATGACCTTCTACGAGATCAATCCGCAGGTGATTGACTTCGCCGGGACCTACTTCACCTATCTGCAGGACAGCGACGCCTCGATCGATGTCGTGCAGGGAGACGCCCGGCTATCGCTCGAGCAGCAGGACGCACGCAAGGACGGCGACCGCTTCGACGTGCTGGCCGTCGATGCGTTTTCGGGCGATGCGATCCCGGTGCACCTGCTGACGCGCGAGGCCTCGGCGCTCTACTGGCGAGTGCTGCGGGAGGACGGCGTGCTGGCGATGCACGTACAGAACCGCCACCTGGATCTGGCGCCGGTCGTCCGTGGGCTGGCGCAGGAAGCGGGGAAGACCGCCGTCCTGATCCGCGGCGTGACCAGGCCCGAGATGGGGTCGTTTGCCAGCACCTGGATTCTGGTCAGCAGCAACGCCGCGCTGCTCGCGGGGTTGACCGGCGCCGGTCCGAGGCTGGACGCCACCGACAGCGCGCCCGCGATCGTGTGGACGGACAGCTTCAGCAACCTCTACGAAGTGCTTCGATGATTGCTGGCGCAGCGCTACATGCGGCTAGCGACCCCCGGCTGACGACGCCGGTACCGGCGCCATGACCGGGGCGTCCTTGATATAGGTGTGATAGCTCTCGGCCATCTGCCACAGGCCATTGATGTTCGCGTAGATGCGGCTCGACCAGTACGGCTTGTCGCCGTAGGTTGGCTGCAACTGCACCCAGACGACGGAGTCGCCGAAATCCCACGCGCGTCCGTAGGCGACCGGCGCCGCGCCAATCTCCGGACGATTGGGATTGGCCAGGCGTCCCTTCTCCTGCTGCGCGAGGCGGTCCTTCTTTGAGGCCGAACGGCCGCCGTAGGTGTTGATTGCGCGCTGGTCGAGGTTATCGGCGACGCGCTTGGCCCAGCCGCCCTGGCCGTTCTCCTGTTCCTGCCACGCCGCGAGCGCCGACTTCTCGCCAGCGCCAAGCGGTTTATAGGGCAAGCGCTGGCAGGGATTCACGCAGGGGACCGCGAACGTCGTCGGCACGGTCTGGTAGTCGCGCTGCCGCACTTCGAGGTCGTTGATGTGGAGGAGGCGCCATCCGGCGGGACGCTGCACCCAGAAGTGACCGGAGAACTTCTTCTCGTCCTGGCTGCGTTCGAGGTAGATGACCTTGTTGTAGTTGCGCTCCAGTACTTTGACGGTGCCCCCGACACCGACGAGCGGCTTCACACCGGCGCGGAAGGCTTCGTCCTTGGTGGCGTAGTAGAGGCCGTCAGGATCGACCCAGCTGAAGTCGGCGTCGAGCAGCTTCTCGGCAGCCGCGCGGTCGCCGTTGATGAGCGCCTGCGTGAGCGCCTGGTCCGCCTTGGCCACGTCGCTCTGCGCGGCGGTCTGGGCGCCGGCGATGCCAACCTGGGCGATGCAGACGAGAAACGCGATCGCGAGAAACCTTTTCATGCCTGTCTCCTCAAATCTTGCCGGGCGTGACGAAGTCGACCCAAATCCTACCGCCGATGGTCTGCTGGCGATGGCATTTCTTTTCGCGACACCTCGCTGAAGCAGCATCTTTCACCGATACCAAGCCACAGAGACACGGAGACACGGTGAAAACCAGCACCCCGTAGCGGGCATGCCGAGCGGCGGCTTACAATCCGCGCATGAAAAGAACCGCCGCATGTGCCATCACGTTGTGCGTCGCGCTTGCTGCCGTCGGGATTGCGGTCGGCGATGCGATAGCCCAGCAACAGCCGGCGGTACGGCCGGTGACCGTCTCCGCGATTCCCGGCGTGATCGCCGCCGGCGCCACGTGGACGCTCGCGTGGGCCGGCACCGACAACGCCGACGGCATCGTCGGCACGCCTGACGGCGGGCTTCTGTTTACGCAGGAACAGCCGAACCGGGTCAGCAAGCTCGATAGGAACGACAAGGTGTCGGTGTACGTCGAGGGCACGCACGGCGCTGGGTCGGTGTCGATGGACACCAGGGGACGCCTGTTCGCGGCCGAACGCACCTGCACTGACCCCGGCCGGCCTGCGACCCCTGCGTGCGCCGAGCCGACCCGCATCAGCATTGTGTCTCCCGAGAAAGAGCGCCGCGTCCTGGCCGACAACATCGACGGCACGTCGT
>CAMCNL010000220.1 GCA_945876205.1 Candidatus Sulfopaludibacter sp. SbA3
CCCGCCGATACGGTTGAGCACCTTGACGGCTTCGGCCACGACCTCGGGTCCGATGCCGTCGCCAGGAATCACCGCGATCCGATGGGTCACAAGGCCATCTTACGGCGGGTCCGAAAGGACCCGCCCCACGAACTGGAGGGCGGTCTTGCACACGATTGCATGTCGGAATTCCGGATCGGATGCCGGAATCTCATCACCGTCTAACACCCACCGATTAGGGCGAAAAATTACGCGGCAGAGCGATCAAGGCCGCGCGCGGGGATGAGGGCAGGGACGGGCCGACGGCCGGAGATCGCCGATTGGGCGCAAATTACAACGACTTGCAGGCGGCGTCCTCCTTGCTCAGCCAGAGAGCGCCATGTCTTATTGCCAGCGCTTCGCCTCGATCGCCATCTCAGTGCTCGCCCTCGTGGCCCCGGTCTCACGGGCCGCGGCTCAGGGCGTTCAGGTCGGCACCGTCTCCGGCATTGTCCGGTCCGCCGATCAACTTACGCTACCAGGCGTCACGGTTGTCGCGACGTCTCCGAACCTTCAAGGCGAGCGCGTGGGAGTCTCCGACTCCAATGGCGTCTACTACCTTCAAGGTCTGCCCTCGGGCAGCTACACCGTCAGCTTCGAGCTGTCCGGGTTCCAGTCGGCTTCGCGCGAACTGATTGACGTTCGCGTCGGCGCCGTCGCTACCGTCGACGCCGTCATGTCGGTCGCGACCGTCACCGAAACGGTCACCGTGACCGCCGAAGCGCCGTCGCCGCTCACCAGCGCGCAGACCAGCCAGACTTACAGCAAGCGCGACGTCGATGCGCTGCCTGCCGGCCGCAGGCCGTTCGACATCGCCGAGCTTGCGCCCGGCGTCACGACCAACCCGTTCAACGCCTCGCAGCTGACGCTCGCCGGCAGCTTCGGCTTCGACAACGTGTTCATGGTCAACGGCGTCGACGTCAACGACAACGTGTTCGGCACGTCCAACAACCTGTTCATCGAGGACGCCATCCAGGAGACCTCAGTCCTCACGCACGGCATCTCGGCCGAGTACGGGCGCTTCTCCGGCGGCGTCATCAACGTCGTCACCAAGAGCGGCAGCAACAAGTTCAGCGGCAGCTTCCGTGAAGGCCTCAGCAATCCGAAGTGGATTGGCGAGACGCCGCTCGAGAAGCTCGGCACCGTCCGGCACGCCGACATCCTGAGCAAGACGCATGAAGGCACGTTTGGCGGCGCGGTCGTTCGCGATCGCCTCTGGTTCTTCACCGCCGGCCGCTACGAGACGGCGAACATCCCGAACACCTTCGCCCAGAACGGCGCCAGCTACACCAGGACCGATACGAACAAGCGCGCCGAGGTGAAGCTGACCGGCAGCATCGCGCCCGGTCGCACGATCGAAGCAAGCTTCATCGATAACGCGACGCACCAGGCCAACGCCACGGCGGTGGGCGCGGCGGCGCTGCTCGACGCGGGCACGCTGACGACCAGGGACCTCCCGAACCGTCTGTTCGCGACCAACTACAACGGCATCGTCACGCCGACGCTGTTTGTGACCGTGCAGTACTCGCAGAAGCAGCAGGGCTTCCGTCACAACGGCGGCACCAGCAGCGAGATCGTGAAGTCGCCGTTCCGCACGCTTGGCGCATCGGCCGGCGTCCCCGGCGGCCTCTTCTACAACGCGCCGTACCTCGACGCGACCGACCCCGAAGATCGCAACAACAAGCAGGTCACCGGATCGCTCACCTACCTGTATGCCCATCCGCGCTTCGGCAGCCACGAGGTGAAGGGCGGCGGTGAGTACTTCGTCAGCACCGGCATCGGCGGCAACTCGCAGTCGTCCACCGGAGCGGTCTTCATCGCCGACTACGTGACCAGCGGCGGCAGCGTCGTTCGCGACGCGGCGGGCCAGCCGATTCCCGTGTTCACCCCCGGCGCGACGCAGGTCTGGACATTCCAGGCGACGCGCGGCGCTGAAGTGAACATCAAGACCACGTCGGCGTTCGTGCGCGACCGCTGGGTGGCCACGCCGCGACTGACGATCGATCTCGGCACGCGCCTCGAGACGGTTCGCAGCAGCGCGAGCGGCGACATCAGCTCCGTGAACAGCACGTCGATCATGCCGCGCCTTGGCGCGACCTACGACCTGCAGGGCAACGGCAAGACCGTCGCCCACGACACCTACGGGCACTACTCGGGCAAGTACAGCCAGGTGCAGTTCGCGGTGAACACCAACGTCGGACGTCCGAGCGAAGTGGATTACGTCTACTCGGGACCGGCCGGCCAGGGCCTGAACTTCGCGCCCGGCTTCAACCTCGCCAACTACACGACGGTCGTCTTCGCGAACTTCCCCACCGCAAATGTCGGTCTGGCGGAAGGGATCAAGTCGCCGCTGACGCGTGAGTTCACCCTCGGCCTCGGCCGCGAGCTCGGCAGCAACGGCAACGTCAAGGCGACCTACGCGTGGCGCTCGGCATCGCAGTTCGTCGAAGACTTCGTCGACATGACGACCGGCGTCACCAACGTGCCGCTGGTCGGCCCGCTGGCGAACAAGGTCTTCGGCAACACCGAAGACCTCCACCGCAACTACCAGGCGCTGGTCCTTCAGAGCGGCTACCGCCTGAAGAACCGCCTGACCGTGGATGGTCACTACACGCTGCAGCTGAAGAACGAGGGCAACTTCGCGGGTGAAGCGGGCAACCAGCCGGGCATCCCGTCGGTCTACGGCAACTACCCGGAGATCTTCGGACCCGCGCTCAACCGGCTGCTGCCCGAAGGGCGTCTCGACAGCTACCAGCAGCACAAGCTGCGCGTCAGCGCGATTTACAATCAGCCGCTCGGACGCTTCGGTTCGCTCGACCTGACGCCGCTGTGGCGCGTCAACTCGGGTGCGGTCTACAGCCTGAGCACGGCGATTCGCGTGCCGGCGCAGCAGTTGGCGCGGAACCCGGGCTACCCGGCCAACGACATCAACGTCAACACGCGTGAGACCGTCTTCTTCGGTGACCGTGGCGGCTACGAGTTGAAGGGATACGGCGTGATGGACTTCGCCGGCACCTACAACGCCACGATCTGGAAGTCGGTGCAGCCGTGGGTGAAGGTGGAGGTCTACAACCTGCTCAACAACCAGAAGCAGATTGGCTGGGATCGCACGATCACGGTTGACGCGGCGAGCGCGCTCGACGCCAATGGCATTCCGACCGGCTACATCAAGGGACCGAGATTCGGCCAGGCCACCAGCGGCGCCCACTTCCCCCAGCCGTACCTGGGACAGAACGGTGGACGCACGGTGAGGATGGCGTTCGGCGTACGGTTCTAGTCCGAACGCCTCTCGCCCTCGCGGGCCACGGAGACACAGAGACACGGAGGGTTTGCCTCCGTGTCTTTTCTTGTTTTTAGAAGCGGACGCCGAAGCTCACGCGCACCGACTGGGGCGTCGTGTAGGCAAAGCGGCTCGTCGCCTGCCCGAACGTCGGACCGAGATCCCAGTTCACGCCGCGCACGGGCGTCGTCGTGAACGGGTTGAACGGGGTAAACCGGGCCGGCGTGCTCACCGATGTCAGGACGGTGGTCGAGAGGCGCTGAACGTTGACGCCGCCCGCATTGCCGCCGCTGCCGGTGGCGAACGCGGTGCCGCCGCACGCGCAGAGCTGCGACTGGTTGAACAGGTTGAGGATCTGCACCTGCCCGAAGAGCTCGAGGCCCTTCGCTCCCGGGATCCGGCGCGCGTAGTTGATCGCCAGGTCCGTCCGGATCTGCGCCGCGGTGCGGAAGGCATCGCGCGGCGTGTAGTAGTAGACGGTGTCGAGACCCGCGGGCGGGTTCAGGTACCCGGGATTGCTGACATACGGCCGCGCGTCCACGCCGCTCGTCACGGCGCCCTGCGATGACGCATCACGCCCACCGGCGCCATACGGAATGCCGCTCTCCAGCAACTCCAGCACACTCAGCGTCAGGCCGTTCACGATGCCGGGACGATAGTTCAGCCACAGTCTCGAGCGGTGACGCTGGTCGGTGCTCAAGTCGCCTTCGGGAAAGTTCCAGGCTTGCTGCTTGTATTCCGGGAACCGCGTGCCCTGGAACCGCGACGCACCGCTGGCCACCGTCTCACCTTCGTAGTTCCCCCAGTTGCGCGACAGGGTGTAGTTACCGCCGATGTCCATCGCACTCCACCGGTAGGTGCCCTGCGTCGTCAGGCCGGCGTAATGGTGGAAGGCCAGATCGCTCTCATTGCCGATGGTAATCAGATCGTAGGAGCGCCCCTCGCTGTCTGTCACCCGGCTGCCGGGCGTGGTGAAGTCGGCGTACGGAGTTCTGTAGTCGCGATACACGGTGTCGAGGCGCACCGCGCCGCGCTGACCAACCTGTCGATTGACGCCAGCGGCGTACTCCCACGCATACGGCGAGCTCAAAGCGCCGATGACCGGCGTCAGGCCGGGAATATCCGGCGCGGCGGAGAGCGGGAGATTTGAGCCGCCGTTGGCGTTGTACCAGGCGAACACCTGACGGATCGCCAGGTCGGCGGTCACCGGAGCTGCCGTACCGATCGGGTTGATGTTCGGTCCGCGGTAGACGAACTGTCTCGTCTGCGGGTTGCCGCCAGCCGATGACGCATCGGCGATCGACTGCGCCACAGCCGTCACGTATTTGGCAACGCTCCCGGTGACCGACCATGTGCCGCCGCCCGTGGGATCGATCGTGACGCCGAGGCGCGGGCTCCACGCGTCGGAGGTAATCACCGTTCGGCCGGCTTGATCCTGGCCGTCGTTCTTGTCGTAGCGGACGCCCAGGTTCGCCGTGACGCGGTTGCTGACGCGCCAGGCATCGCTGTAGAACGCCGAGTGCGTGCGGAAGTTCGAGCCCTGGCTGTCTTGCGGGATCGGATTCCACTGGATGATCGTCGAGCCGTCGCCGAGGAAAGAGGGATAGATCGTCGTCGACGCGCCGGTGCCGGCAAGGATGCTGCTGGTGCCGAGGATCCGGTAGTCGCTCCCCGACTGGTGATTATTGGCGAAACGCTTGTCGTCGAAGTTGTCGTAGCCGAAGGTCATGCTGTGCGACCCGGTGGCACGGGTGGACAGGAAGTACGACGCCTTGACGAAGTAGTCGTTGTTATCCCGCTGCTCCGCGTCGCAGACACCGCAGAACGTGTCGGTCCAGTAGCGGGTGTTGCCCCGGCTGCGATCGATCAGGAGCGTCCCGCGTTCCAGATCGGTGAAGCGCGACCCCGACCCGATGAAACTCTGGTGCCGGTTCGAGTAGCGCCCCTCGACGAAAAAGTTCGACAGCACGACGCCCGTGTAGTTGAACGTAAACAGATCCTCGGGCAGCTCCCGATCGCCCAGGCTCGCGAGATCCATCGACAGGTTCATGTTGAACGTGTTGTTCAACTGCTCGCGGATCGTCTTGTTGTAGGAGCTCTGGAAGCGCTGCGTCGAGGTCATGGCGTAGGTGCCCTTGAACTCGAAACGCTTGTTCTGTTCGGTGAAGGTATAGGGGATCGCCGTCACCGCGGTGTTACGGCCGCTCTCCTGCTTCTGGAGGCGGCCGGCGGTGAACCACCACAGCTTGTCGCGCATCACCGGGCCACCGGCCGTGTATTCGTAGGTCGGCACCGTCTTGTCGATCCGGAGGTCGCGTCCCCCGCCGACACCGCCGGTCGCGGACTTCTCGAAGAGCGTCATCTTGCGCCACTTGTCATTGTTGAGCGTGTCGCGGAACGAGCCGCTGAAGCGGTTGCCGCCGGACTTGGTGACGACGTTGACGACGCCGCCACTGAAGCGGCCGTATTCGGCTGAGACGCCGGCCGTCGCCACCGTCGTTTCCTGGATCGCGTCTTCGATGTAGAGGTCGTAGGCCTGGCCGCGCAGGTTTTCGTTGACGGTCACGCCGTTGACGAGAAAAAGGCTTTCGTACGACTGCGACCCGGCAATCGAGTACGACCCCGCCGGCCCGGTCGGATGCACCGACGGCGCAAGCATCAGCGTCGCGTTGATATCGCGCGCGGTCGGCAGGTCCGAGATCAACTGCTGGTTGAAGTTGGTCGCCACCTGCGCGGTCGCGACGAAGACATCCGCGGATCGACCGACGACCTCCACCGTCTCAGTGACGGCGGCCGGTCCCATCTCAATTTCGAGCGGGACGACCTGTGTCGGCGCCACCGTCACCGATCGCGTCTGCTGACCGAATCCGCTCAACTCGAAGGTCACCGCGTAGACGCCCGACGGCAGCAGGCTGACGATGTAATCGCCGTTGGCGGACGTGACCGTCTCACGGGTGCCCTGCAGATTGGGCGACGTGACGGTCACCGTTACGCCGGGGATGGGAAGGCCCTGGCCGTCGACGACGCGGCCGGAGATCGTGCCCGTGGTGCTCTGCGCACTGGCACACACGGCCGCAAGACAGAGGGCGGCGCAAATGACGAAGACATTCAGACGCATGATGGACTCCTTTCCGAGGATTGAAGCACCACCCGGCCGGGCGCGCAACGACGGATTGTCGGAAAACGGCTGTTTTCAGGCCAGTTTTTGCACTTCTCGTGGGCTCAAACACCAGGCGGACGTGACCAGCCGCGACCCTCGTATTACCAACAGCGAATGATCCGTGATCTTTGGGCGCGGCTATCTACGCGAGCTACGGCTGCGGCCGCACGGCGGGCTGCGTGGATACGACAGAAGTGATATTGCCGCTGCGCACGCGACCACCCGCGCCCATCTCCCGGTCGTCAAAGTTCCTCAAGATACCGCCGTTGACGCGACTCAGCCGGTGGGCTCAAACATCCACCCGGCGTGACCGGACGTTATTCTTGTATTACCAACCGGCGATGATCCATGATTTTGGTCGACGACATCGGCTCGCATGGATAATTCGTCCCAGAGGACCATGGCCCTGTCACGCAACTAGCTGACTGGAAACAACTTACTAGTTGGGACCACCTGGTACATGTTTTCCCTAGCAAGTTCCCACTAGTACGTCGCAGGAGATGTCCCAGTAGCTGTTGAAAATTGAAAGCGGCGGCTCCTCACTGCTCGTGATACACGAGTGGTGTCTAAGCCCGAGGCGCAAGCCTCACAAGAAGGAGCCGCCATGAAGAAGTCTTGCACAGTCGTACGGCCGCACCAACCCG
>CAMCNL010000221.1 GCA_945876205.1 Candidatus Sulfopaludibacter sp. SbA3
GACGTTGGTCGTAATGCCCGCGTCGGTCTTCGCGCACGCCACGGTCATGACGAGTCCGGCGCCGGCCACGAGAGCCGCAAGTGTCTTCAACATTCCATTTCCTCCTGATGAGTTCCGTACAGATTCCTTCTGCGGATCCAGCATCCGCCGTACCAGAAGGGCCGTCTCATCAGGAGTAATGGCTAGGATCGGCTTCGGGTCGGTGGCCGGCGGCCCCCCGATGAGCGCGAAGGGCCGGCCGGTCGAGACGCTCCGGGCGCGCGCTTGGCCCACGCCTCTTCTCCCTTGCGCTGTCCGCCGCCCGCCTTGGCTCTCGAGCGCGCCCGCTCGTCCGACTTGCGCTGGCGAATCGCGGCGATTCGCTCAGCCAGTGGAATTTCGAGCCGCGCCTGCGGCCGGGCCCGGTAATCGAAGTCGGGCAGCGTGACGCGCGGCAGCGTCCTGTTGATCGCCCGCTCGATCGCGCGCAGCTCACCTTCGTCCTCCGGCGCGACGAAGGTAAACGCGTCGCCGGTCGCCTCGGCGCGGCCGGTGCGTCCGACGCGGTGAATGTAATCGTCCGGCACCGCCGGCACGTCGAAGTTGACCACGTGGCTCAGCGCCTCGACGTCGATGCCGCGCGCCGCGATGTCGGTGGCGACCAGTACCCGGTACTTGCCGTTCTTGAAGCCGGCAAGCGCCTCGGTGCGCTGCGCCTGCGAGCGGTTGCCGTGAATCCGCGCGGCGTTGATGCCGGCGCGGACGAGGTGCTCCGCCAGGCGGTTTGCGCGATGCTTCGTCCGCGTAAAGACGAGCGCTTCGCGCAGGATGTTGCGCTCGAGCAGCGCCACGAACAGCGCCGCCTTGAGGTCCTGCGGCACCGGGTACACCGCCTGCGTAATGCCGACCGCCGGCGCCGACTGCCGCTGGAGCCTAATCTGCTCCGGGTTCTTCAGCATCTCGTTGGCCAGCACCGCAATCGGCTGCGGCATCGTCGCGCTGAAGAAGTGCGTCTGGCGCTTCGTCGGAATGTGACGGAGCACACGGCGGATGTCAGGGAGAAAGCCCATGTCGAGCATGCGGTCCGCTTCGTCGAGCACCAGGTACTCGACGCCGGCGAGCTTCGCATAGGGCATCCGGAAATGGTCGAGCAGGCGGCCCGGCGTCGCGACGATGATGTCGACCCCACTCCGGAAGGCGTGCTCCTGCGGTCCCATGCCGACGCCGCCGTAGACGGCGGCTCCGGAGACCGGCGTATGCACCGCGAGCGCGTTCAGATCCTCGAGGATCTGCGCCGCCAGCTCGCGCGTCGGCGTCAGGATGAGCGCCCGCGTCGTCCGGCGCGGCTTCTCGATCAGCCGATGGATGATGGGGAGGAGGAACGCGGCGGTCTTGCCGCTGCCGGTCTGCGCGCAGGCCAGCACGTCGCGCCCGGCCAGGGCGGGTGGAATCGCATCCTCCTGGATCGGGGTTGGACGGACGAAGCCGAGCTCTTTGACGGCCTTGAGAAGGTCAGGGTGAAGCTTGAGAGATGCAAATGGCACGAACTGATCTTAGCTCGTTCCGAACGATCTCCCGTCCGCCTAGTGCGTCATCCCGTAGATGATCCAGTTCACGCCGAGCTGGTAGGCGCCGCTGGTGACGTACACGGGAAACATGTCGCGCGCCGACCATTCCCAGTATTCGGCGACGTCGCTGTTGTGATTGGCGAGCGCGATCATGCGCCGGTTCGGGTCGTTGTTCTCGAACATGCCGTAGAACTTGGGCGGCACGTTGACGCTCGGGTGCGGCACTTCGAACGCCTTCACGTCGAAGAACGAGTGGAATATCGGGTGGTTGATATCGAGCAGAATCCACCGATGCTCAGGCAGCGCGCGGGCCATGTTGCGCGCCATATTGTTCCACTGCTCGCCCTCGAAGTCGTCGAAGATCACGAACCCGCCCTTCAGCAGGTAGGCGCGCAGCTTCGAGACGTCGGCCTCTGGCAGACCCCAGAACCCAGGCTCCGAGATGTACATGATCGGATTGTCGAAGATAGCCGGATCACTCAGCGCGAGGACGTTGCTGTGATTCGACCTCACCCGCATCCGCGTCAGGTCGTCCAGCACCTGCGTCAGGTAGAGGTCCGCGTCCGGATAATCGTGATTCCAGCTCGAGCCGCGAAAACCGCCAAACCCGCCCAGCCCTGAGCCGTAGGCAACCCGCGTAAAGACGAAGTCGCTCGTATACGGCGGATTGCCGGACGAAGGCTGCAGCGCGCGGCGGCCAAAGCCGCCTTGCGCCGCGACGGCGAGCGGCACCAGCACGAGGGCGAAGGTGAGGATCCGAACTCGCATCGATGTCAGTGTGTCATCGCGTAGAGGACGATATCGATGCCGACTGCGTAGCCATTGGGCGAGAAGCTATAGAAGAAGCGCGAGTCCTCGCCTTCGCGTTCCCACGCGTCCGAGATATCCGTGTTGTGCGTCATGACGACGATCAGGTTGCCGTGCTTGTCGGTGACCCCTCGAAACGACGGCACCGCGCTGTCCGAACCCCGCTCCGAGGTGGCGCCGCCGCTCGTTCTCCAGAACTGGATCGACGGAATCTGCGGCATCTCCTTCACCTCGAACATCGTCTTCAGGATCGGATGCGTGATCGGAATGTCCTGGATCGGATATTCCGACGGCGGCAGCACGCGCGCGAACTGCGACACCCAGTTGCTCCACGCGCTCGTGCCCCAGTAGTCGTCGACCCACATGAACCCGCCCTTGAGCAGATAGGTGCGCAGGCCCAGGACCTCGGCCTCGGTGAAGTTGGCAGTGCCCACGTCTTCCATGTGCAGGTACGGGCACTGGAACAGGTTGTCTTCGGTGAGCCGGACGACGAGGTGATCGGGAGAACCGGAAGGGTCCTTGCTGACGCGCGTCTTGGTCAGCTCGCCGAGGCGGATGGAGAAGTTGAGCTCGGCATCGGGATAGTCGGTCGACCATCCCTGCCCGCCTGACTCGCGCCGTCCACTGGTATAGACCGCGCGGCAGAAGTTGAACCCGTGGCCGAACGTGTCGGCATTCGCCACTCTGGCTGGAGCGCCGCGCGGTCCGAATCCGCGGAACTGGCCGCGGAACTGCGCCGCCGCCGCGCTGGCCATCGTCACACTGAGTATCAGTGCGATGGCCAGGCGGGCTTTCACTTGGAGCCTTTCGAGAGTGACTTGTAGTACTCCTCGACCAGCTTCCTGAACTCCTCGGGCACATCGTCGGTTCCCGAGAGGACGACGGCGTTCTCGGTGGCGTCCACCTGCCGGCGGAGGCCGAACTCGAAGCGCTTCAATCCCTCAGCAACAATGCTCTGAAGCCGCTGAAGTTCCGATGCGTTCTGGTAGACGCGCGGGTCATCG
Source organism: Candidatus Sulfopaludibacter sp. SbA3 (assembly GCA_945876205.1). Classification (GTDB taxonomy): domain Bacteria; phylum Acidobacteriota; class Vicinamibacteria; order Vicinamibacterales; family UBA2999; genus CANNDT01. The sequence continues at coordinate 3,359 of CAMCNL010000221.1, forward strand.
AGCTGCCGCAGCGCGCGCAGGATCTCGTCGAGCTCGCGCGGGTCGATGTTCTCGGCGGAGAGATCCCGGCGTAGCTGCGAGGCGTCGCCCGTCCACTGGCGAACTTCACCGCGGAGCTGCCGAATGTCTTCGGGCGAGAGCCTCCAGTTGCGGCCCCACTCCCAGCCGTAGCCGTTGGCGTATCCGTTGTAGCCACCGCCGCGATTGACGCCGCCGAAGTTGCCGCCACCGATACCGCCGTCATTGACCTGGCCGTCGCCGCCGCCCTGGCCCGCCTGCTGGCCACCCTGGCCGCCTTGACCACCCTGGCCTTGCTGGCCCTGACCTTGGCCCTGCCCCTGCTGACCCTGACCGCCTTGTTGACCCTGGCCTGCCTGCTGGCCCTGACCCTGCTGACCCTGGCCTTGTTGCCCTTGGCCCTGCTGCCCTTGCTGGCCCTGCTGGCCGGCTTGCTGACCCTGCTGTCCTTGCTGCCCCTGGCCTTGCCCTTGGCCCTGGCCCTGGCCCTGCTGGCCCTGACCCTCTTGACCCTGGCCCTGCTGGCCGCGCTCACGGGTGCGCTCCTGCAGTGATTCGGCGGCTCGCGCCAGGCGGCGCGCGCGCTCGAGGGCGTTCTCCATCCGGTTGGCGTTATTGCTCTCACCCTGGCCAAGCGCCGCGGATGCTTCGTCGAGCTTCTTGCGCACGGCATCGATGCCGCCGCTGATCTCGTTCTCCGCAGCCTGCGTCGACTGCGCCGACGACCCGCGGTTGACGAGGTTCTGCGAGTAGCGCAGCTTGTCGCCGAGGCGCTGGTCGCGAATCGTGCCGGCGGCTTCCGCCATCTTTCGCGACGCAGCCTTCTCGGTTTGCGTGGCATCGCGCGCCGCGCGATCGAGCTGCTGTTCGAGCTGACCGAGCTTGGCTTCAAGCTCGGTCTTCTCCTGGTTGATCTGCTGCGCCTGCTGGCGGCGGTTCGGAGCCGCGACGCCCGCATTGCTCAACGCACGCACGTCGTCGGAAATCTCCTGCTGCTGACGCGCGAGCTCGTCGGCCTGCCGCTTGGCATCCTGGATGTCACGCTCGGCGCGCCCCGCCTGGTTCTGCTGGAGGCGGCGCTCCGTCTCCTTCAGCCGTTCGAGCGCGGCCTGGGCCTGCGACGACGCGTTGGCGTCGCCACCCGCGGCAGCACGACGCATCGCGTCGGCGGCCTGCTGCATCTGGCGCGCGGCCTCCTGCAGGTCGGGACGATTCTCTTCGCGTGCGAGGCGCTCGAGACGGCGCGCGGCTTCTTCGGCCTGCTCCGCCAGCGCGCGCTGCTGTGCCGCGGCGCCACCAGAACCCGAACCGCCCGCCTGGCCGCCACCACCTTGACCGCCGTTGGCCTGCTGCTCGAGCGACCGCAGGCGCTGCCGCGCCGCTTCCTGCTCCTGCCGCCGTGCAAGCTCCTTCAGCTTTTCGAGCAGCTCGTCGACCTTCTGATCGGCCGTCTGCTGCTGCGCCTGGTTGGCGGTCTCGTAGCGGTTGGCCATCTTCTCGAGCTCCTGCTCGAAGATCTCGGCCAGCTCCTGCTGCTGCTGGCTGCCACCGCCGCCGCCACCGCCGCCGCCCGCCTGCTGCTGCACGCTGATCTGCTGCTCGTATTCCTCTTCGGCCTTCTGCAGGATCTGCAGCGCCTTGTGCTCGGCCGGCAGCGCGCCGTCGGGGCTTGCGGCGGCGAGCTTGCCTTCCGCCTCTTTCATCGCCTCGACAGCCTTCGGCATCATCTCGGCGATCTTGGCGAACGCCGGATCCTGCTGCACCAGCTGGCTGTTCATGCGCGTGATGAGGCCTTCGACCTGCTCGCGCAGGCGCGACTGCGACAGGCCGACGACGGTGTTGCTCTCACGGAACTTCGCGGGCGTCGCGGTCTTGCGATCGCGCTGCACGTTGAAGGTCGCGGAGATGATCTGCCGCTGCTGCTGCGAGAGCGCCTCGACCTGGCCGCCTCCGCCACCGCCGCCACCACCTCCACCACCGCCCTGGCTCGCCGCCTGGCGGAAGTCCTTCTTGAACGGCCGCACGCGCAGGAAGTAGAGGTCGCTCGACGCGGCCTTGCCGCCGCCTCCGCCGTCGTTGTCCATGGCGCGGGCGTAATACGACACCGAGTCGCCCGGCTCGACGCCCAGCTCCTCGAGATAGAACGTGTGACCCGCCGTCACTTCGGGCAGCCGGTTGCGGCCGCCAAACAACTTCACAACCTTCTCGGCGCCGCCATTGACGGAGTAGACGAGCTCGAGATCGCGGACGCCGAAGTCGTCCTCGGCCTGCGCCTCGACGAACACTTCTTCGATCGACGACGCGGTCGTGTCGCGGCCCGGCTTCGAGAACCTGACGGTGGGCTGCTGATCCGTGAGCACGTCGATCGAGTACTGCGGTGAGGCCGGCCCGCGCGCGCCAGTGGGCGCGACCAGCTCGACGCGGTAGAAGCCGTCGCGGTCCGCCTTGAACGTGCCGGTCAGCGAGCCATCCGGCTGCGCGGTGAGATCGGCATTCTCCTTTTCATTGAGCGCCACTCGACCACCCGGCGTCTTCATCGTCGGGAAGACGCGGAGGCGCACTTCGGTGCCGCGGAGCACCGCGATGTCGCCGCCGTCTTCGATCTTCTGCGGCTCGAGGCCGGTATAGGCCGGGAAGTGATACTCGAGCTCGAGGCGTTCCACGTACGGCACGTCCACCGTCTTCAGGTTGAAGATCGGCGAGCGCACGCGCTCGGCCTCGACGTAGTACTCGAGCGGCGCAGCGACGTCGAAGAGCAGGCCTTCGTAGTTGCCACTCTCGCCGCGGACGAGCGGAAGGGCCTCGAAGGCCGCTCCCGGCGTGCGACGCACCATCAAGGTCGCCTCGGGCGCCGTAAAGCCTGACAGCTTCGCCGTGATTGTCTGGTCGGCACCCTTCGGCACGTCGGCGTTGCCGGGGGTGACCTCGATGCGGTACGGCGCAGCGGCCTCGACGTTGCTCGAGACGAGCAACATGGCGCGCACGGCGTTGCGTACGAAGGCCGGGCCGAGCAGGAACGCCAGGATCGCCACCGCGGTGACACCGCCAAGCATCGCGCCCCACTTGCGCAGCGGTGCGCCTTCTATGCGGCGTGAAGCATCCACCGAGCAGCACCGTTCAATCGCTTGCTCGATCAGGCGACGCACGAGCACCGCGGAGTCGGATCCTGAACCGGTACGATTCGCCTCGACCGCGCTGACGAGCGTGGCCTGGAGTGACGGCTCGTTCTCCTCGAGGTAGAGCGCGACCTGGTCGTCGCTGACGTGGCGGCGGAGCGGACGGACCAGGAAATAGCCAACCGATGCGACGACCCCGATCGCGAGCAACACCCGCGCGGCGATGATCGACGCCGGACTGAAGCGGGCCCACTCCATCGCAGACGCGGCCACCAGAACCAGGGCCACGACGATGGCCAGCGCGGTCACGATGCCCCTGAGCGCGAGCTTCATGCGCCAGCGAGACCGTACGTCTCCGATGATCTGCATGAGATCGGTAGGAGGAGCTGAACGGCGGCGGAGGAAATCGAGCATTGTGCCCCTTATTTGCGCGTGGGCTGAAGCCCACGCGCTACCAGGTACCGGTTCACCTGTAGCGCGCCGG
>CAMCNL010000222.1 GCA_945876205.1 Candidatus Sulfopaludibacter sp. SbA3
CTGTCGGATTCCGGGAAGTAGGGGCAGGTGCCGTTCAGCCGACTCAGGAGCAGGTGGAGATGATCGCAGAGTGGATGAAAAGGGGGGCGTCCGGCCGCCGGGTGCTCTGGTGCGTGGCGCTGGTGATCGGCCTCGCCGTGTCCGGCTGCGGTGGGCCGGCACCTGAGGCAGGGCCGTTGAAGGAGCTACAGAAGGTCCGTTCGGGCGACGTGGACGTGGTGCTGCTCTCCGAGACCGGCACGCTGGCCCAGGGCAAGAGCTCCTTTGCGTTGGAGTTCCGGTCGGCGGCGGATGGAAGCCTGCGCGACGTCGGCATGGTCCGCGTGACGGCGACGATGCCGATGGCCGGGATGGCGCCGATGTTCGGCACGGTCGACGTGCGGAGCTCGGACACGCCCGGCCGGTACCTGGTGAACGGCGAGTTCGGCATGAGCGGCACGTGGCAGATCAAGGTCGAGTGGCAGGGAGGCGCCGCGACATTGAGCGGAGCCGTGCGTTAGAAGGGCTGCATGCCATCTTCTCGAGGATGACAATCACCATTTACGAGCGCGCGGCACTCGAGGAGCTGGATTCCAGGCTGAAGATGGTGCTGCCTGAGGAGTATCAGGAATCCTATGAGGACGTGCAGCCGGTGTCGATGGGGTCGGCCCCCTTGAAGTACGGCGCGGATGGTCACGTGGCATGGGACCAGATGTGGGACTCTTTCTGCGATCTCGCGATGGCCGGCGGTCCTCCGCACAAGGGTGTCCTGCTCGAGCCGGCGTCCCGGGAGGAGATCGACGCCAGGCCCGATCGCTATGAGGAAGTGGTCGACGAGATCCGCCGCGGCATCACGCTGGCCACCGATCTCTCGACCGCGGCGTCTCCGCATCCAGGCTGGTGCCAGGTTGGCTGCCTGAGCGACACGATGGCCCTCTGGCTGCTCCGCGCCATCGTCATGGAGAATGTCTCGGCCCAGGTGGAAGGCCGCTGGCTCGACCTGCCCGCCGGGCCTGCCTTTCGACTCGAGAAGGAAATCAAGAACGTCATTACCGTCATCGCCAAGACCTGCCACTACTGGCTCGGTCACATGTCGCAGTCACAGAAGCTGGCGATTGGAGACTTCTTCAGGGCGCTGGCGAAGGAGTCGCCGCTCATCACCTCCGGCGCGGCCGACGACGAACCGAATCAGGCGGCGCCGGCGTTGGCCGAGCGCATCCATCGCGAGACCGGGCTGCGTGCGTCGCCGCATCGCTACACCGGCTGGCACGGCGTCGAGTGCGCCACCGTCCGCGGCGCCATCTGGATGATGCGCGCGCTGGTCGTGAGCAACGTGCTTGCGCGGCGCGAAGGCACGGTACTGTTCGTGCCGGTCAACGCGTCGAGCGATTCAAACGAACGCGTGGCGGCCACTCTCTCCCGTATTCACCATCTGGCGTCGCTGCGGAACGTCCTCGCCTGAGACGAGGACGCACAGAGGGGATAAGCTTCGTTCGTGCCCCTCGCGTTAGCAGCTCTTGTGGTCGCGACGCTCGTGGTCGTCGCGGTCCCCGCATCGGCCCAGCAGAGTCGGGCGAGGACCATCATCGCGGTCATCAGTCTGGCAGCATCAACTGGGTCATGGGGATGGCCGCCAGGCCCGTCGGTCGCGGCCGGCTGGCCGTGCGCACGATGTTGAGCCTGGAGCCCTGGACGATTCGCGGATGCGGCTATCCAAACCTCCTGGCCACAGGGGAGATCTGCGAGCGTGACAGCATTCACGATCGCCAGCATCCGCACGACCTCTTCATGGAAGTCGCCGCCGAGTACGACCGTCCGCTCGCCGGGACCGTGCGCTGGCAAATCTATGGAGGCCCGGCCGGAGAACCTGCGCTCGGCCCCGCCGCCTTTCCGCATCGCCTGTCCGCATTCCCAAACCCGATCGCGCCGATCGCGCATCATTGGCTGGATTCGACGCACATCACATTCGGCCTGGTCACGGCGGGCGTCTACGACCGTCGATGGAAGATCGAGACGTCCGTGTTCAACGGGCGCGAGCCTGATTCGACGCGAACCAATTTCGATCTGGACCGGTTCGATTCGATCGCGGGCCGCGTGTCGCTGAATCCGACGGATCGCCTCGCCTTGCAGGTGTCAGCGGGGCATCTGCACGACGCCGAAGCCGGGATCGGTTCGCAGCCGCGAAACAGCGCGGACCGCGCCACGGCGTCCGCCTCCTATCACCGGCCGCTCCGTGGATCCGGCGTCTGGGCCACCACGCTGGCGTGGGGCGTCAACGCCAAGACCAGCGCGATTCCGGCCGGGTTGCTCTCGCAAACGACGCACGCGGTCCTGCTCGAGACGAGTGCGATGCCCAATACCCGGCACACCTGGTTCGGGCGGATCGAGATCGTCGGCAAGCCCGCGCACGATCTGCACGCCCATGAATACATCACGCGCGTGTTCATCGTAGGAAAGCTGCAGGCGGGCTATATTCGGCATCTCCGTTCGTGGAAGGGTCTCGTGCCGGGCGCTGGTGCGAGCGTGCAGACGATTATCGTTCCCTCATTACTTGCACAGCGTTACCGAGGGACGTTCGCGCCGGGTGTCGGCGTGTTCTTAGCCGTCCAGCCGACGCGCCAGGGAATGTAACCGGTAACGCCGGCCACAATGCTCGTCGTGCTCGCTGCGAAGCAGCCGGCGATCTCCAAGATCGCGACGGCGGCGCGCGACTACCTCACGGCACATCGGTTGGCTCCCGCTTCGAGGTCGGTGGGATCGCTGGTCGGGAACTCGCCGGCCTCATTCAGATCGACGATGCGGGCGAAGTTCGGCGGCGTGGGCGGGAGCCTGGCGGTCACGCGATCGACAAAGGCCGATTCCGACACCAGCCATCCAGACAGCCATGCCTCGATCTCCGCTATCGATGAGGCGACCGCGCGTCCATCGAACGCGATCGGCTCGCTCGCGTGCGCGGGCAACACCGCCATCTCGGGGCGAAGGGCCTGCAGGTGGGTGAGCGACGCGAACAGGGCGCGGGCTCGTTGGCGCGCAGCCTCCGGGTCGGCGTGCAGGTCTGGGCGCCCCACGCCGTTGATGAACAGCGTGTCGCCGGTGAACACCGCGGTATCGTTCAAGACGTACGACGTGCTCTCATTCGTGTGACCGGGCGTGTGCATTGCCGTGAGGCTGGCGCGTCCCAGCGACATGCGTTCGCCATCGACAATCGCGGTGAACGCGAATCTGACGCGCTGCTGCGGAGGCAACAGGAGCGCCGCTCCCGTCTGCCTGACCAGTTCTCGGGCGCGCGACAGGTGGTCGGCGTGGACATGGGTCTCGAACACGTACCGAATAGCCCAGCCGTGGCGATTCGCGAGCTCGAGGTACACGTCGGGCGACACCGACGGGTCGATCACCGCGGCCTCGCCATCGGAGCCAACGATGTACGAGAGGCATCCCTTGCCGGTGCGGCGCACCTGGATGACGCGGCATGACTGGTCCTGGAGCGGCACGTCCGCGGCATTCCACGCCAGGCTCCACGCCTTCATGCCGCCCGCCAGCGACCGTGCGTCGAAGCCCCGCTCGGCAAGCATCGCGGCGGCTGTCTCGCTGACACGGCCGGCATTGCACACGGTCACGACGGGTCGATCGAGCGGGAATGCCGCGTCGGCGAGCGCGCCCGGCTGTCCGGCGCGCAACGCCTCGTAGGCGTTGAGGTGCACGCTTCCGGGAATGGCCCATTGGGCGCGGTCTTCGTCGGTTCGGATGTCCAGCACCGTGACCGGCTGCTGCGTGTCGAGCCACTTGCGCAGGGTCTCCGCCTCAATCTGCTTCGTCATGTCGCCTCAGACTGCGTTCACAGCTTGGTGTAGAGCCACGACTTCTCGACCCACACCTTGCCGAGATGCCAACGCCAGCTTGGCTGATGCAGTGTCACCGCGGGCTTCGGCTCCGCGTAGAAGTCTCCACCCCCGAAGCCCGCCTTGCCGCCGCCGATTTCGATGAAGCACTCGCCATATCCATCGAAGCGCGCCGACTGGGCCTGGCCCGCAATGGCATGCGCGATGTTCTCCGCCACAACCTCGCCCTCTCGGTGCGCAAATACGCCGGCCTTCGGCAGCGGCTTCCCAAGCGCCAGCGGGATCGAGACGATATCGCCGATCGCGTAGACGTTGGGCCACCGCGTTTGCATCGTGTGGCGATCCACCGACATCCACCCGCTCTCACCCGTCAAGCCGCTGTCGCGAATGACGGCCGGTGCGCGATGAGGCGGCACGTACGCGAGCAGGTCGAAGTCCGCCTGTGCGCCGTTCGCAAACGTCAGCCGCTTCCGGCCGGCGTCCACGGCTGTCACCTGATGCTCGGGGTGATAGGGGATGCCCTTCGCGGCGAGGAGCTGCGTCACGGCGCTCGAGACGTGGGGACCGGCCACGCCCATCGGCGCCGGTTCGGCGGCATAAACCTCGATCTGCACGGCGTCGCGCAGCCCCTGCGTGCGGAACCAGTCATCGATGAGCATCGCGCCCTCGTACGGCGCCGCCGGACATTTGTAGGCCGGCGCGGCGGTGAGGACGACGAGGCGGCCGGACCGCAGACTCTCGAGAGCCGTCCGGAGCGACTCGGCACCGCTGCGCGTGTAGAAGTTGTGGCCCGCCTCGGCGAGACCTGGAATCAATTCCGGGGAGAGATCGGCGCCCAGCGTGATGACCAGGTAGTCGGCAGACAGTTCCTCGCCTGCAATGGTCACCAGTCGCCGATCAGGATCGATGTGCTCGACATCGCCGATGCGAACGTCTATGCCTTTGCGCGCCAGGCGTGCCAGCGGACGGGTGATCGCGTCTGCCGTGCGCCGGCCCACCATGAGCCACAGCAGCGACGGTGCGAAGACGTGATCGCGCTCGCGATCCACCAGCACGACACGGTGCGTGGCGGGCAGGCGCTTTCGCAGTGCCCGGGCGGTGGCGACACCGCCGACGCCGCCGCCAAGAATGAGAACTGTCTGTGAGTCGGCCACAGGCTTCTGGTCCTTTCTAGAACACGAGCGTGCGATCCGCCCACTGCACCCAATTGGTGAGCTCTTCGAGCGTGCTCCGGTGCGTGGTATCTGTGAGCTCTGTGTCTGCGATTCCCCTCGCGTCCATGCACGTGGCGCAGACGCCGATCTCGCCCCCGTGCCGGCCGACGTTTCGCAACATGACTTCCGCGTTGTAGTACCCCTGCGGGACCTTCTGATCCTTTTTCGCGCAGCTCGCCGCGTCGCCAATGAGAAAGACTCTTACTTCCTCGCCTTCGCGCTTGGACAACGAACCGGCGAGGCGAAGCGCGTTGTAGCTGCGCTCCGTGCCGTAGGGGGGATCGTTCAGGATGAAGAGCGTCTTGGGCATACGGTCACTCCTGTCTGTGCATTACGGCGACGGCACCCTTGCGGGGAGCGTTTCTGCCATTCGCGTCGCCGACACGACCCCGGATGCGAAGGTCAGCGCCGCGATGACCCACATGGCCACATTCAGCCCGAACGCATCTGCCGTGAGACCCGCGAGCAGCGCGCCGATCGCGTACCCGAGGTCACGCCAGAGGCGATAGACGCCGACCGCGGATGCCCGCCATGACGGGTGGGCGACATCGCCGATGGCGGCAAGCAGCGTGGGATACACCATCGCGGTGCCGATGCCGAGCAGCACCGCACCGATGACAAACCCGGCGAACACGTGCGCCATCGTCACCACGCCGATGCCAGCCGCCTGGATCCACATGCCCCAGACAATGAGCGGCTTCCGTCCAGTGCGATCCGACAGTGCCCCGGTCGCCAGCTGGCTGACACCCCACGTGGCCGGATAGATCGCGGCGAGCATACCCACTTGCTTCAGGTTCATCCCGGCCGCGGCGAACACCAGCGGAAAGAGACCCCAGGCCATCCCGTCGTTCAGGTTGTTGACGAGTCCCGCCTGGCTGACGCTCGACAGGTTGCGGTCGAGGAGCGTCGTGCGCCAGAACACCTCGCGAGGCGTGGGGACGCCGCCGGGCAGCGTTCCGAGAAGCGCGGATTCGTGCGAGACGTGATGGCGTGTTTCGCGAACGAGCAGTGCAGACAGCGCGAGCCCCACGATGACGAACCCGACGCCGAGATAGAACGGCTGCGGGCGCAGGCCGTAGCGCGCGGCGATCCAGCCCGTCGCCAGCGCGCTGGCGGCGACCGCCACGTATCCGGCGAACTCGTTGAGGCCCATCGCCAGCCCGCGTTGCTTCGCGCCGACGAGGTCGATCTTCATGATGACGGTGGTGGACCACGTCAGACCCTGGCTGATGCCGAGCAGGAGATTCGCACACAGGATCCAGTTCCAGCTCGGCGCCCACATCAGGAGGAACGGCACCGGGACGGCGACCAGCCACCCGGCCACCAGCACGTGCTTGCGGCCCACACGATCCGACAGCCGACCGGCGCCGTAATTGGTGAGCGCCTTCGCCATGCCGAACACGACGATGAACGAGAGCACCGCGGTGCGCGCGGCGAGCTGGAACTCGTGCTCCGCAATCGCCGGCAGGATGCTCCGCTCCAGGCCGACCATGGCGCCGACAAAGGCATTCACGACGACGAGCAGCGCGAATTGCCCGGCGTTCTCCCGCAGGCCGAGGCGTACCGCCATCATGCCCCGCCTTACGGCTTGACCTTGGCTTCGAGCGCCGCGCGATCAACGGTGGCGAGTGTCATCGGTTTCTCTCTCTTCTCCGAAACGGAGATTCAGCGGATGGACGCCGTGCCAGCTTCGACAGGCAGGCCCGCTGCCTGCCATTCCGGGAATCCTTCGAGCAGCCGACTGGCCCGGCGCCCTTTCGAGCGGAGGATTTCAACGGCGCGGTCGGCGTAGACGCAGTAGGGGCCGCGGCAGTAGGCGACGTACTCCTTGTCCTTCGGAAGCTGGCGCAGGCGGCGCTGGAGGTCGTCGACCGGCACCGAGATAGCGCCGGCGATGTGTCCCGCGGCGTATTCGCTGGCGGGGCGCGT
>CAMCNL010000223.1 GCA_945876205.1 Candidatus Sulfopaludibacter sp. SbA3
TCTGAATTCACCGTACTGAGGCAGACCATCGCCAGCCGGGGCACCACGAGAATGGTCCTGTTGCCAGTGACGATGCTCGGGTGGGCGTCGTTGACCGTGGTCTTGTTTCTCTTCGCCGAGCTTCCGGTCACCGCCCTGCTGTCGCTGGCGGTGCTGGTCGCCGGCTTCGAGGCCATCCACGCTCTTCACGTCGGCGTCGAGCGCATCGGCCGGTATCTGCAGGTCTGCTACGAGGGCGAGCTGGATGGCCCGCGCTGGGAAACGACGGCGATGGCGGTGGGACCGGCGCTGCCCGGCGGGGGAATCGATCCGCTGTTTTCCGTGGTGTTCGTCTGTGCGGCGGTGATCAACCTGATCCCGCCGGCGCTGCCTGGGCCAACCCCGCTGGAGCTCGCCGCGGTCGGCCTCCCGCACGCGGCCTTCATCGTCCGCGTGGTGCGCGCCCGCGGGGCGGCGGCCCGTCAGCGCGCGGTGGAGCTCGAAAGCTTCAAGGCGCTCTTACTCAGCCAGCGCGATCGCGATCAGTAGCGCGCGCTGGGTTCCCTTCCACGACTCCGCGGTGTCGAAGGTCTCCTCGAGGGCGTGGGCGCCGATGCCGCGGCCGCCGGCATCGATGGTGATGGCCGGAATCCCGAGCGTCATGGCCGCATTGGCGTCAGTCGATCCCTCGTCGAGGGTCGAAGCCAAGCCGAGCGCCCTGGTCACCGAGACCGCGGCTTCCACGATTGGCGACGAGGCGGGAGTGAGGCCCGCAGGACGATCGCCCACCAGTTGCTTCTCCACCGTCAACCGGCCGTTCTGATTCCACCGCGCGTTCTCGGCGAGCAGCGCGCCATCGACCGCTTTCAGGAAGCCTGACTCCAGGGCCTGGAGCGCGGCGGCGTCCACCGAGCGCATGTCGACCTCCATCCAGGCCTCGAACGGAATGGCGTTGACCGAGGTACCTCCGCCGATTCGTCCCACGGCAAAGGTCGTTTTCGGATCCGACGGCACGTGCAGATCGCCAAAGGCGGCGATGGCGCGGCCCAACGCGTGGGCGGGGTTCGCCAGGCCAAACGCGCTGTAGCTATGACCGCCCGGGCCCTTGAACGTGACGCGGTACCGGCGGCTGCCGACCGCCCTGTGCGTGATGCCGTAGCCGCTGCCGTCGACGGAGACAAACCGATCGACCTGGCCGCGCAGCGTCTCGTTGAGCAGCGCCTTGGCGCCGCGCAGGTCGCCAAGCCCCTCTTCTCCGACGGTTCCGACGAAGGTGATCGTCCCCTGGGTCTGCACGCCGCCCTTATTCATGGCGCGAACGACCGCCAGCAGCACCGCGAGGCCGCGGCAGTCGTCGCCGATCCCGGGTCCCCTGAGCACGGTCCCGTCCCGGGTGACGCGGACGTCGGTGCCCTCGGGAAACACGGTGTCGAGGTGCGCGCTGAAGACCAGATGTGGTTTGCCTGCCCCGAGCGCAGTCGAGGGAGGAAGACGGCCGGGCCGCTCCCCGAGCACGTTGCCCTGCTTGTCGATCCGCACATTCCGGAGGCCGGCGCTCCGAAATGCGTCGGCATAGGCGCGCGCGCGGTCGGCTTCCTTGAAGGGGGGCGCCGGGATCTCACAGATGCGGATCTGATCCTCGATCGCTATTGGCTCCTCGCTTCGGGCCGATTCGAGCGCCGCGCGCACGTCCGCGCGCCGCATCAAGGATGCGCCCACGTCGCCGATTACCTGGGTGTGCGCGATCGTCGGCGCGAGCGCACACGTGACCGACAGCGCGATTTTTCGAAACGAATTCATCGCGGTGGAGACTCTATATCATTCGAGCGGTTGAATAGGGTCACCATCCAAACGGTTGAAGAAGATCCACGGTGTCGGCGGTTAGCCACACCGGTGTGTTGCGGGAAACACACCTCGATGACGCGTTGACCAGGTGACTGTTCTCTTTTCTTCCGTATTTCGTTTGAACAAACGAACGCGCCCGGAAGGATTCGGCAACAGCTCAACGGTACACAGTTTGCTGTCTGGCGCGATGGAGGATCGACCATGAGTGGTCTCGTTCGGCTCCTTGGGTTTCGGACATTGGGTTGCGGGTGCGTCATCGGCCGGTATCGTGAGCAGGCGACGAGCCGCGAGCTCACTTACGTCGAGGAGAAGGGCCAGGGGTGCACCCTTCACGGTCATCGCCGCAATCACACGATTGTCAGCGAGACCCTCGCAAACGTCGCTAGGGCGTCCTAGTTCCTGTGAGTCGCGGACCGTAAAGGTCCGCGCCGCATCGGACAGATCCACCGCCCATCCCCCCAGATCCCTTCCACATCGCCTGTACAATCGCGGCGGTGCCCCGTTCTCTCAAACCCCACACAAAGTTCAAGTCCGGCAAGGCCACCTTCCAGTTCTACCTGGGAGATTGCCTGCAGGTGCTCGAATCGCTGCCTCCCGAGTCACTCAACGCGATCGTGACGTCGCCCCCTTATAACCTGGGGATCCAGTACCGCAGTTACGACGATACGATTCCGCGGGGCCGGTATCTCGAGTGGACCGGCGAATGGGTGACCCGCGCGGCGGCGGCGCTGGCCCTCGATGGCTCGATGTTTCTGAACGTGGGCGCCAAGCCCACCGACCCATGGACGGCGCTCGACGTGGCGCAGGCGGTGCGTCCGCATCTGCAGCTCCAGAACACCATCCACTGGATCAAGTCGATCGCCATCGAGAAAGAGCTCGCCGGCGCGAAGGCGGGACTGGAAAAGGATCTCGCGGTCGGTCACTACAAACCGATCAACAGCAAGCGCTTTCTGCACGACTGCCACGAGTTCGTCTTCCACTTCTCGCGCGAAGGCCACACGCCGCTCGACCGTCAGGCGATTGGCGTTCGCTACCAGGATCCGTCAAACGTTGGACGATGGCAGAGTGCCGCCGGTGGCGTCCGGTGCCGCGGCAACACCTGGTTCATCCCGTACGAAACGATCCAGAGCCGCGAGAAAGATCGACCGCACCCGGCGACCTTCCCTCCCCGCTTGCCCGAGATGTGCCTCAAGCTGCACGGCCTGTCGAGGGTCAAGACGGTCGCGGATCCGTTCATGGGGCTCGGCTCCACGGCGGTCGCCTGCGCGCAACTGGGTGTCAGCTTCATCGGCATCGAGATGGACGAGGGCTACCTCGAAGAAGCGATCGCCCGGACGCGAGCGGCGCTCCCGTAGGGTCCGTTCGGACCTGCCATCGGCATCGATCTCCTTGAACCCATGCGTTCAGCGAATATATGCTGACGCATGGACCTTCGGCAACTCGAGATCATCCGCGCCATTGCCGAAAGCGGCTCGTTCACCGCGGCCGGTGAACTGCTGCACGTCTCGCAGTCGGCCATCAGCCGGCAGATCCTGCTGCTCGAGGAAGAGCTCGGCGAAGCGGTGTTTTACCGCATCGGCCGCCGCATCCGCATCACGCCCGCCGGCGAGTCACTCCTCCAACTGAGTCACCGCGTCTTCCAGGACCTCCAGGACACGGTCACGGCCATCAGCGACAAGCAGGAGTCCCTGCGCGGGACGATGCGCCTGGTGGGCGGCATGACGGTCTGCCTCTATGTCTTCCCCGCCCTGCTCGCCGAGGTTCGGCGGATTCATCCCCAGCTCGATCTGAAGATCACGGTGGGCAGCACCCCACGATCGATTGCGATGCTCCGCGCTGGCGCCGGCGACCTCGGCCTCCTGACGCTGCCCATCGAAGCCTCCGACCTGGTCGCGGTGCCGGTGCTGCAGGAAGAACTGCTCCTGGTGACCTATCCCACGCATCCACTCGCGAAGAAGCGGCTGGTGCAGGCGGCCGAGCTCGACAAGCAGCCGTTCATCCTCTTCGAAACGGGATCGGTGACACGGCGCCTGGTTGAGGAGTTTTTTACGCGGGAGCGGATCGAGGCGGAGATCGTCATGGAAACCGAGAACGTCGAGATCATCAAGGCGATGGTCAGAAACGGTCTCGGCATCAGCATCATTCCGTGGCAGGCGGCGGCCGACGACGTCCGCACGAGGCAGTTGTCTGCGAGCCGGATCGCGGGGCATTCACTGCAGCGGGAGACGGGGTGGCTCTATCCGAAAATGAGCCGGCTACCGCGCCCGGTCTCGGAAGTGATTCGCGTCTTCGACACGATCAAGCCGCTGTTCGAAGCGGCACTCAAGGGGCCGAGGTAGGGGAGGAATTACTTTGCGGGCGGCGGCGTCGGGCGCAGCGAGTACGACGTGCGCGACCACACACTGGCGCCGGAGCGTACCGTCTTGATTTCGATCTTCCGCGTGCGTTTCAACGGGTCCGGGTTCGTCGAGTAGTACCCGAGCACGTAATAGTCGCTCGTCTCCGCGTCAATCCGCTTCAGCGCCTTGTCGAAATCGTTCTGGTTGACGACGGCGATGCCGCCGGTCTGCTCGGCCAGCACGCGCAGGCTGTCCTGCGTCTCGCGGATGTGCTCCTGCCACTCGGCGGTCTCCACCTGCTGATCGAGGTCCGGCCCGGCCACGAGACCGCGCGGGTCGATGGTGTAGAGCGTCGCATTGGCGCGGTTGGCCGCGCGCGTCAGCTCGGCGAGCTCACGCACCAGGTCCGCTTCGGCGAAGTTGTTGCCCTGGTTCTGCTGGCGGATAAACGGATCGTTCTGCGGGTCGGTGGAATCGAGCTGGTACTGCTCCGCCTGGTACTTGAGGCGCGAGGTCTCGAACGGATTGAAGTCGTAGCCGCTGCTGATGTAAATCACGGCCTTCCGCCGATTGCGCACCTGCTCCAGGTTCTTCATCAGGTCATACGCCGTCGAGAAGGCGACGTGCGCGCGGTAGCGCAGCTCGGCGTTGCCCTGCTGAGTCTGCTGGCCCTTGATGATGTCTTCGGGCTTGAGGGCGCCGCCGGTCGCGCGTGAGATCGCGCCTTCGAGCACCTGCCGGTCGTAGGTCAACTGCTCGGAGATCGACGAGGTGCCGGTCGAGACGATGCCGAACATGTCGCCTTCGTGAATCAGATTCCGCAGCATCTTCTTGATCAGCTCGCGGACGCGCGGGGTGTTCTGAAAGTCGAGGTGCAGGTCGTCGAGGAAGATCAGGAACACGCGTCCAGCGGCGTCGTTGGTCGGCCGCGAGGGCGGAAGGATGATGCCTTCCGGCGCGGGCGCGGGCGGCGGCGACTGCACGTTGAACACGCGTCCACCGTGCGTCAGCACGACGGAGACGATCTCCTGCTTGACGCCGTCTTCGAAGACCTCGAACTCGGTCGGCTTGAGGTCGGAGACGAACTGATCCTTGGAATCGCGGACGATCACATCGGTCGTGACGAGGTCGACCGATGTACGAAACGTGGGCTGCGGAGGTGCCTGCGGCGCCGTCTGCCCGGCGGCCTGCAGACCAGCCGCCAGCAGCAGCGCAAAAGCAGCCGCTGATAAGAACTTAGCGGTATTTCGCATAGGCGGAAGTATAGCAGGACGCAATATAGTTAATGTTCGCATGCGGATTGCCATCAGCGCCGACCACGCCGGGTATGAATTGAAGCAGGATCTCGCGAATGCCCTCGCAAAACAGGGCCACGACGTCCTCGACCTCGGCACCCATTCCACCGCCCCCGTCGACTATCCGGACTGCGCCGAAGCGGTGGCGACCGCCCTGACCAGCGGCCGCGCCGAACGCGGGGTCATCGTCTGCGGGAGCGGTGCCGGCGTCTCCATCGCCGTCAACAAGTTTCCCGGTATACGCGCGGCGGTCGTCCATGACTGCTACACGGCGCACCAGGCGGTGGAGCACGACGACATGAACGTGCTCTGTCTCGGTGCCCGTGTCGTCGGCCCGGCACCCGCCGCAGAAATCGTGCAGACGTTTCTCTCTGCAAAATTCTCAGGGGAAGAACGCCATCAGCGCCGGCTCAACAAGATCCTCGCAATCGAAAGCCGTTTCCTGCGAACCTGATCGCGCACATGCAACTCGGGCTAATCGGTCTCGGCCGCATGGGCGGCAACATGGCGCGCCGGCTCAAGAACGGCGGCCACGACGTCGTCGCCTGGGACCGCAGTCCCGACGCGGTGCAGAAGCTGCAGCGCGACGGGATCGCCGGCGCCTCGTCGCTTGACGAGCTCGTCACGCGCCTCACCCCTCCACGCGCCGTCTGGGTCATGGTGCCCGCCGGTGATCCCACCGAGCAGACGGTCGCCGCGCTCGCCGAGCGGCTGCAGCGAGACGACGTGATCATCGACGGCGGCAACACCCATTTCAAAGACGACATCCGGCGCGCGCGCGACGTCGAACCCAGGGGCCTGCACTACATGGACGTCGGCACCAGTGGCGGCGTCTGGGGCGCCGATCGTGGCTATTGCCTGATGATTGGCGGCCCCGCGCCCATCGCCGCGCGGCTCACACCGATCTTCAGAACTCTGGCGCCAGGCCAGGGCGCGATCGAGCCGTCCGACGGCCTGGATGTCACCAGGACGACGGCGCACGAAGGGTTCGTGCACTGCGGACCGGCGGGCGCCGGCCACTTCGTGAAGATGATCCACAACGGCATCGAGTACGGACTGATGCAGTCGTACGCCGAGGGTTTCGACATCCTCCGCAACGCGCCGTACGATTTCAAGCTCGAAGACGTCGCCGAGCTCTGGCGCCGCGGCAGCGTCGTCAGCTCCTGGCTGCTCGATCTGGCCGCTCGGGCGCTGGTGAAGGATCCGCAGCTCTCCGAATACGTCGGCAACGTGGCCGACTCGGGTGAAGGACGCTGGACCGTGCAGGCCGCGCTCGAGCAAGACGTCCCGGCCGACGTGCTGACCACCGCGCTCTACGTCCGCTTCCGCTCGCGACGCGAGCACACCCTCGCGGAGAAGCTCCTGTCCGCCCTTCGTGCGCAGTTCGGCGGCCATGTCGAACCCAAAAGCTGACCCCTGCACCCTGGTCATCTTTGGCGCGTCGGGCGACCTGACGCGCCGAAAGCTCCTGCCGGCGATCTATAACCTCGCGGA
>CAMCNL010000224.1 GCA_945876205.1 Candidatus Sulfopaludibacter sp. SbA3
CAAACCGTCTTCGTGATCTTCGTGGCTAAGCCGTCTTCATGTCCTTCGTGGCTATTCCAAACCAGCCAGTTCGAAGATCAGCTTGCCCAGCTCGGCATAGTCGTTCTTGCCGCGGCCCTGGGCGACGAGGCTGTTCACGAGCTGCTGCACGACGGCACTGACGGGGGCGGGAGCGCCGTTGGCTGACTGTGCCGAGGCAACGTTCCGCAGGTCCTTGGCGAAGAGCTCGGTGCGGAAGCCCGGCTTGTAGTTGGCCTTGATCATCCGCTCGCCGTGAACCTCGAGCACGCGGCTCGCGGCGAAGCCGCCGAGGAGCGCCTCTCGCACCTTCGCCGGATCGACGTGTGCCTTGCGCGCCAGCGAGAACGCTTCGCCGACGGCGGCTATAGTTCCGCCGAGCACGATCTGGTTGCACAGCTTGCAGACCTGGCCGGCGCCGGCATCACCGATGTGAATCACGCGCTCGGGTTTCCCCATCGCATCGAAGATCGGCTTGCACGCCGCGAATGCCCTGGCGTCGCCCCCGACCATGATCGACAGCGTCCCATCGATCGCGCCGATCTCGCCGCCGCTGACCGGCGCGTCGAGCATCGAGCCACCAAGCTCCGCGGCACGCGTTGCCAGCTTCACCGCCGTCGCCGGCTCGATGCTGCTCATGTCGATGACGATCGAACCCGGCTGCAGCGCGCTGAACACGCCCTCTGCTCCATCGAGCACGCGCTCGACATCGGGTGAATCCGGAACCATCGTGATGATGCGCGTGGCGCGGCGAGCGACGTCGGCGGGTGAGCTGGCGCGGGTGGCACCGGCGGACACGAGATCGTCGACCGGTCCCTGGCTGCGGCTGTGCACCACGAGCGGGAAGCCGGCTTTCAGGAGGTTCTTTGCCATCGGGCGTCCCATGAGCCCGAGGCCGATGAATCCAATCGTGTCAGCCATTCAGGAAAGTATAGGCAATCCCGGAGCTCTGATTCGCTGAAACCTTCGGTTGCGGATGACCGTAATAATGACTGTCTGTGCTCGCGAGCTACATCGATCCTGCCGCCGCTCAGCGTCGCGCGGTTCGTCCCTACATGACGAGCCGGCTCGCGAAGGCGGCCGCGGCGCTGGCCCTTGGCGCCGCCGCATTCGCGGCTGGGCCGACGGCGATCGTCTACGTCGGAGGCGCGGTGGTGGGCGGGGCCGTCCGCGCGATGGTGTGGCTGCTGAGCGCGGGCGTCTGGGTGACCGTCGCGATGCAGGAGGGCGTGGACTGGTGGTCGATCGCCGGCCGCGCCAGCGCGGCGGCGGGCGAGACCCTCTTCACGCCCGGTGTCATGTTCGGGCTGATTGGCCTCGAGCTCTTGGGCGCGGCGGCGTTTTACGTGCTGCAGCGCCTGCTCAAGGATGAGGAACGCGGCAGGGATTCCTCGAAGGAGACGCAATGATCCGGCAATGGACGACATCACGTGTGAGCCTCACGTTCTGCATCTGCGTCGTGGCGGCCATGACGCTGCACGCGCAGCAGGCCAACGACGCCGCCAACGACGGCACCGCCCTGCGTGAACGCGTCCGCGCGCGTTACGACATCGTCGCGCTTCAGCAGGGCGTCGCCCTGGTGCCGAAGCAAGCGAATTCCGCCATCCGCATCATCGAGATCCGCGACGGCTCCGTCGTCATCAACGGCGAAGAGGTGACCGGACGCCAGTGGCGCGATCGGCTCGGCGCCGATGCCGACACCATCCTGAGAATCAGTTATTTGACACCCGCGGATCAGCGGTTGCTCGCGGGAGGGGCCGCCGCCGCGCCAGCCGCATCGGCCGCGCCGGGGGCGCCAGCCGCTCCGCCCGCGCCAGGCGCTATCCCCGTGGCCCCTGCGATCCCGGCGCCACCAGCCGAACCGTCCGCGGACATCGACAACGGTCCGCGCCGTGGACGACGATCCGGAGACCGGGTGCGCGTCATGGGTGACGTGTCGGTCGCCCGCGGCGAGCGGGTGGATGGCGATGTCGTGGCGGTGATGGGAAACGCGCACATCGATGGCGAAGTCGATGGCGATCTCAACGTCGTCATGGGCAACGCGAACCTCGGCCCGGAGGCGGTGGTGACGGGCGATCTCAATGTCGTCGGCGGCCGCCTGAATCGCGCTCCCGGCGCGCGTGTCGACGGATCAGTGCATGACGTCGGCTCCGGCGGGGGAGCGGCCGCGGTCTCTACCGTGCCGAACATCGTCCGTGGCGGTTTCTTGAGCAGGCTCGGCAGTCTCGCCGCCACCTTGATCAGAATCGCGCTGGTGGCGCTGCTGGCGCTCGCGCTGATGGCCTTTGGCCGCTCGTCGGTCGAGCGGGTCGCGGAGCGCGCGGCGGCCGATCCGGTGCGCGCCGGACTGACCGGGTTCGTGGCGCAGATCCTGTTTGTCCCCGTTATCGTCCTGACGGTGGTCGTGCTCGCCGTCTCAATCGTCGGGATTCCGCTCATCCTTCTCGTTCCCTTTGGCATCGTGCTCGCGGTGATCGTGGCGGTGATGGGCTTCACCGGCGTGGCGTATCAGGCGGGCCGGATGCTGAACGAGCGGTTTGGGTGGACGGGGCACAGTGAATACGTCACGGTGCTCCTCGGTGTCGTGACGATTGCCGCAATCACTCTGCTGGCGCGTTCGGTCGCGCTCGTCGCCGGCGGCTTCCTCGGGTGGCCGCTGTCGGCGGTCGGCTACGTGGTCGAATATGCGGCCTGGACGCTGGGGCTGGGCGCCGCGATTCTCGTATTCCCGCGGCGTCGGCGGGTGCCGCCGGTGCCCCCGCCGATTCCTGCCTGAATCCGGGTACGCCTTTCTGCCGGGCGGCGGCGTCCGCCGAAACCTAACCAGGGGCACGACTTAGCCGACCACCCCATTGGTGACGCCCAAGCTTTGCCTTATAATAACTTCCAAGAGGTCACGCGCCTCGCCACACCCTCTAACCCTTAGGCAGGCCGCATGTTCGAACGCTACACAGAAAGGGCGCGACGGGTTCTCTTCTTCGCGCGCTATGAGGCCAGCCAACTCGGCAGCATCTCGATTGAGACCGAGCACCTCCTGCTCGGCCTCATCCGCGAGGGCAAAGGGCTGACGAGCCGCATCTTCGCCCGCTCGCACCTGTCTCTCGAGAACATCCGCAAGGAAATCGAAGGCCGCACCGTCTTCCGCGAGAAGGTCTCGACGTCGGTCGAGATCCCGTTCAGCGCCGAGACGAAGCGCGTGCTGCAGTTTGCCGCGGAAGAGGCGGACCGCCTGCTTCACAACTACATCGGCACCGAGCATCTCCTGCTCGGCATCCTCCGCGAAGAGCGGTCCGTGGCGGCGAGCATCCTGATGGAGAAGGGGATGCGGCTGCACACGGTGCGGGAAGACATCGTCCAGCTCCTGAACGAGAAGACCACGCTCACGCGCGTCAAGGAAACCCCGCTCCTCGCCGAGTTCAGCCGCGACCTGACGGAAGCGGCGATGAAGAACCAGCTCGATCCGCTCGTCGGCCGCGACTACGAGCTCGAGCGGGTGCAGCAGGTGCTCTGCCGTCGCACCAAGAACAACGCCGTGCTGATCGGCGAACCCGGCGTCGGCAAGACCGCCATCGTCGAAGGGCTCGCGCAGAAGATCGTCTACGGCGACGTGCCGCACTTCCTCGCCGACAAGCGCATCCTCGCGCTCGACATCTCGCTGATCGTCGCGGGCACGAAGTATCGCGGGCAGTTCGAAGAGCGCCTCAAGGCGATCATGAAGGAGCTCACCGAGAACCCGAACATCATCGTGTTCATCGACGAGCTGCATACGCTGGTGGGCGCGGGTTCGGCTGAAGGGTCGCTCGACGCGGCCAACATCCTCAAGCCCGCGCTGTCGCGCGGCGAGATCCGCTGCATCGGCGCGACCACCCCCGCCGAGTACCGCAAGTACATCGAGAAAGACCGGTCGCTGGAGCGCCGCTTCCAGGCGATCAAGGTGGATCCGCCCGCCGAGCTCGAGACGATCGAGATCCTGATGGGCGTGAAGGATCGTTACGAGCAGTTCCATCACGTGGAATACACCCGCGAGGCGATCGAGGCGGCCGTCTACCAGTCGAGCCGCTACATCACCGACCGGTTCCTGCCCGACAAGGCGATCGACCTGGTCGACGAGGCGGGCGCGCGCGCCAAGCTGAAGGAAGCGGGCTACAGCGAGGAGTTCGGCGAGATCAACAAGAGCATCCGCGTCGCCGTCGAGCAGATGGAGAACGCCGTCTCGCAGAAAGACTTCGAGAAGGCGCAGTTCTACCGCGAGCAGGAAGTGTCGGCCCGCGAGAACCTGCAGTTCGTCCGCGAGAAGTTCGACGTCAAGTCGAGCGCGCGCAAGGTCGTCGTCAACAAGGGCGACATCGACGAGGTCGTCTCGAAGTGGACCGGCGTGCCGATCGCGTCGATCAACCAGGACGAAGGCGACAAGCTCCTGCGCATGGAGGCCGATCTCCACAAGCGCGTGGTCAGCCAGGAGAAGGCGATCTCGGCCATCTCGCGCGCGATCCGCCGCTCACGCGCCGGCCTGAAGAACCCGAACCGGCCGACGGGCAGCTTCATCTTCCTCGGCCCCACCGGCGTCGGCAAGACCGAGCTGGCCCGCGCGCTCGCGAACTTCCTCTTCGGCAGCGATGGCGCGCTGATTCGCTTCGACATGTCCGAGTACATGGAGAAGCACTCGGTGTCGAAGCTGATTGGATCGCCGCCCGGATACGTCGGCCACGAAGAGGGCGGTCAGCTCACCGAGAAGGTGAAGCGGAATCCGTATTCCGTGATCCTGCTCGACGAGGTCGAGAAGGCGCATCCCGACATCTTCAACATCCTGCTGCAGGTGTTCGAGGACGGTCACCTCACCGACGGTCTTGGCAATCGCGTCAACTTCAAGAACGCGATCATCATCATGACGTCGAACATCGGCGCGCGCTTCATCCAGAAGAAGGCGTCGCTCGGCTTCCAGGCCAGCGATACCGGCGCGATCGACAAGAACGTCAACGACATGGTGCTCGGCGAGGTGAAGCGCACCTTCAACCCCGAGTTCATCAACCGTATCGACGAGATCATCGTGTTCGACGCGCTGGGCGACGACGACCTGCGGCGGATCATGTCGCTGCTGGTCGAACAGTTGAACGGCAACCTCAAGGATCGCCGCATCAAGATCAACCTGGCGCCAGAGGTCATCGACTGGATCATCGACGTCACCTGCAAGGATCGCTCGTACGGCGCGCGACCGCTGCGGCGCGCCATCCAGCGCTACGTCGAGGATCCGCTGTCCGAAGAATTGATCCGCGGCAACCTGCACGACGGCGAGATCGACGTCTACCTCGAGGGTGGGCAACTCGCTTACCGCCAGGCCGGCGAACTGACCGCCGGACGCAGACTTTCCTGAGTTTCATGTGGGGCGGACCCTGTCGGGTCCGCCGGGCGAGCCTCACAAGCGTCGAAGGTCTCCGGCCAGACGCTAGGCTCCCTCGTCTAAGATCCTGTAAACTTAGGCGTTTCAACAGGATCTTGAATTCCATGCGTACGCTGATTGCTCGGATCTTGGCGCTTTTGGCCCTGCTGGCAATGTGCCCCACGGGGGCCTTCGCCCAAATTACTCCCGCACCATCGGGAGCGGCGACGATTTGCGGCAGTCCGGTCCCGCCCCCGGCCAACCTGCCCCCGGCGGGATCAGGTCCGGTGGTCTACATGCTGGCGCCGTGCTTCGCGGTGCAGGGCAACGTGCCCATCGTCGAGCCGCAAACCTACCTCTATTACATCCAGCTTCGTCCCAGCCAGCCGTCGATGAACATCTGGGTGCCCTACAACGACGCCACTGAAGAAGTGATGAAGCAGGACTTCAAGCGGCTGTGGGACACGAACTTCCTCGACGACCTCTCGATCGACGTGCAGGACTACACCTTCTCCAACGGCGTCATCGGCAAGCTGGTGACCTACAACATGGAGGAGCGCGAGCGCGTCAAGACGGTCAACTACGAGGGCGTCAAGAGGATTGGCGACCGCGCGAAGGTTGACGAGCGGCTGCGCGCCCAGTCCATCGAGCTGCGCATCGATTCGCTGGCCGATGCCAACACCATCCGCCGGATCGAGGGTGTGCTCCGCGAGATGATGGCGGAGAAGGGCTACACCAACGCGCTGGTGAGCCACAAAGTGACGACATTGGCCGGCGGTCCCAAGCTGGTGAACGTGACGTTCACGGTGACCGAAGGCCCCAAGATCAAGATCCGCACGGTCGACTTCATCGGCAACGTCGCCAAGAGCGACGGCACGCTGAAGAAGAAGCTGAAAGAAAACAAGCCCAAGACCCTGCTGTCGATGTTCACCGGCGGCGGCACCTACCAGGAAACCAAGTACGAACAGGACGCCGATCTGGTGCAGACGTACTACCGCAACGAGGGGTATGTGCGCGCGCGCGTCGGCCAGCCGGAGCTTCGGACGATCGAAGACTCGAAGGACGGCAAGACCCGCTGGATCGAGCTGCGCATTCCCGTCACCGAAGGCCCCCGCTACAAGGTCGGCGACTTTGCCTTCGACGGCAACACCGTGGTGAAGGCCGAAGCGCTGCGGCCGCTGTTCAAGGTCGAGAGCGGCGAATGGTACAACGAGAAGCGCGTCCGCGACGGCCTCGTCAAGGCGCGGGAGATTTACGGCGGCGGCGGCTACATGGAGTTCACCGGCGCGCCGGACCTGAAGCCGAAGAACGACGGCCTGCCCACCGAGACGGACGCCAGCGTGCCGGCGGCGCTGCTGGCGGCCGACGCCGATCCGATCGACCCCACGGTGGACGTGACGATGCGGCTGCAGGAAGGGAAGCAGTACTTCGTCAACCGGATCTTCTTCACCGGCAACACCACCACGCGCGACAACGTCATCCGCCGCGAGGTGCGGCTCGTCGAGGGCGGCCTGTTCAACACCGAGGCGCTCAAGTTCAGCGTCCGCCG
>CAMCNL010000225.1 GCA_945876205.1 Candidatus Sulfopaludibacter sp. SbA3
TGACGTGTTAGATCCCGCAGCCGAACCCGAGGGTCCCAAGATCCCGCGCGAGAAGGCCGCTCCCATCTTCAACCGCTTCCTGTATGTCGATGTCGCCGCGATGAGGGCCAAGCAGCTCCGCCGCGGGGCGCTGCCACGGCTCGATGACGACGACGTGATGCATGACGCCCACCGGGCAGAGCCGATCAAGGCGGAGCGCGTCGCGATGGAGGAAGTGCGTCGCGGTCTCGTGCTCTACGAGGTGCCCGCGGTGCTGAAGCCGGGCGAAGTCCGCGGCGAACCGCCGCCCCGGTAAGAGATCCTCTGGCCGCCGAGGGTGATAATCTCGGCGGCATGTCTAGATACCGCGCTCTCCTTCCTCTTTTAATTGCGGTATGCCTGCTCGCGCCCGTCGGCGCGCAGCAGTTCCGTCAGCCGCCGCCGTACCGTATCCTGGTCAGCAACGACGATGGCGTCCGCGCGCCGGGGATTGCCGCGATCGCCCAGAGACTCCAGGGCATCGGCGACGTCTTCATCGTCGCGCCGGCGGACAACCAGAGCGGCAAGGGGCATTCGATCACCATCAGCGAGCCGATTGTTCGTGAGGACCTGACGCTCCCCAATGGACTTCGCGCGATTGGGCTCACGGCGACGCCGGCGAGCACCATCAACGTCGCCATCCGCAACATCCTCATGCCGAAGCCTGACCTCGTGGTGTCGGGCGTCAACCGCGGATACAACCTGGGATATTCGGCCTATGTCTCCGGCACCGTCGGCGCCGCTCGGCAGGGCGCGATGCTGGGTGTGCCGGCGATCGCCGCGTCGCTCGCCGAGGCCGGGGCGCCGCAGGATTTCGTTGCCGCCGCCGAGGAGGTCTATGGCGTGGCGCGTCGCGTCAAGCAGTACGGCCTGCCGCCCAATACCTACCTCAACGTCAACGTGCCCGCCGTGCCGGCCGGTGGCTACAAGGGATACATGGTGACGTCGCAGGCGTCCCGTGACGGCGGCCAGGAAAGTTACGCGGAGACCAAGCACCCGGGGTCCGGGCGCACAATCTATTGGAATGTCTACAAGGAAGGCGGCGCCAACGCCGCGCAGGGCACAGACATCTGGGCCGTGGAAAACGGCTACGTCTCGGTGACGCCGATGAGAGTCGGCGAAGACGACGCGCGGATGTTCGAGACGCTGAGGGCCTGGTTCAAATAACCGGGCTCTGGGTGTGCCAGTCGGTCAGGCGCTCGTAGGCGTCCGCGATCCGGAACAGCGTGGATTCGTCGAACATCCGGCCGGTGAGCTGCAAGCCTATCGGCAGGCGGCCGGCGGCGAAGCCGCAGGGAATGCTGATGCCGGGGGCGCCGGTGAGATTGGCGCTCACGGTGAAGACGTCCGCGAGATACATCTGCAGCGGATCGTCGGTCTTCTCGCCGAGCTTGAACGGTGGCATCGGGCTCGTCGGCATCGCGACGACGTCCGCCTTCTGAAACGCTTTCTCGTAGTCACGCCGCAGCAACGTGCGCACCTGCTGCGCCTTCAGGTAGAACGCATCGTAATAGCCCGCGCTGAGCACGTAGGTGCCGAGCATGATGCGGCGCTTCACCTCGGGACCGAAGCCCTCGTCGCGCGTGCGGCTGTAGAGCGCCTTCAGGCTGTCCTTGCCGTGCGGTGAGCGGTAGCCGTACTTCACGCCGTCGTAGCGAGCCAGGTTCGAGCTCGCCTCGGCGGTGGCCACCAGGTAGTAGACGGGAATCGCGTACTTCGCGTGCGGCAGCTCGACGTCGACCAGCGTCGCCCCGGCGGCGCGCAGCGTCTCGAGCGCCTCGTCGAACGTCCGCCGCACGTCGGCGTCCACGCCCTCGCTGACAAACGCGCGCGGGACGCCGATCCGAATCCCTTTCACGTCGCCGGTCAGCGCCGCCAGGTAGTCAGGCACGGGCTCGGTGGCAGTCGTGGCGTCGGCGCCATCGGGCCCGGCGAGCACGGAGAGCGCCAACGCCGCATCCGCGGCGGTGCGTCCGAATGGACCAATCTGATCGAGAGAAGAGGCAAACGCGAGCAGGCCGTACCGCGATACGCGCCCGTAGGTCGGCTTGAAGCCAACGACGCCGCAGAACGAGCCGGGCTGGCGAATCGATCCGCCGGTATCAGAGCCGAGCGAGAGGGGCACGCAGCGCGCCGCGACCGCGGCCGCCGATCCGCCGCTCGAGCCGCCGGGCGTGCGGTCGGCCGCCCACGGATTCTTCACCGCGCCGTACGCCGAGTTCTCGTTGGACGATCCCATCGCGAACTCGTCGCAATTGGTCTTGGCGACGATGACCGCGCCGGCGCGTTCGAGCCGCGCCACCACCGTGGCGTCGTAGGGCGGGATGAAGTTGTCGAGGATGCGGGACGAGGCGGTCGTCCGCATGCCCTTCACGCACATGTTGTCTTTGAGCGCGATCGGCACGCCTGCGAGCGGTCCCAGCGTGGCGCCGGAGGCGCGCTGCCGATCGATCTCACCGGCGCGCTCGAGCGCGCGGTCGCGCGCGATGTGGTTGAAGGCGTTCAGCGCCGGGTTGACCGCGTCCATACGGTCGAGCGAGGCGCCGCAGACGTCCACGGCCGAGAGTGTCCCGCCCGCGACTTCGTCGCGAATCTCGCGCGCGGTGCGGTTCAGCACGTCAGCCACCGATGACGCGGGGCACGCGGAAGAGGCCGGCGTCGCGGTCGGCGTCCGGTGCGTTGGCGAGAGTGGCGTTCAGCGGCAGCGAGGGCCTGGGCTCGTCCTCGCGCTCGGTGCGCTGGCCGGCGTGGACGTGCGCCGTCGCCGGCACGCCGGTCGTGTCGATCGCCTGCACCTGCTCGGCATACGCGAGGATGTCAGCCAGCTGGCGCATGAAGAGCTGCTTTTCCTCGCCGGTCAGTTCGAGCTGCGCCAGCGCGGCGATGCGCTCGACGTCGGCGATGGTGAGAGCCGTAGACATCGGCGTCGATGGTACCACGCGGGGGTTAAAACCCCCGCGCTACAAGTGTCTGAAACCGTCGCGCGTTGCGTGGTCGCCTGTAGCGCGCAGGTTTCAGCCTGCGCGAATGCTACGATTCCGGTCGGATGGGCGACGTGAGGCGTGCTGCAGTTGCCGGCAGCTGGTATCCGGGAACGAAAGTGCCGCTCGCCATTGCCATCGAGAGGTACCTCGCGGCGGCTGCGTCCAGCCGCGTGCCCGCGTGTCCACGCGCGCTCGTCGTGCCGCATGCCGGGCTGATCTACTCGGGACCAGTCGCGGCCCACGCCTACAGGCTCGTCAGGCACTGCGGCTACTCGGCGGCGGTGCTGGTCGGGCCGTCGCACTTCGTTGGCTTCGACGGCGTGTCGATCTGGCCGCGCGGAGCCTGGGACACGCCGCTCGGATCGGTGGCGGTGGCCGAGGAGCTGGCTGCCGCGATTGCGGCCGAATCATCCGACATCCGCGAGTACCCGATCGCGCATGGCCGCGAGCACTCCCTCGAGATGCAGATGCCGTTTGTAGCCTACCTGCTGCCCGACATTCCGATCGTTCCGCTGGTCATCGGCTATCAGACGCGGACCACCGCCGAGGCGCTCGGCGATGCGATCGCGCGGGGGGTGTCGGCATACGAAACGAGGGAGCTCCGAGGCGTCCTGCTGATCGCCAGCAGCGATCTGTCGCACTACGAAGACGCGGAGACCGCCGCGCGGATGGACGATGTGGTGCTGCGCCACGTCGCCGCGTTCGACCCCGATGGCCTGATGGATGCCCTCGAGCGCGAGCCCAAACACGCCTGCGGCGGGGGCGCGATTGTCTCGGTGCTGAGGGCCGCCTCGCAGCTCGGCGCCGTCCACTCCGAGATTCTTCAGTACGCGGATTCAGGCGATGTCTCTGGCGATAAGTCGGCGGTCGTCGGCTACACGGCCGCAGCCGTCTGGTAGATGGATATGACCGGGGACGATCAACGGCGGCTGCTGCAGCTCGCGCGCCAGGCGTTCGAGGCGCGCGTGCGAAAGGCACTGCCGCCACCCATCGAATATGGCGGCGCGCTCGACTGGCCATGCGGCGCGTTCGTGACGATTCACCATCGCGGCGAGCTGCGCGGCTGCCTTGGCCGGGTCGACGTGGATGTGCCGCTGGCCGACACGATCGCGCACCTCGCGGCGGTGGTATCCGACTCCGATCCACGCTTTGATCCCGTGTTGGTGGGCGAGCTCCAGGACATTTCGCTGGAGATTTCCGTGCTGACGCTGGAGGAAGAGGTCCGCTCGATCGATCAAATCGAGGTCGGCCGGCACGGCCTGATCATCGAGCAGGGACATCGCCGCGGGCTGCTGCTGCCGCAAGTCGCCACCGAGCATGGCTGGAATCGCGAGACGTTTCTCGATCACACCTGCCGCAAGGCATCGCTCCCGCCCGACGCGTGGCGTCGAGGCGCGCGGATTCTGATCTTTGAAGCGCAGGTGTTTCGTGAAGGCTCTGGGAGCCCAGAGCCTTAAAGGTTCGGCACCAGCGTCATCTGGCTGCAGGAGGACGTAGGTGAGGACGATCGGCCGTTGACGACCGGCAGCAGTTTGGTGTCGGCGAGATACGCATAGCCGCTGTCGTTTGGATGAAAGCCATCTGACGAGTAGCGCGTGCGGTCGTAGATCTCCGGATCGCACATCAGGTCCACCACCACGACGCCGCTCGCAGCGCGGCGATTGGCCTCGCGCGAGAATCCCACCGACACCGCCTGCAGGAGCTGGCGACGGGGTTGCCCGTAGCCGGCGGAGAAGGGCAGCCCCGCGAGATTCGGCATATTGAGGATGACGATGAACGAGCTCGGCGCGCGTTCCTTGATGCCCTTCACCAGCCGGTCGTAGTCAACGCCAAACGCGGCAATCTGCGTGTCGATATAGGCGCGGGCACTTGTGGTGCCGGCGGCGCCTTTCTCAATCGCGTCGACGAGGGCGAGCGTATCGTTCGGCCCGCCGAGAATCGTCACGAGCGTAGCGTTGGTCGGCACGAACGGCATCTCGCGGTCGACGAAGTTGGCGAAGACGTCGCGGCCATTGGCTCGCGCAATCGCCTGGATGGCCGGGCTGAGGACCGCCTCGGGGATCCCGAGGTTCGTGAGCGTCACCTCGTGCGGCGCCGCACGCAGGCGGCGCGTGAGCACCGGCACGTAGCCGGTGCCGCTTTCGCACGCGGTGAATGGGATGCAGGCGACGCTGGCACCCACGCCATTCGCATCACTGGCGCCAATCGCGGTGTAGCGAATCGCGGCGTTTGCCGCCGGCGGGCCGCTCGGCGTCGGACCGGTCGGAGGGTTGATCTTGTCCAGCACCTTGCAGCCGGCGCCGACGATTGTGAAGCCGGCGAGAACAAGGATGTAAACGAGAAGGCGTAGCACATGCATAAGGGAGCAGGACTGCAAGCCAGGTGCCCGGCACTGATAATGATGCGCTGATGGACAACGTATGTCACACACTGGTCGGCGCGGCGCTGGGCGAAGCGGGCTTCAAGCAGCGTACACGGTTCGCAAACGCGACGCTGATGATTGCCGCAAACCTGCCCGACATCGACGTGCTGGTGTTCGCGACCAGCACGCCGTCGGTGGCCTTCCGCCGCGGCTGGACGCACGGAATCCTCGCCCAGGCCGTGCTGCCAATCGTACTGACCGGCCTCGTCTGGCTGGCCGCCCGTCGTCGCCCTGCCCCGGGCGCAGTCGAGGGGCCTGGTCCGCCACTCCGCCTCGGATGGATCCTCGCACTCTCGTACATCGGCGTGTATTCGCACGTCCTGCTCGACCTGCTGAATAACTACGGCGTGCGCCTGCTCGCGCCGGTGAACTGGCGGTGGTTCTACGGCGATGCGGTGTTCATCATCGACCCGTGGCTGTGGCTGATGCTTGGCGGTGGAATCTGGCTCGCACGCCGGCGATCATCGACGGCACCCGCGCGGCGCGCGGTCCTGATCGCCATGGTGTACATCGGTGCGATGGTCGTCTCTGCCCGCGTCGCGCGTGATGTCGTGAGCGACGCGTGGCGCGCGGAGCATGGACGAGCGGTCGAACGCGTGATGGTGGGACCGCTGCCAATCACCCCGTTCCAGCGCAGCGTGATCGTCGATGCCGGCGATCACTACGACTCGGGCGTGTTTACCTGGTGGCCCCTCGACTCCGCTCGGGGCAGGCCAATACGAGTGACGTTCGACCCCGTCTCGGTGCCGAAGAACGACCACCGCCCCGAAGTCGCGATCGCGCGCGCGGCGCCCAACGTCCGCGCATTCCTCGTCTGGTCGCGCTTTCCGTTCTGGACGCTGGAACCCGCCCCCGGTGGGATGCGCGTCACCGTTGCCGACATGCGCTTCATGGCCACCGGCGCACGCTTCTCCGCCTCAACGGTGGTCCCGAAGTAACTATTTCGACGAGCGCAGCCGCCGGAGCGTATCCAGGTTCCTGGTGTCCAGGGGGTCGGCGACGATCGCGCCCGGTTTCTCGCTGCCCTTCGACTTCTCGGTCTCGATCAAGATGGGAAGATGTGCAAAGCGCGGGTCGTGGAGCAGCCTTCGAAACGGCTCCTCGCCGATGCATCCCTGGCCGATGTGTTCGTGGCGGTCGACGCGGCTGCCGCACGGCTTCTTCGAGTCATTCCCGTGAAACACCTTCAGCCGATCGATGCCGACGAGGCGATCGAAGTCGGCGAACGTCGTGCGGTAGCCGGCTTCGCTGACGATGTCGTAGCCGGAGGCGACGAGGTGACAGGTATCCAGGCAGACCCCTACGCGTGCCGAGCCGTTCAGGTGCTCGAGGATCGTGCCGAGATGCTCGAAACGGTAGCCGAGGGTACGTCCCTGGCCGGCCGTGTGCTCGAGCAGCACCATCGTGCGCCGGCGCGGCCCTGCGGCACATGCCTGGCGGATCGCGTCCGCG
>CAMCNL010000226.1 GCA_945876205.1 Candidatus Sulfopaludibacter sp. SbA3
GGCGTGGGGACTCGTGGTTGAAGAGGATCCCCGACACCGCAAAGATGCCGTAGCTCTCGCGGTAGTTCACGGTGATGTAGTGCGCAAATACTTTCGAGACACCGTACGGGCTGCGCGGATAGAACGGCGTCATCTCGGTTTGCGGAACCTCGCGGACGCGGCCGTACATCTCGCTCGAGGACGCCTGGTAGATCTTGATGCCGGTATCGACCTGCCGAATCGCCTCGAGGACGCGGGTGACACCCTGCGAGTTGAATTCGCCAGTCAGCATCGGTTGGTCCCACGACGCCGGCACGAACGACATCGCCGCCAGGTTATAGAACTCGTGGGGCCGGACGTCCTGGATGACGCGGACGAGCGACAGCTGGTCGAGCAGGTCAGCCGGCCGCAGCGTGATGCGGTCGCCGAGATGGTCGATGCGCCATGAATTCGAGGCGCTCAGACGCCGGACGATCCCGGTGACTTCGTAGCCTTTTTCGAGAAGCAGTTCAGCGAGGTACGAGCCGTCCTGCCCAGTGATTCCGGAGATGATCGCGCGTTTAGCCATGTGTCTCGTTTATTCTACCTGCGGGCTGCCGCCGACCCGCCAACCACCGTCCCAGCGCATCCTGCCAGGCCGGCATCATGAATCCCGCTTCCGCGAGCTTGCGATTCGAGAGCGCACAGAACCGCGGACGCGACGCCTTGAGCCCCATTTGCTCCATGGTCACCGGCTCCAGCCGCGGCGCCACACCGAGGATCCGCGCGGTTTCCAGCGCCACGTCATGCCAGGTGGCCTGACCGCTGTTCACGCAGTGATACACCCCCGGAGCGCCTCCCGAGTCGACCAGGTGCCGCGTCGCCAGCGCGACGTCGTCGACGTAGCTCGGAGAGACCACTCGATCGGTAAACACTTTCAACTCGCGGCCTTCCGTCAGGCCATCAACGATCACGTCGAGGCTCCCGCGACGTCCCGTCCACTGCGGCGGCGCACCGAAAAGACTCTCGACCCGAAGCACGAACCCGCGCGGCGCGTCGAGCGCGAACCATTCACCAAGCAGCTTCGACAACGCGTAGGTGCTGCGCGGCGCCGGCGGCACGTTCTCGCTGTAGGGCTCGGTCGCGGTACCGTCGAACACGAAGTCGGTGCTGAAATGCACGAGCACCGCATCGCCCTTTTCAGCCGCGCGCGCGAGACTGCGTACGGCGAAGCTGTTGACCGCCAGCGCCTCGGTGGCCCGATCTTCAGCTCCGTCCACATCGTTGAATGCGGCGCAGTTGATGATCACCCCAGGTGCCGCGGAGGCCACTGCGCGGCTTACCGCATCAGGGTCGGTGATCTCGAGATCCGCCCGCGTCATCGCCAGCACCGGGCGATCCGAAAAGGCTTGTACGATAGAGGCGCCAAGCCGGCCGGCCGCGCCAACCACCAGGACCGGACCGGTCACAGGCCTCTATACTGAAGCATTACAGCCACGCGCAAACTCCGTATCGTACCATTTCAGCACCAGCCCGCAAACCCGCATGGATACGACCTATATCGATACCGCCGTCATCGGCGCCGGCGTCACAGGCCTCGCCTCCGCCTTCGCGATCGCGCGGCGCGGCCACAAAGTCTGCGTTCTCGAACGAGAGCCCCGGCCCGGCATGGGCACCAGCTCGCGGAATAGCCAGATCATCCACGCCGGCATCTACTATCCGCCCGGTACGCTCAAGACCCGGCACTGCGTCGAGGGTGCCCGGATGCTCTACGACTTTTGCGCGGAGCACGAGGTGCCCCACGCGCGATGCGGCAAGCTCATCGTGGCGCAGGACGACCATCAGGTCGAAGCGCTGGAAGCCCTGCGGGTGCGAGGTGAGGCCAACGGCGTCCTCGGCCTGCGGCTGGTCGACCGGGACTTCATTCGCGCGCGGGAGCCACACATCCGCGCGGTCGCCGCCCTGTTCTCGCCCAACACCGGCATCATCGAGGCCGAAGCGCTCGTCCGCACGTTGACACGGCTCTGCGCCGATCGCGAAGCGTTCGTCCTGCCGGGCACCGCACTGCTCTCAGCCAACGATCATCCGGACGGTGTGGAGCTGCACACGGCTTCCGAGACCATCGTTGCGCGAAGCGTCGTCAACGCGGCAGGATTGTATGCCGACGATGTCTCGGCGCTCCTGGGCGGCGAGGCGTTCCGGATCTATCCCTGCCGAGGCGAGTACGCGGAGCTGGTACCGTCGAAACGGTCGCTCGTGAACTTTCCGGTCTATCCACTGCCCCACGCCGGCGGCCACTCGCTTGGCGTACACCTCACCAAGACGACCCACGGCAACGTCACGCTCGGCCCCACGGTCTGTTATCAGGATCGCAAGGACGACTACGAGAGCCGCCGCATTGCGATCGAAGACTTCCTCGAGCCGGCGAGGCAGCTGCTGCCGATGCTGCAGCTCGAGGATCTGCGGCTGGGCGGAAGCGGTATCCGCCCCAAGCTCCACCCTGCCGAAGAGTCGTTCGCGGACTTCCTGATCGCGAGGGATAAAAAAAGCCCGCGCCTTGTTCAGGCCGCGGGCATCGAGTCACCAGGCCTCACGGCGTGCCTGGCAGTTGGCGAACACGTCGCCGGCCTGATCGACGAGATCCTCTAGGCGGCGGACCTCAGGCGCATGTAACAGCGCGCCTTCAGCAGTCCGCGAGCGAGGATGCGCTTGAATCCTCGCGGCGCGACATGCGTCGCGTAGTAGAGGTAGGCGCTCTCGTGAAAGGCCTTGATCGCCACCGTTCGAGCGCGTTGACTCGAATGCGCCACCAGGTGGATTGCCGTCGCGCCCGGCACATAGCGAACGTGGTGGCCCACGTCCCGCAAACGCCGGCACAGGTCAGCGTCTTCCCAATAGAGAAAATAGCGCTCGTCGAATCCGTTCACTTTGTCGAGCGCGTCCTTCCTCGCGAGCATGCACGCTCCTGACAGCCAGTCCACGACCACGCTGTCGCCGCCGTCGCCTGCCTCGTCGGCGGACACGACGTTGCGCTTCGAGACCGACAGCCACGGCAGCAGCCGCCGCAGCAACGTCGTCCGGCCAAAAAGGCCCGTGAACATGTTTGGATCGCCGCGCGCACTTCCCTGCACCGAGCCATCGGGGTCGAGGATGCGCGGCCCGACGATGGCGCATGAGGGATACGCCTCGAGGGCGGCCATCATCGCCGCCATCGCACCGGGGACGAGGCGGCAATCAGGATTGATGATCAGCACGCGTGACGAGGAGGACGCGTGCAGGCCCTGGTTGACGCCGCGCGCGAATCCGACGTTCTCGCGGTTGGCGATGAGGCGCGCGTGCGGCGCGAATTCGCCGGCGATCGCACCGCTCCCGTCGATGGATGCGTTGTCCACGACGACCGCCTCCCAGGGTTGC
Organism: Candidatus Sulfopaludibacter sp. SbA3; assembly: GCA_945876205.1. Lineage (GTDB taxonomy): Bacteria > Acidobacteriota > Vicinamibacteria > Vicinamibacterales > UBA2999 > CANNDT01. Next base: position 3,373 of record CAMCNL010000226.1, read on the forward strand.
TCCCCCATCTCGACCGCGATCGATTGCAGCGCGCGGCGGAGCTCCGCACCCGCGTTGTAGTTGACCAGCACCGCCGTCACTCGCGGCGTGGTCACGGCGTTCCCTGTGCCAAGCCCACGTCAAACTGCTTCTCGCGAAGCTTGGCCGCCAGCCACCGGGTGTCGAGCTGGCTCTCGATGGCCGCGGTCCTCACCAGCTTGGTGCGCTGCACCTGCGTCCTCTTTCGAAGCATGCGTGGAAGACCCGCCGCGGCCGCGAACTTCGCTCGAAGGAAGGTGCCGAGCAGGCCGAGTCGGGTGAAATGCGCCGCGGCCGCCGCGTTATAGAGGATGTGTCCCGGCAAGGTCCTCAAGAGGAGGGACCCCGGCGTGTTCTTCACGTACGACCACTCCAGGTTCCGCTGTCCGTGAAAGACCGCGGACCGGCTGATGGTTCCAAGCGTCGCGCTGCCATGGTGCCGGACGACGGCGCTCGCCACGTACTTGCATCGGTATCCGCGAAGCCGCGCGCGGTACGACAAGTCGACATCTTCGTGCGAGGCGAAGAAATCCTCGTCAAAGCCACCGAGCTCGTCGAACACATCCTTCGGCATCAGGCACGCGGCGCCGCACACGCCGAACACTTCTCCCGACTCCGGCGCCATGGTTGCCGGGGCGCCGTGGTACCGCTTGAATGCGCCGCCCGCCCGCAGCAACCCGTCTCCTGCGCTGTCGAGCGTCGCCGGATCGTGCATGTAGACGATCCGCGAGGTGACGAGGGCGAAACGCGCTTCAGCATCGATCCCGTCGCGAAGCGCACGCAGCCATCCAGGATCGGCGCGCGTATCGTTGTTGAGGAACGCCAGGAAGCTGCCCGTCGCCTCGCGGGCACCGGCGTTGTTGCCGCCGGCGAAGCCGCGATTCTCCGGCAACGACACGATGCGCACCCACGGAAATGCCCTGCGGACGTAGTCGGCCGTGCCATCGGTCGACGCGTTGTCGACCAGGATGGTCTCGGTGCTCACACCTTCCTGCGACGCGACGGCGCCGAGGCAATCGTCGAGGTATCGTCGTCCGTTCCACGTGACGACGATGATGGAGACGTCAGGCACGCCGGTACACCTCGAGCGTGATCCTGGCCGTCCGCTCCCACGTGAACTCGCCTGCCCTGGCGAGGCCAGCCTCGCGCATCCGCCCGCGACACTGCTCATCGTTGATGACCTTGACGATCGCCTCCGTCCAACCGCGAACGTCGAGCGGATCAAGCAGCACACCGGCATTGCCGAGCACTTCGGGGATCGACGCCGCGCGCGACCCGATCACCGGCGTGCCGCTCGCCATCGCTTCGATGACGGGAAGGCCAAACCCCTCGTAGAGCGACGGGTAGACGAGCGCGGCCGCACACCGGTACAGCGTCCGCAGGCGTTCCTCGCTCACGGTGCCCAGATGGACGACGGCGTCCGGGACGCCGGCATTCCCGGCAATCGCGCGGAGGCCGTCGGTGACGCCGCGATCGATCCCGGCGAGCACGAGCGACAGCGTGGACGAGGCGCGAGAATGTCGCCGCGCCTCGATCACGGCCTCCAGCGCGACACCAAGGTTGCGCCGTTCGTGAAGGTCTCCCACGTGCAGCACGTACGGCTCGGTGACGCCCACGGGAAGCTCGCACGGCGAATCCCCCCGCCGCGGCGAGAAGCCCGCGTCGACTCCGAGCGGCGCAACGGTAATGCGTTCCAGGGGTACATGGTAGGCCGTGGAAATCTCCCGCGCAGAGAAGTTCGACACGGTCACAATGCGGGACGCCGCCCGCGCGCTCTGCCGGTAAAAGGCGCGCCGCATCCAGTCCTTCCGGTAGGGATACCACTCTGGATGGAGGGCGTAGCTGACATCGTGAATGGTGAGGACGACCGGCGCACGCGACCAGAAGGGCGCCGTGTAGGCGGGCGCGTGGATCACGTCGACCTGGCCGCGCAGCGCCGCTCGCGGCAGTCCGACCAGGGTCCAGCCTAGGTTCGTGGGAGGGTGTGGAGGCTCGCTGATGTATCCGACGCGCGGCGGCAGCGCGCTCGAATCAGCGCCGCCGAGCGCGACGATCTCGAGGTCCTCTCCGAGGGCAAGCAGCCCGCGAACGAGCCCGGCAACGTATCGGCGAACACCCGCGGCAGGAGAAGTGAAGGCTCGTCCGTCGATGCCGACGCGCAGGCTACCGGATCTCCATGTGGAGGCGGCGGACCGGCTTCTCGAGTTCGGCGCACACCTCGCGGATGCGATGCTCGACGTTGCCGTTGATTCTCGGGCTGCTCAAGACGACTTCGTCGACCGACCATTTCTTCATCGTCTCTTCGAGCTTGTCGATCGCTCCACGTACCGGCACGCCGCCGATCCAGCTGCGCGCCTTCATCGGATCGTCGTCGAGGAAGGCGACCGGGTTCATATTCCACTGCGCGTTCGCGCGCATCTCACGAACCAGGGTCTGGCCGAACGCTCCGGCGCCATAGACCAGCACGCGACGGCTCCTCTTGTTGCGGGTTGCGGCAATGAGGTTCATGGCGCGGAACGATGCGCGGGTCGCGACGATCGCGACCCCGAGGAGCAGCGCGTCGAGTACGAATACCGCGCGGGAGAAACCCTGGAAGCGGTAGAGATAGGCGGCCAACAGCACCGACAGCAGCGATCCCATGCCGACCCCGCGCGCCACCGCGGCGACGTCGCGCAGGCCGAACGTCTCCCACGACCGCTGGTAGAGCCGCGAGCTGTATAACGCCGCGAGCTTGCAGCCGAGCACGACCGGCAATGACGCCGTGAAATACGGCAGAAACTTATCGAGACTCTCGCCGTCGAACCGCAGGCGATACGCGAAGTAGTAGCAGGCGGTGATCAGGACGAGGTCGAGCATCACCTGGCCCGCGTGCCACTTGAACGTCAGGTCCTTGAGCAGCGGCGCGAACGACGACTTCTGAAGCGCGATGAAGTCGTCGGAATTGTAGGCCGGCACCCGCGCCAGGAAGATCCCGAGCAGCACGAACGTGACGGCGAAGATGGCGACGACGGGCAGCATCGGTTCGAGCCCGCCGCTCGCCACCAGCAGCCAGGCGGTGGCGCCGCCGACCAGGCCCATGAAATACAGGATGCGCACGGCGCTCCGCTCTGAAAACCCGAGCGAGACGAGCCGGTGCGACACGTGATCGGTGCCGCCTTTCGACGCCGCGCGGCCGGTCATCCGGCGCAGGACGAGGACGAATCCGGTGTCGAACAGCGGCACCACCAGAATCAGCACGACGATGACGGCAGGATTGATGAACGCGAGCCGCGTGTTGAACACCGGGACGAGCGATGCCGACGCGAGAATGGCGCCGATGAAGAGGCTCCCGGAATCGCCCATGAACAACCGCGCACGGGAGCGGTTCCAGTAGAGGAACCCAAGGAGCGCACCCGCAAGAGCGGTGAGCAGCGTAACCAGCGCAGGTCCAAGCGACGCGCCAAGCAACGCCGCGAGGAAGATCGCGGCGATGAA
>CAMCNL010000227.1 GCA_945876205.1 Candidatus Sulfopaludibacter sp. SbA3
CGGCGCGTCACAGAGGTAAGGCGCGACGCCGACGCGTTCACTATCGACACCGCCGAGGGCCAGCGCTTTTGCGCGCGCGCGGTGGTCCTGGCGACCGGTGGGCGATCGTTGCCGAAGACCGGCAGCAACGGCGCCGGGTATGACATCGCCAGGCGCCTCGGTCATGGCTACGTCGATACCACGCCGGCGCTCGTGCCGATGCTCCTTGACGGTGATCGCCACGCCGCGCTGTCGGGGGTGTCGCATCCGGCGGCGCTGATGCTGCGCGGCAGTGCCGGCACGCGCGTCAGGCTCGAAGGCGCGTTGCTCTGGACGCACTTCGGCATCAGCGGACCGGTCGCGCTGAACCTGTCGCGCCACTGGCACCGCGCGAAGCGCGCGGGCGAGGACGTCGAGACGCTTGTGAGTGTCTGTCCTCGCGAGACCTTCGAAACTCTGGAGGCGTGGCTGCGGGAGCAGGAATCTTCGCGGCCGCGAGCGCTGGTGACGACCGTGCTAGCCGCGAAAGTGCCCGCCGCGATCGCCCAGGCGTGGACGTCGATGCTGGGGATCGAGGACGTGACGATGTCTCACCTGACACGCGACGATCGGCGAGCATTGATTCGGGCGCTGATCGAGCTGCCGCTGGCCGTGCGTGACAGCCGCGGCTACAACTATGCCGAGGTGACCGCCGGAGGCATTCCGCTCGAAGAAATCGATCCCGCGCGGATGGCCTCGCGCGTGTGTCCCGGTCTGTACTTGGTGGGAGAGATGCTGGATGTGGACGGCCGCCTGGGCGGCTTCAACTTTCAGTGGGCGTGGTCGTCAGGCTGGGTTGCCGGCCGCGCGGTCGCGCAGAGCCTCAGCTCTGCGCCTTGATCGCATCGACCACGGCGGTGGCCGTGACGCGGAAATGCGACGCACTCCACACCACTCGGCCGTCGCGGATCAAGAGCGCCTGCGGCGTCTCATGCCTGATTCCGAGTTTCTCCGTGACTGCATTCGATACATCGCGATGAGTCTGGACCGTGACCATCGCGTAGTCCACATTCGCCGGCTTTCCGTCGAGATGTGACACCAGCTCATCGAGCGCTTCGGCGCTCACCCCGCATGTATGGCTGTGTTTGAAGAGGAGAAGAGGGCGTTCATCGGATGCCGCAAGCAGACGGTCGAGCTCATCGAGTCCCTGGAGCGCGGTCAGCTGTGGATGCATTCGATACAAGTCTAACAGGTGCCCCAAGTCAGCCGTTTGGCTCACCGGAAGCGTTCCCGATAGGGAACGTAGTGATGGATCGCGAAGCCGACGTAGCTCGTGTCGTCGGCGAACGCCGCGTGGGCCACGCCCAGCTCATGCTCCATCTGCTCGTTTGAGCGGCCGTCGAATGTCAGCTTGGGCAGTCCGACCTGCGCGACCGGTGAGGTTTCAACGCCGACGAATACCTTCGCCTTGGTCGAGTTGCCGAAGGTCAACAGCGCACGCGCATGGGCGATGATGCCGTCGTTGCCGACGGCGACGTTCCGGAAGTCCATGATGCCGACGTTGTCGACCAGGTCGAGGATGTGAAAACTCGCTGGCTTGCGCACGCCTTGGAAGGTTGCGTCTCCCATCGACCAGAACGGGATGTCCACGCCGTATTCGAGTCCGCCCTCGGCGGTCACGGCGCGTTGCGCGCGTGCGTTCAATTCGAGGTACTCGTCCAGTATCTGCGCGCGAACGACGGGAAGGTCCCATCCAGCCAGGAGGTAGGGCTCGTTGTCGATGTGGATGCCGTCGAAGCGCTGGTCAGCGGGCGCGCTGCGATTGAAACGAATGATCGTATCGACCAGGTTGAGCACCACGTAGTGGTGTTCGCGGAGGGCGTAGGAGGGATCGCCGTCGAGTGCGTGAATCTCGATGCCGGCTTGATGCGCCTCGCCCAGCAGCGATCGCCACGCGCCTTCATCCTGAAGCCGCGACTCCCCGGGTAACTGCCGAGTCGTCTGCAGCCAGGCGACGTCAATACCCTGGCTACGGCAGAACTCGAGAAAGTGCTGGCGAGCGGTGACGTCGCGCAGGAGCGGCGTCGGATCCTAGACCCACAGTGCGCGCGACGTGTTGGCCTGAGCGTTGGCGCCGGCGACCATCGCCGCCGACAGCACAAGTACAAGGCACAGCCATCGACGGAGTAAAGCGGGCACACCTTCTCTATCGGTCATACGGCGGGATTTATGAATCGTGATGGGAATTGCCAACGATCTAGAGCGGATTGGGCCGTTCGTTCAACTCGATGTAGGTGCCCCAGGGATCGTAGATGAACGCGAGCGCGCCGCCGGTCTGCGGGTTCCTCGTGAACGGCCGGTCGAGCTTGATGCCCGCCGCCTCGAGCTGCTTGCAGAAGGCTTCGAGGTTCGTGACGTCGAAGCCAATGTGATCGAGCACCCGTCCCTTCGTCGTGATCGCGGGGCCGTCGGCCTTGCCGAAGGTCAGGTTGGCGCCCGGAACGTCGGCCGCCTGGTTCGCTCCGCGCATCCCCGGCTTCGCGCCGAAGAACTTCGCGTACCACGCCTGAATCTGCGGAATCGCCGCTTCAGCGACGAAGAAGTGGATGTGATGATGCTGGATGGGAAACCTCTGATCCTTGTTCTCGAGGATCTCGATCCGCAGTCCATCGCCCGTCTCGACAAACGCCTGGTCGGTTCTGCCATTGCCGCCGGGCAACACCTGCACGCCCGCCGCCTTCCACCGTGCGACCGCTTCAGGAACGCTCGTCACGGTGAAGCCGACGTGATTGACGATGCTGCCGACCGTGCCGCCGTTGGCGGGGGTGGCGCCGGGAGCCTGGTTCAGGTAGACGGCGACGCCGGGGAACTTCACGATGTCGAAGTTGCCGTTCTTGATCGCGGTGCCGCCCATGGCTACCAGCATCTTCTTGCTCGCCTCGACGTCCTTCGAGTTGAGATGCCAATGCCCCATGGTTACGCCCGCGGCGTTCGGCGGAAAGACGGCGGCTTGCGCCCAGGCGGTGCCTGATGCCAGGAGCGACATCATCCATAGAGCCAAAAGCAGTCGTTTCACGGCAGCTCCTCGTCGATCGGGTTGTGGGGACCGGTGAAGATAACCCGGTTATGCCTTCGGATCAAAATTGTGAATCGGCTGTCGAAGGTGGGTGCACCGCCATCCGGCGGGGTAAGCGCAGGACATCGTTCGAGAGATCGGTGTTGACACTGGCCGCGACTGATCAAGAATCTGCGTGAGGTTCTTCATGCAGCATCGATTGGCAGTCTCGGTCGTCGTCGCGGCGCTCGTCATGGGTGTATCGTCGGCGCGCGCGCAGGTCCTGACGCAGCGTGACATCTCGCTGCGCATGGCCCTGACGATTGCGCAAACGGCGTCTGCCGAATGCGGCGTCGTCGCGTCGGTGGCGGTAGTCGATCGGGCAGGCCGGCTCAAGGTCTTCCTGCAAGGTGATGGCGCCAATCCGCACAACATCGAGCTGGCGCGCCGCAAGGCGTACACGGCGCGGACGTTCCGGCAGACGTCGGCCGAGTGGGCGAAGCGCACCGAAACGATCAATCCCGGGCAGCGGATGCTGACCGACGTCATCCCGCTCATGGGCGGCGTCCCAATTTCGATCGGTGACGAGACGATCGGCGGCGTCGGGTTGAGCGGAGCGCCGAATGGAGGCGCGCAGGAAGAAGCGTGCGCCAGGGCCGGCATCGCCAAGGTCGCGGACCAGCTTCGTTAGTACGCGACGACAAGAAGCCCCGCGACGTGCGACGTGAGGCATGAAGCTGCCTTAGCGCAGCGGTCCCACTCGCAATTCCACCCACTCGATCAGCCTCTGTGCGCGTGGCACAGGGCCTGTCATCTCGAGCAGCTCCTGGCGGTCGACTGGTTCCAGGCCCAGGTTCTGCGACAGCCCATTCACGAACTCTTCGTCAGGAAGCGAAAGGATGCCTGCATCGGGTGGGATGGATCCCGCCAGCAGTGAATCCAGCCGCAGGCGCAGCTTGCTCAAGGCGGCCGCGTCGTCGCCGCTCGGCACTTCCGGCATGGCGTCCACGCGGGCCAGGCGGTACGGTCGGCTTTGGTCTTCGCTCGCGACGCGGAACTTCACGAGGCCGCGCAGCTCGATGAGATACCGGCCGTCGGACAGCAGTTCGGACCTCGCAATTCTCCCGGCCGTCCCAATCGCAAAGATGGGCGGCCTGCCGTCGTAGTCTGCTTCGTACCCCGGTCGCAGCAGCACCATCCCAATGATGGCGTCGCCCTTCAACGCATCGGCCACCATGGCGCGGTAACGCGGCTCGAAGATCATCAGCGGCAGATCGACGTCCGGAAAGAGCACGATGTCCGGCAGCGGGAAGAGTGGAATCACCGAGGGCAGTACCGCGGGGCCAGGCGCAGCCGATTGCGCAATCGCGACGCGTGGTACGCACAGCAGGCCAACCAGGCAGATTGTGCAGGCGAAGTCGAGAGGCTTCATGTTTCCGAAAGAGTTTCCTCAGGAAACGGGCTTGCCAGCCGTAGCTCGCCGACAGGCGAGCGAAGGCTGGTGCCGGAGGGGGGAATCGAACCCCCACGACCTTGCGGTCACCGGATTTTGAGTCCGGCGCGTCTGCCAGTTTCACCACTCCGGCATCTGGAGTGTTTTCAGTATATCGCCGCTACCCCTGCCGTTGTTCGCCGTGGCATCATCGATGCACCTTTCCGCCAGAGGTAGACGTGAACTACGTGGAACGCGGACTGCTCACCGATCTACGTCACGCCCTGCTGAAGCTGCACAAGACGCTGCTTGATTGGGAACGCACCGCCTACGAGCGGATTCACGGACGCGTGACGGGTAACGCCCTGCTGCAGGCCATCATGAACGACCCGCAGTTTGCCTGGCTGCACCCGATGTCTCAGCTGATTGTCACGATCGACGAGACGCTCGACACCGAGGCGCCCGACAGGGTCGCTGACGTGGCCGGCATTCTCGCGCAGGCGCGGCACCTGGTGTCTCCGGATGAGCGCGGCAGCGGCTACGCGCAACGGTACGACGCCGCCCTGCAGGATTCTCCTGACGCCGTGTTCGCCCACCGGGATGTCATCGCACTGCTGAAGGGCCGGCCGGAAGAGATGCTCCGCCCCCAGCGGACTCACTAATCGGCCCCCAAGAAGCGCGCCACCTGGGAGTGGCTCTTGCAACGCTCTTGCGTGGAGGACTCCAACTATGAAATCGGTGTTGTGTTTTGCTGCAGTAGGACTTCTGTGGGGCAGTGCGGTTCAGGCTGAAATCAGTAATAACCAGCGTGATCGCGTGCAAAAGGCGGCTGAGGTTGTGACGGCGCTGCGCGGTGCGCCGGACAAGGGCATTCCAGAAGAGCTGTGGGAGAAGGCTAATTGTGTCGTCGTCTTGCCCGGCGTGAAGAAAGCAGCGTTCGGCATCGGCGGCGAATTCGGCAAAGGCGTGATGAGCTGCCGGACCGCCACTGGCTGGAGCGCGCCGGCCTTCATGGAAATGGCGAAGGGAAGCTTCGGATTTCAGATCGGCGGCCAGGAGGCCGACCTCGTTCTCCTCGTCATGAACCGGCAGGGTATCGACAAGATGCTCAAAGACAAGGTGACGCTCGGGGCGGACGCGTCGGTGTCAGCAGGTCCAGTCGGCCGCACGGGCGCAGCGGCGACCGACGTGCGACTCAATGCCCAGATCCTGTCCTATTCGCGCTCGCGCGGCCTCTTCGCGGGGATCGACGTCTCCGGAGGAGTGCTGCGGCCTGACAAGGACGCGAATGCGGATACCTATGGTGTCTCCGTCGCGCCGTACGACGTCGTGGCCAGCGGGACGATCGCCGCACCGGCGCAAGCCACGGCGTTCCTGAAGGCACTGGGCACGAGTGTTCGCGCGACGACGGGCGTAAAATAAGAGGTAAGAACTACAGCCCCGGTACCGCAACCAGCGTGACCGGGGTTGATCACGCCAGACGTGAATCTACGGCACGCTGAAAAGGCGGGGCCACCAGGGCGCCGAGCGCAGGTGCCCGATGATCTCGCCCACCAGTGGCAGCCAGATCCATCGTGACGCGCGGGCGCACTCGAGATACAGCGAGTGGATGTCCACGGTCATGCGCGACGGCGTCCGGAAGTTCCGCATCGACGGCCACAGCCGATTGACCCGCTTGCAGTACTCGCGGTACGAGTCACCCAGCCGAGCCGACAGATATTCTTCCTCGGCGGGCACCGTGAACATGAAATAGGCCATCGCCAGCACCGCCAGCGCTCCGGCAAAGACGATGCTCTTCAGGAAGAGCGCGCCCGAGAGGACGAGGAGCACCGTTCCCAGGTAGAGCGGATGGCGGCAGAGCGAGTAGGGCCCTTCGGTGACCGCCACGTCGCTCTTGCGTCCGCCGATATACAGCGTCGCCCAGAAGCGAAGTCCCGCACCGGCGATGAAGGCGACCCACGCCAGTGCATCGACCGAGATATCAAGCCAGGTATCAGGTGTCACCATCGGATCGGCGAGCACCGTGACGACGGCCGCGGGCGTCAGCAGCACGACGCCCACCGCGCCGCGCCACTTGAAACGCCGCCGATGGACGACGGATCGCACGTCGACGGGTGGGGTTGCTGCTTCGCCGTGAATCATCCTTACGAATGATAACGGGGAAGTCGTATTAAAGTGATCCGCGTGTCTCAGCCGATAACGACGTCGCTCCTCTTGGCCGCTCTACTGGTCCCCGGTCTCGCCGTGGCGCAAGACTCTTTCCGCCAGGACGTTGTCGTCACCGCCGCCGCGTCACCCGTGGCACTGGGGAGCGTCACCCGGACGCTGACGGTCATCACCCGGGAGCAGATGTCAGCGCTCGCGGTCCACAGTGTCGCCGACGTGCTGCGGCTGATTGCCTCGGTCGACGTGC
>CAMCNL010000228.1 GCA_945876205.1 Candidatus Sulfopaludibacter sp. SbA3
GTCGATCTGCGAACGCAGCAGCGAGCATTGGTCGGGCAACGTGTCGGATGCCGAACGGCGTGCGGTCACGGTGGCGACGGACGTACTCGCGCGCTACGTCGGCGTCTACGTAGGGACCTATGCGAACGTCCAACGTACCATCGACGTGACGCTGTCAGGGACCCAACTGATCGCGCGCGTCGTAGGCGCCGCCTCGGTCGACGGAGGCGAGATGCGGCCGCTGGTGCCGCAATCCGACACGCTGTTTGAAGGCGTGGGACTGGGTTACCAGTTCATTGTCGATGAGAAAGGTGTCGCGACCGCCGTCGTCGAGATCAAGGTCGCCGGCCCCATCAGGTACACGCGCCTGAAGTGAGCTGTCCAGTGAAGACGCAATTTGGAGGTGGTAGATGAAGAAGCTTCTTGCCGGAGTCGCCGCCCTCGCACTCCTCTCCGCCGCGCCAGTGGTGGCGCATCATTCGTTTTCTGCGGAATTCGACGCGACCCAGCCGATCACGCTGCGAGGCAAGCTGACGAAGATGGACTGGGTCAATCCTCATGGATGGCTGTACATCGATGTCGCGCAACCTGACGGCAAGGTGGTCAACTGGGCGATCGAGGCCGGCAGTCCGAATTCCCTCCTGCGGAAAGGTCTTCGGCAGGCTGATTTCCCGATCGGCATCGAGGTGGTCATCGACGGATATCGCGCCAGGAATGGAACGCCCACGGCCAACGGCACAAGCGTGAAATTTGCCGACGGGCGGAACTTCTTTCTCGGTGCGCCGACCGACAGCGCCCCGACGAAGCGGTAACCCTCGCGTCGCGCCACGGAGTATGAATAGACCATGACCATCTCCAACACCATCTTCCAAATACTGAACGCCGACGACGTCGTCTCACGGCTCAGAGCGCTGCGCGAGCGCCAGCCCGTGAAGTACACGGCGTTTTACTCGAGCCAGTTGGGCGGGGTGGTGACCGACCCTGCGCTGATGGTCATCCCGTTCGATGACCACATGGTGCATCGCGGACACGGCATCTTCGACACCGCCGCGGTGGTGGATGGAAAGATCTACGACCTCGAGGCACACCTCGATCGCTTTCTGCTCTCCGCCGACCGATCGAAGCTTCGACGTCCCGCCTCGCGTGAAGACATCCGCGACATCATCATCAGGACGACGGCCGCCAGCGGTGTGCGGGACGGCTCGATTCGCTATTGGCTGTCGTCAGGGCCGGGAAGCCTGGAGCTCACGCCGGCCGCCGGCGCGGACCCTGGCTTCTTCGTGATGATCTTCGGCGGCCTCTCCTATCCCGAGCGCTGGTACACAGAAGGCCTGCGCGTGATGACCACGACCTACCCGATCAAGGCGCCGCTCTATGCGATGACCAAGGCGACCAACTACCTGCCCAATGTCCTCATGCAGATGGAGGCGAAGGAGGCAGGCTTCGATAACGGCGTGTTCATCGATGCCGACGGTCACGTCGGCGAGAGCTCGAACATGAATGTGGCGTTCGTCACCACGGACAACGTCCTGGTGCACCCGAAGTTCGACCACATTCTCTCCGGGTGCACATCGCTTCGGCTGCTGGAGCTGGCGCGTTCCCTGCGGGATCGGGGAGTGCTCAAGGGTGTCGAGGTTCGTGACATCCCGACTGCAGAGGCGAAGAGTGCTCGCGAGATGCTGCTCCTCGGCAGCTCGATCAAGGTCGCGTCCGTCGTCCAGTGGGATACGCAGACGATTGGGGACGGCAAGCCGGGACCCATGGCACGTACCCTCCTCGAGCTCCTCGAGAAGGACATGCGCAGCGGTGAGCGCCTGATCCCAGTGCCGTACTGAGGTCCACGGATCGTGTTAGCGGCCGATCACGCGGTCGATGAAATCCAGGATCTCGCGCGACACGCTCGTATCCACGGTGCCGATCGACAACAACTGCGACACGTGATTGTGGCCGAGGCTCTGCCGGTATCGCGGCCTGACGTGGTGCTTCTCGATGAGCTCGCTGAACAGCTGCGCGACCGGACCGTAATAGCGAGCCTCGTCCCATTCGGCGGTGGTGAGCAGCACCGGAATATCCGCGCGCGTGACGTTGCCGGTCACGACCATCTGCGGCCAGCGCGACTTGTCTTCGCCGAAGTAGGCCAGTTCGCCTTTCATCGGCTCCGCAAAATCAAAGGTGTACGGCCCTGACGCCAGGATGGCTCCGGCGACGCGCGGCGTTCCGGCGGGCAGCAGCTCTGGCCTGAACACAAACGTCGCCGCGTGCAGCGAGCCGGTGGAGATGCCGACGAGAAAGATCTGGTCGGGATTGCCGCCGTATTCGGCCACGTGGTCGTGAAGCCAGGTGACCACCGCGCCAACGTCGCGCCCGCCATCAGGCCATTTGGAATCGGGCGCAAGACGATACCCGGCGTTCACGCCGACAAAGCCGATGCTCGCAAAGTAGTCGGCCACGGTCGTCGTGTTGGCGCGGCTGCCACCAATCAGTCCACCACCGTGGAACACCACGACCACGGGAACCGGACGCGGGGCGCGGCGCATGGTCGCCGTGTGCACGTCGATCTGCTGTCGCTCGTGCGCGCCATAGGCGATGTTCCGCGCAACCTTGATCTCGCTGGCCTCGTGGACGCGCGGTTGCGGTGCATACACCTTGTAGGTCTGTGCGTTGGTGTCGGGCGCCGACCTCAGCGCCATCAGTTGCGAGGCGACGTCGGCCGGCATGCCCTGTCGCGTGATCTCCGCGGAGCTCGAGCCGCGCTCCTGCGGCAGCGACCATCGGAACGACTGATTGGCCTCGCGCGCCGCGTCACAGCGATCCAGCACCGCGTCGCGCCGATGGTAGACGGGAGAGATCAATATCGGCGTTCCGGCCGGCTGGCCTTTCTCGCCGGTCACGGTCACACAGAGGTCGGGCCTGGACAGCGGACTGAGACGCCCCCAAGACATTGACCATCGCTGCGTCGCCGCCGCGCCGCAGGGGCGCACCCCAAGCTGCGCGCCGGCGGTGAGCGAGACGGCCGCAAGGCAGCGGTCGTAGGCGGCCGCGCGGATGGCGCCGTCGGCCGTGCGCTCGAACCGCTGATCGTCGAGCGGTCCGCCGTACTTGCAGGTGTGGGCCTGCAACGGCTCGTCGAGCTGAAGCGTCTGCCCTTCGCCCCGAATGTCCAGGCAGTAGCCACGCGGCTCGTCCAGCGCCTGAACGGTCCGCAGCAGCCCCGCATCCGCATAACTGGGTGCCGAGTAGGCGAACAGGAGCAGCGCCGTCACCAGTACCACGTTGATCGACCTGGACATGACATCCTCCAGACGCGTTTACGACCTCACCGCTTCAGGCCCCAGATCATACGCGCGACGCGACGATCACCAAATTAGGCTATAACCTTGGCACTCATGAGGACAATCGGTTCAGTCGTCGCGGTGGTGGTCATCGTCAGCGCAACGGCCTCGGCTCATCACAGTCCCGCCGCGTTCGACCTGAGCTCCCAGATCACCATTCAAGGCCGTATCAGCCGTCTCGACTGGACCAATCCGCATGTCTACATTTATATCGAGAGCGTGAATGGGGCCGGCACGCCGACCGAATGGATGATCGAAACCGATCCCGTACCGATTCTGAGCAGGAGCGGCTGGCGCCGGGAGCAGGTGGCGGTTGGATCGGTCGCAACCGTGCGCGCGAATCCTGACCGGAATGCCCAGCGCAATCACGCCTTGCTCGTGTCGATCGCGCTCAGCAATGGCGCCGTACTGACGCCTCGAGCGGCCGCCGCCGCCACTGTGGCGCGTGCCACCAGCGTGGCCGGCACCTGGAACGGTCTTCGCGGATTCACGCAGCGGCGGATCAGCGCGCTGAAGCCTACGGCAAAGGGTCAGGCTGCACTGAAGGCGTTCACCGAAGCCTCGAACCCGGTGACCAATTGCGTTCCCTACACATCATCGTTTCTCGCGAGCCTTCCCTACCTGAACGAGGTCGAGGTTCGCAGTGACAGGGTGGTCATCCGAAGCGAATTCCTGAACGTCGATCGCACGGTGTATCTGGACGGGCGTCAGCATCCGAAGGACGGGCCGCGCACCATCCAGGGCCATTCCATCGGGCGGTGGGAGGGCGACGCATTGGTGGTCGATTCGACGCTGTTCGCCGATCACGCGCTCGGCAACTATCTGGGCAGCGGCAGCGAGCCCCGCGAATTACCGTCCGGACCGCGGAAGCACGTGGTGGAGCGGTACCGGCTCAGCGAGGACAAGACGCGACTCCTGGTCAGCGCCGTCATCGAGGATCCGGACTATCTGACGGAGCCGCTGACGATGAGCACGGAATGGGACCACGCTCCTCAACAGCGGCTCCTGCGATTCGGCTGCGACCGGCAGCAGTCGCAGCGCTACCTGTTTCGCTGAGCGCTATTCGACGATCGTGAGCATCGAGAGCATGTTCTCGAACGGCTTCCACTCGCCGGTGCGGCCCTGCGGATCCTTCGCCGTGACGGAGTAGCGAACCACCCCGGGCGGCGCATCAGCCGGCACGATCCATTTCGCCACCCAGAACTCCGCCAGCGGTTGCCGCTCGCTCTGGTGATCGCTCATCGGCAAGTCGATGGTCTTGCCGCCGTAGTTGATGTGCACGACCAACTGCGTCTGCCGGTCGCGCTTTTCGGTTGCCGGATTGATGGCGGTCATCCGGAAACCTACTGGCTCGCCCCGCTTGTACCGGCTGTTCATGACACAGTTCAGCGGCTTGCCCATGCCCATGAAGTAGGTGAGGTCACCGGACAGGATCAACCTGCCACCGCCAGGTGGTGTCTGACCATCCAATGGAGACGTGGCCAGCATCGCGAGAATAATTGCAGCCGCCGCGCGCGGAACGAATCGAAGAGCGCTTTTCATGGCTGTACGGTAACGGAAGCCTCGAACGCCTGTCCAGTCAAACCGACCCTGTGCGTACCGCGGGCGGTCGAGTACTCCCTTCCGCACCGCTATCGGCGATACTCCTACTGAGATGAATGAACGCGAATGGCAGTACCTGTCGCCGATCGAACGAACCTGGCGCGACGCGTCCGGCCTGCCGACATCCTATCTACTAAAATGCCTGGCGCTGAAGCTCCGGCGTCGCCTGTGGGGCAAGCGCGCCGATCGCAACGCGCGATTTGTGTGGACGCCGTTTGCGGTCGCCGAAGCGGAGGAGCCGCAACTTGTCGCCCGAACGTTTCGCGAGCATACGGTGATTCGAGCGATGCTCCAGGAGCTGCCGCCGCTGCATCGGATCTGTGAAGTCGGCTGCGGCTATGGGCGCATGTTGTGGGTACTGCAGGAATTCGCGCCGGTTGTGGTTGGCTTTGAGCGAGAGCCGCATCTTGTGGCGTACGCGGAGGGTGAGTTTACCAGCGCCGTTCGCGTTGAGAGAGTGAGTGAGTTGCGCGATGTTCCGCTGACGCAACCTTACGATCTCGCCATGACGTTCACCGTGCTGCAGCATCTGACAGATGTGGACTCGCGCGCGGTGTGCGCCCGCCTGCGCGCCCTGGCTCCGACCGGTTACGTTCTGCTAGTTGAAAAAACCGACTCGAGCCAGGCAACGCTCGAGTATGACGACGGACGCCGCTTTCTGAATCGCCAGCGTTCCGTGGCCACCTATGAGGAGTACCTGGATCCTTTCAGGCTGGTCGCCACGCGTCCGCGCCCACCTGAACCCCCACGTCTGGAGCCTGATGGCACGTGCATGTTGTTTCGCGCGCCCTAGACTAAATCCCGGTGCCGCACGGCGGCCAGTCCTACCCACAAGAACCTGAAATTCATGATGTCCGTGTTCAGGCTATTCACCGCAAGTCCGATGATCGCTGCCTGACTTGCGACAATGAACCAACTCGCAAGGCTCCCCTCCGACCGGCGGAGCGGAACGACCGCGACGACGAAAAGCGCCACGATGGTCACCGCGCCGAAAATACCCGTTTCGGCCAACGCGCCGAACGCAGTCGAGTGAGGGTCGGTGAACCGATAAATCTCGTGAATACGTCCTTCATCGGCGGCTTGGGCCGTCAGTGCATGAAACCGGTCCAATCCGAACCCGGTCCAAGGCCGCTCGACAAAAGCCCGCCACGCCACTTCCTTCAGTAGGTAGTAACTCATCGGGTTGTAAGACACGTGGAGGTTCAGGCGCCGGGCTCCTTGAGCCTGTTGGAACTCATATGGAGCAGCGGACCTGGGCACCGAGCCGTCAAAGTCGGCCGACCAGTCAACGCGGCGAACGGTGGCGACCAACATCGCATTAAGCACGAGTATGAGGACCATCGACGCCGCGGCGGCCGCCACACGGCGGGCATGCCCCCGAGGTCCGCTAGCGCGCCGCCAGACGGTGATGAGGCCGCTTGCGACGAAACCGGCAAGGCCGTGGGAGAACGATAGCATCGCAACGATCGCCGCCGCTCCCACTGACCCGAGCCACACCGCACGGCCCAGGAGTGTGGCGAACCGCGCCGCCAGCAGGAACGGCAGCGCAAACGTCAAATAGCTCGCGAGCATGGAGGGAGATTCGGTGACCAGCCATACCCGAAGGACGTTGCCTACGTACGGTATCGGATTTGGACTGCCAATCTGGGGCGAGAATGCACCTCCCAGGAAGTACGCGGCGATAACGGCGAGACCGAACGAGCACAGCACCATGGCGCTGTACACAACGGCCTTGAACGCGCTGACGAATCCTTCCGACCTGAAATAGATCGCAAAGACCACGTACACGGCTGCAAGATACAGCCGCTTGACCAGCTCGACGCCACTCGCTCGCACATCGTCGGTGACCATAAACGACGGCAGGAGCGACACCAGGTAGGCCATCACGCAGTAGTCGAGGGGTCGCAGCTGCCACGCTCTCCCGTGTCGCGCGACGAC
>CAMCNL010000229.1 GCA_945876205.1 Candidatus Sulfopaludibacter sp. SbA3
GGCGTTGCTGCCGATCGAGTCGCGAGACCCCGACCCTGCGGAGCACTCATATTGGAGCGGGCTCACCGAGGCACTCACGACACGCCTGGGTGCCTTGCCCGCGGGCCGGCAGGTTCACGTCACGCCGGCCGCCGATGTGACCGCGCGCCGCGTTCGCACACCGGACGACGCGCGCGTGGAGCTCGGGGCGTCACACGTCCTTCGCGGCGTCGCGTCTCAAGAGGGCACGTTCCTTCATGCGCGGCTCGAACTCGTCGATACGGCGTCGAAACAGGTCGTCCGGACATCAGATGTCAGAGTGGCGCGCGACGATCGGAGCGTGCTGCAGAATCGGCTCCTCGATGCGGTGCTGACGATGATCGAGGTCACGCTCACCCAGACCGAGCGCACGAGCCTCTCGGCGCCCCGCACCTCGCCAGAGGCCGGCGACTTGTACCTCCAGGGCCTTGGGTATCTGCAGGACGACAGCAAGCCCGAGAACGTCGATACCGCGGCCGCGCTGTTCGAGCACGCAATCGAGCTCGACCCGAAGTATGCCTCGTCGTACGCCGGCCTCGGGGAAACGTATTGGCGGAAGTACCAGGCGACGCGCGACGCGAAGTGGGCCGACACGGCGCGGCAGGCCTGCGAACGCGCGCTTGGCGTGGACGAGCGCGAAGCGGCGCCGCATCGCTGCCTTGGCACGGTCGCGAATGGCGTCGGCGACTACGAGAAGGCGGTCGAGGAGTTCCAGCACACGCTCGCGCGAGAGCCCGACAGCGAGCTCGCCCGCATCGGCCTGGCCAATGCGTACGACCGCCTGGGCCTGGCCAACCGCGCCGAGGAGACGTACCTCGATGCGATTCGCGTCCGCCCGCGTTACTGGAACGGCTACAGCCGCCTCGGCCAGTTCTACTACTCGCAGCGCCGCTACGCCGACGCCGAGCGGATGTTTCGGCAGGTCGTGACGCTGTACCCCGACAGCTGGCGAGGCTACAGCAACCTGGGCGCGCTGCTGTACGTCCAGGGCCGCAAACAGGACGCTATCGCGGCCTACCAGAAGTCTCTCTCGATCCAACCGAACTACCAGGCAGCATCCAACCTGGGCACTTTGTACTACTTCGACCTTGGGGACTACGGCCGCGCCGCCGACGCATTTCGCCAGGCTGTGAAGCTCGACGACGACGAGTACGTCGTGTGGGGGAACCTGGGATCTGCGCTGTACTGGTCCGACCATCCGGATGAGGCGCGCACGGCGTACTCCAGGGCGTCCGCGCTCGCGCAACGGCGCCTCGATGTCAACCCGAGGGACGCGGTTGTCACAATGGCGCTCGCCGAATACGTGGCGGAGCTCGGCCAGCCGGATCGTGCCCGTACCTTGATGGACAAGGCGCTGTCGCTTGCCCCCGGCGACGCGCGGCTGATGTTTCAGGCCGGCGTGCTCTACGAGCGCAGTCTCAAGAATCGGGACAAAGCCTTCGAATACCTCGGCCGCGCGCTCGCGGCTGGGTATCAGTGGAAAGACGTGGAGCGCTCGCCGGGGCTGTCGGCGCTCAGGCGGGATAGCCGGATCGATCAACTCCGCAACAGGGCCACATCAACCGCAGCCAACAGCAAAAAGGGAGAGTGAATGGGAGAGAAACGGATTCTCGTGTTCGAGGACGGCTCGGTCTCCACGGATCCTGAAGAGGTCAAATCAGGGGACATGGTGACCTGGCTACCCAACGATGCGGCGCGCAAGGTGCGAGTCGAGTTCAAGAAGGATTGCCCGTTCAGTGATTGGGGCGGCTCCTTGAAAAGAAGCGACTACGTAGTCGGTGGAACGACGACATTCGTTGGCATCGGAAAGCAGAAATTCAAGTACACGGTTACGACGAAGGGGAAAGGCGCAAAGAAAGGGAACCGTTCGGATCCCGATTTAATCGTCGACGGAGGCGGAGGTTCTGGTGGTGGCGCGAAGAAGAGGCCGGCGAAGGCGCAGCAGGCCAAGAAAAGGGCTGTGCCGCCGAAGCGTTGACCTAATTTAGTGCCTCACCGGTCTGCGACCGGCCCACGTGGTCATGAAACGGGCTACAGTGTCGCGGCGGCGCGTGCACAGAGGTCGGCTGTTCATTGGTGCGACAAGCCCGTAATTTAGTGTGACCCGGAGTCCCGCGAGCACCCCGTATTGCGACGCCGGCATGTCGCCGGAGAGCGCACCTCTTAGATTCCGCATCCGGGGACTCCACGCTCGTGCCGCTCAACGAGGGGAGGCGGCTGATGGAAGTCCTGTATCCGCGCTGTGCGGGGTTGGATGTGCACGCGAAGACGGTCGTCGCCTGTGTGCGCATCGCGTCGGGCGCGACGGTCACCTACGAACATCGCACGGTGTCGACGAATACCCGAGGACTGCTCGTCCTCGCCAACGCGATGCACATTCGGAACATCCCTGGGCGCAAGAGCGACAAGAACGACGCGACATGGATCGCTGATCTGCTGGCGCTCGGGCTGATCCGCAGTAGCTTCGTCCCTCCAGCGCCGATCCAGGCACTGCGCGACCTCACCCGCACGCGCTAGCAGTTCGTGTGCGAGCGCGCGCGTCACATGCAGCGCATTCAGAAGACCCTCGAAGACGCGAATGTGAAGCTGACGGAGGCGCTGCACGGTCGGGTGACCGCTCATCATCGCTTCATGCTCCAGCTGCATCTGACGCAGATCGCGGCGCTCGACACGGCCGTCGCCGACGTTGAAGCGCGGATTCGCGAGGCGCTCGTCCCTTTTCGAGCCGCGGTCAGTCTCTTGACGACGATGCCGGGCGTCAGTGAAACCGCCGCCGCGGTGATCGTGGCCGAAATCGGCGACGACATGTCGAAGTTTCCGAGCGCTGGGCATCTGCTCTCGTGGGCCGGTTTGTGCCCGCGATTGGATGAAAGCGCCGGCAAGCGCCGGTCCACGCGCACGCGGCAGGGCGCGCCGTGGCTGAAAACCACGCTCGTGCAAGTCGCCTGGCCGGCCGCGCGCAAGAAGCAGAGCTACTTCCAAGCGCAATTCCTGCGGTTGAAGAGCCGGCGCGGCCCCAAGAAGGCGATCGTCGCCGTGGCGGCCTCCATGCTGACCGACGTCTACTACATGCTGCGCGACGGCACGGAATTCCATGATCTCGGCGACCAGTACTTCGCACACCATGACAAGGCCCGCTTGACCAACCGGCTCCTCACACGCCTGCGCGACCTCGGCGTCGAAGTGGAGGTGAAAGCCGCCTGAACAACCAGCTGATCCCAGCAGTTTCTTCTTAGCTCGTGACCTGCTGCAGGTCTGACTCGCGCTGCAGCAGCCGCTGACTGAGAGCGGTCCACGCGGCGAACGCCGGGCGGCGATCGTGGCGCGCGATCTCCGTGCACCACAAACGGGCGAGCACGGGCTCGGTTTCGGGCTCGAGCTCGCCCAACTCCAGCGGCTGCTTATGCTCGACCGCGTAGCGCCGAGCGCTTCTTTGACGCCGCGCACGAGCCGCGGCGGCATGAGGCTGGTGAAAAAGCTCCCCGGGCCGATGATCACCGCGTCGAACGTGCGAAACGCCTCGGCGACCGCGGGATGAATGGACACCTCAGGCTCGAGCCAGACGCGCTTCACCTGATTGCCCCGCGACTGCCCCGCATCCACTTCGACTTCGCCGCGCGTCTCGGTGCCGTCACATCGGCTTGTTCGTGTACCATCGATCGAGCCACCGGATGCGGATTCCTGCCAGACCCGCCGACACCGACGCTGACGCCGAGCGCGTCCAGGTGGACCTGCTGCGCGCGGCACCCGTGGCGCGCCGCCTGCACCTCGCGCTGTCGTTGTCCGCGACGGTGATTGGGGCCGCGCGGCGGGCGCTGGCGCGCGCGCAACCACACGCGTCGCCTCGGGAGCTGGACCTGCGATTCGTCGAGGTGCACTATGGCGCGGATGTGGCCGCCGGCCTTCGAGCGGACCTGGATCGCCGCGACCGTGCGCGCGGGCCTGGAGCATGACCGATTCCAGCCTGGTCCTGGCCCTCCGACCCATCGCCGACGCCTTCGATGCCCTCGGCGTGCGCTACTACCTGGGGGGCTCGGTGGCCAGCTCGGCGCATGGCATCGCCCGCGCCAGCCTCAACGCCGACGTCGTGGCCCTGCTCGATCCACAGCACGTGGATGCCCTGACCGCTCGACTCGCGGACGCGTACTACATCCCGGTGGAACGTCTCCGCTCCGCCGTATCGCTGCGGTCGTCGTGCAACTTCATTCACTTGTCCACGATGTTCAAGATCGACGTGTTCGTGTCAAAAGGACGACCGTTCGATCGCGAGGCCGCCGCGCGTGCGCGCGATCAGGTGATCGACGACGCCCCTGACGCACCACGGTTTCCGGTCGCCTCTCCGGAGGACACCGTGCTGGCGAAGCTCGAATGGTTCCAGTTGGGCGGAGAGACGTCTGAGCGGCAGTGGTGGGACATCGTCGGTGTCCTCAAGGTCACTCCGGATGTCGACCGTGCATATCTTCACCACTGGGCCGCGTCGCTGGGAGTAGCGGACCTCCTGGGACGTGCGCTCGCCGATGCGGCCTCCTGACGCGAGGCCTGACCCCCTTGAGGTAAACCACCACCACAACGGCCAGGTGCCGGCCACAACCATGGTCGTGGTCATTATCGTGCGCGTACACAGGTCATTCGACCCGATCAGATTTCCATTCGACCGGCACCGCGGTCATCTTGCACGGGTTTTTCGCCATTCGAGGTGATCAGCGGCCATCGGGCGGCGCAATCGCGCCATCCGACTGCATAATCCCGCCATTCGACGTGGCTACCGACGGCTCGGTCTATCGTTTCGGGCCATTCGAGCTCGATTCCTCGCGCCGGGTGCTGCATCGCGGCGCCGAGACCGTATTTCTGCCCGACCGGACCCTCGATGTCCCGCTCCTGCTCGTCTCACGCGCCGGCCAGGGGGGGTGTCAGGAATTTTGTGTATGAGGCCGATTGGCTGATTAGGCGTCACGGGTAAATCGGTCGCCATAGAGAATGACGAAGTGGTTCATCGCCTCGGCCCACGCCTTCCCGGGCTTGGTCCATTGTAGGGTGATGTTGCGGAGCACGAGCCAGAGCAGCTTGGTCGCGGCCTCATCACTGGGAAACAGGCCGCGCGTCTTGATGATCTTGCGCAGCTGGCGGTGGACGTTTTCGAGCACATTGGTCGTATACAGCACACGGCGAATGGTCGGCGGGAAGGCGAAGAACGGGATCACATGCGTCCAGGCCCGGCGCCAGGCGGCGCTGACCGTCGGAAACCGTTGGCCGAGCGAGCTCGCTTCGAAGCCCTCCAGCGCCGCGCGCGCAGCGTCCTCCGTCGGCGCCGTGTAGATGCTTTTGAGCGCGGCCGCCAGCCCGTGGCGATCACGAAAGCTGGCGTACGCGAGGCTCTGCCGAATCAAATGGACGATGCAGGTCTGCAGCGTCGTCTGCGGGAAGATCGCCTCGAGCGCCTCCGGCATGCCTTTCAGGCCATCGGTCACGGCGATGAGGATGTCCTCGCAGCCCCGCGCCCGCAGGTCGGTAAACACCTTCATCCAGAATTTCGCGCCCTCGGTCTGCTCGATCCATAACCCCAGGATGTCGCGTCGGCCGTCGGCCAGCACCCCGAGCGCGAGATACACGGCTTTGCTGCGCACGACCCCTTCGTCGCGGATCTTGACCCGCAACGCGTCGAAAAAGACCACGGCGTAGACGTGCTCGAGCGGCCGCGCTTGCCACGCGGAGACCTCACTGAGGACGGCGTCGGTGACCGTGCTGATCAGATCCGGCGAGACCTCCACGGCATACATCTCGGCCAGGAAGGCCTGGATCTCACGGACCGTCAGCCCGCGCGCGTAGAGCGCGAGGATCTTGTCGTCGAAGCCCGTGAACCGGCGCTCGTGCTTCGGAATCAACACCGGCTCGAACGAGCCCTCGCGGTCGCGCGGGACGTCGATCGCCACCGTCCCGTCGTCGGTCAGCACCGTCTTGCTGGTGCTGCCGTTGCGGTGATTGCGCGCGTCCTCGGGTTTGGTCGCGCCGGGCGGATAGCCGAGATGATGGGTGAGCTCCGCGCCCAGGGCCCGCTCAATCAGCGCCTTTTTGAAGCGCCGCATCGCCGCGTCGATGTCGCCGGCGGTCAATACCCCGTCGTCGGCGAACGCGTCGAGCACCTCGGCCGGGACGGGTTTCAGGGCAGGGTCGTCGCTGGCCCGTTTGCGTCGTGGGGACATAGCTGGCTCCTCATGCTACGCCCCACACACAAAAATCCTGACAGTCCCCGGCCAGGTCGTCGTCAAGCAGGATATTTTCGAAAACGCCTGGCAGGACGTCGCCGTCACCGACAACAGCATCGTCCAGGCGATCACCGGCCTGCGCAATGCGCTCGGCACGCAGCCGAGCGGCATTCCGTATATCGAGACGGCGGTTCGTCGTGGATACCGGTTTGTCGCGCCCGTTGAACGCGCGCGGGCGCGGACATCCAGCGTCGCCTTCGATGCCGTGCTCTATCCGCATCGCGCTTTCGTCGACGGACGCGCGGCGCTCGAGACGCTGGACCGTGACGCCGTGCTGCGTGCGCGCGATGCGTTCGAGCAGGCGCTTGGCGTCTCCCCCGATCTGGTGTCGGCCCACGTCGGCATCGCCAACGCCTCGGTCATGCTGTTCGAGTCGGCGAAGTTCGATGGCGCGCGCGATCCGGTCATCCTGCAGCAGGCCGAGCATCACGCGCGCGAGGCGTGCCGCCTCGATCCGTCCTCAGGCGACCCATGGAGCACGCTCGCCTTCGTCCTGCATCTCACCGGCAACAGCCGCGATGCCGTCGCCGCGGCGCACACGGCGAT
>CAMCNL010000230.1 GCA_945876205.1 Candidatus Sulfopaludibacter sp. SbA3
ATCACGGTCGTCCAGTGCGCCGAGCGCCAGGTCCGCGGCCCGGGTCTCCTGGCTTCCTTCGAGCGCCGTGAGCGCCGCCGCGCGCGCCTCGGACGGGGCCTCCGACCTGACGAGCGTCTCGAGGTGGGGAATGGCGCGAGCGCCGACAATGCGAAGCCGCGCGACGGCGGCGTCGCGGCGATCGGCGTGGCCATCGAGCAGCGCTGCGGCGAGTTGTTTGACGTCGGACGGTCGCGACGATCGGATCAGACGGCCTCGTTCCCGACGCGCTTCTTCTTGCCGAACGCCCAGGCGAGGAGGATGCTGAAAATGTAGAGGAACACCAGCGGCACCGACATCGCCACCAGCGACACGCCGCCGCCATCGGGCGTGACGACCGCCGAGATGATGATGATCAGCAGCACGGCGTATTTGAAGTTCTTGATCATGAAGCGCGCGGTCAGCACGCCCATGCGGGCGAGAAACAGCACCAGCGTCGGCATCTGGAAGACGACGCCGAAGGCGAGGATCATCCGCAGGTAGACCGAGAAGGCCGGCTCGACCCGCGGCATGAACGTCAGCACGTCGCTCGTGAAGCTGGCGAAGAAGCGCCACGTCAGCGGAAACACGATGTAGTGCGAGAACGCCGCGCCGCCCACGAACCCGAGCGATGACAGGACGATGAAGGGAATCGCCCACTTCTTCTCGTGCGAGTACAGCCCCGGCGCGATGAACAGCCAGAGCTGCGCGAAGACCGCCGGCGACGCGAGGATCAGCCCCGCGATCAGCGCGATCTTGATGTTCAGCATGAACGCTTCGCTCGGGTCGGTGTAGATCAGCGTTCCGCCCGGCGGCAGCATCGCCTGCAGCGGCTTCATGATGAAGTTGAAGATGTCGCCGATGAAGAAGAACGCGATGATCACGCCGACGAACACGGCGACGACCGCCCAGATGATTCGCTTGCGAAGTTCATCCAGGTGATCGAGGAACGACATCTTTCCGGCCGCATCGTCATCGAGGCCGTCGACGTCGTCGCGGTCGAGCAGGTCGTCGTCAGGAACCGGCGAAGGTGCCTTGTGTGGAAACGGCACGAGGGCCATGCAGACCCTACGCTGTGTGGCCGGTCGTACGGGTGACCGTCTCGTCGACGGGCGGCGCAGGGGTGACCGGCGCCGGGGCGGCGGGCGGCGTCGATGCGGCGGCGATGGCGGTGTCCTGCTCGGCCCTCATCGCGGCGCGGCTGTCGCGGGTCTCCTCGATCCGGATTTCTTCCTCGAGCGTGCTTCGCAGCTCGTTCGAGGCCTTCTTGAATTCGCCGATGCTCTTGCCGAGTGACCGGCCCAGCTCCGGGAGCTTCCTCGGCCCGAAGATGATCAGCGCGATCACCAGGATGATGACCAACTCGGGCATGCCGATGGAACCAAACATAACTACTGCTCCAGCCGGCCGGCGGGCCGGTATTCACGAGCCGGGGGAAATTCCCTTAAGTGATTCATTAGATTATAGAAATGGGATCTGGACGGCGTCAAATTAACGGTTTATAGTCACTAGATATATGCGCACGTACCGCTCTCTGTCCGCGGCGGTGTTCGCCATCGTCTTCTGCGCCCTTTTGGGCGGTTTCTACGGCCGGAGTGCGCTGGTCGCGCAGGACCAGATTCCCGAACAGTACAAGGTTTTTACCGCCGCGCTCAGCGCGGTTGAGGCCAACTGGGTCGGCGAGGTCGAGTCCGACCGCCTCGTCTACGGCGCCATCAGCGGCATGCTGCAGACCCTCGATCCCCACTCGAGCTTCATGGACCCCCGCAGCTACGCGCAGATGCGCGAGCGGCAGGAGGGCCGGTACTACGGCCTCGGCATTTCCATCCAGGTGATCGACGGCGGAATCACCGTGGCCGCGCTCTTCGAGGGTTCGCCCGCCTACCAGAAGGGCCTTCGCCGCGGCGACGTCATCGCCAAGATCGAGGGCGAGGACACCAAGGGCTGGACGAGCGACCAGGCCGTGAAGAAGCTCCGCGGTGCGCGTGGCACACCGGTGGGGATCTCGATCCGCCGGGTCGGCTACGAGAAGCTGATCGACCTGCAAGTCGTCCGCGATGAGATCCACATTCCGACGGTCCCGTCGGCGTTCATGCTCGACGGCACGACCGCCTACGTCCATGTGCAGGATTTCGGCGAGAACACCGATTCGGAGCTCGGCAAGGCGCTCAAGGATCTCAAGGGCAAGGGCATGCGCCGGCTGATCTTCGACCTGCGCGGCAACCCCGGTGGCGCACTCGACCAGGCGATCCGCGTGGCGAACCGCTTCCTCCCGAAGGGCGATCTGATCGTCTACACGCGCGGCCGCGTGCCGAACTCCGATCAGGATTACCGCGCCACCGAACAGAGCGACTACCTCGATGTCCCGATGATTACGCTGGTGAATCGCAACAGCGCCAGCGCGTCGGAGATCGTCTCCGGTGCCCTCCAGGATCACGACCGCTCGCTCATCGTCGGCGAAACGACCTTCGGCAAGGCGCTCGTGCAGTCGGTGTATCGCGTGAGCCAGGGCGCCGGCGTCGCCGTGACGACGGCCCGGTACTACACGCCGAGCGGACGGCTCATTCAGCGTGCCTGGGACGGCACGTTCGACGAGTACCTGACCTACACGCTGCGCGAACAGGATCCCAACAAGGCGCACAAGACTGACGATCTGAAGTTTACCGATGGCGGGCGCAAGGTCTACAGCGGCGGCGGCGTCGAGCCGGACCGGCGTTTCGACGGCCCGGTGAATGGTTTCAGCCCGAACCGCTTCAGCCGCACGCTCTACGCGCGCAATCTGTTCGACGCCTATGCGCAAAAGTTCACGAGGAAAGGCGATACGCGGATCGCGGCCAGCACGACCACCATGCCCCGTGAGCTCGCGGCCGATTTCCAGGTGACCGATGCGATGGTGGCCGAGTTCAGGGATCTCGTGCAGACGTCGAAGATCAAGATCGACGAGGCAGCCTGGCAGCAGGACCTGCCGTTCATCCGCGCGATGGTCCGCTACGAGATCGACCTCGACCTGTTCGGCGTCGAAGCCGCACGGAAGAACGTCTCGAAAGCCGACCCGCAGCTCCAGTTTGCCCTTGCCACAAGGGCTAGACATTGTTAGATTGCGTCGACCCCGCGTCGACCCCCGGACGCAACAGCCTGGACTGCCCCATTTATGCGCCTTGAACGTATCGAAATAGCAGGTTTCAAGTCCTTCTCCGATCGCTCGGAGCTGGCCTTTGACCACGGCGTGACCGCCATTGTCGGCCCCAACGGGTGCGGCAAGAGCAACGTCGCCGACGCCATCACCTGGGTGCTTGGCGAGCAAAGCGCCAAGAGCCTCCGCGGCGAGAAGATGGAGGACGTGATCTTCAACGGCAGCGACGCCCGCAAGCCAGGGGCGACCGCCGAAGTCCGCTTGAGGCTCACCGGTCTCGCCTTGCCTCCACGGCCGGAGGGTCACGCGGTGCCGGAGGAGCTGGCCGAGTTCCATCCGCCCAACGGCAATGGCCATGGAAACGGTAACGGCCACAGCAATGGTCACGGGAACGGCAACGGGAACGGCCACGGGGATGGCCACGCGGTCTCCGAGGGCCTGACCGAGGCGACCCCCATCGAGGTCATCCGGCTCGCGCAGGAGTTGACGCGCGATGTCGAGGTGACCCGGCGGCTGTATCGGTCCGGCGAGAGCGAATACCTGATCGACGGCGAGGTCTGCCGCCTGCGCGATGTCCACGAGCTGCTGATGGACACGGGGCTCGGCGCCAAGGCCTACGCGATCATCGAGCAGGGCAAGATCGGCATGATTCTCAGCTCGCGGCCCGCCGATCGCCGCCAGTTGATCGAGGAAGCGGCCGGCATCACCAAGTACAAGTCCCGCCGCCGCTCCGCCGAGCTCAAGCTCGAGGCCGCGCAGCAGAACCTCACGCGCGTCGACGACATCGTCTTCGAGGTCGAAAAGCAGCTCGGTACCCTCAAGCGGCAGGCCGCCAAGGCGCGCCGCTACAAGCGGCTGCGCGACGAGCTGCGGCGTTGGGAGAAGGTGCTGTTCGCACGCCGCTACCGCGAGCTCGCTCATTACATCGAAGTGGCGATTCTTCGCCTGGCCGACGCGCGCGAGCGCGAGACGGCCGCCGCCGCACGACTCGCCGAAGTTGAGTCGGACCTGTCGCGGCTGCGCATCGAGCAGACGGAATCGGATCACCTCGCCTCGCAGATTCGCGAGGACGCGCACACCCGCGAGCTCGACATCAACCGCCGGCAGCAGCAGCAGGAATTCAACCGTCATCAGACCGAGACCCTCGCCTCGCGCGCCAACGAGATCAAGGACGAGATCCACGATCTCGAGGCGCGGCGTGAGCCGGCGCGGATCGCGCTCGAGTCGCGGCGGGAAGCCGCGGTCGAGGCCGAGCGCGCACGCGACGAGGCTGCGGGCATCCTGACGGACGCCAGCGAGGCCCACGTCCGCGCGCAGCAGCAGATCGAAGGGCTCGAGGGCGACGTCGAAGCGGCCCGCGGGTCGGTATTTTCCGCGCTCAACTCGGCCACCGCGCTCCGGCACGCCATGGAGCACGCGTCCGCGCAGCGCGAGCGCGTCAATGAGACGCTCGGCAAGCTCGAGGTCGAGCAGGACGATCTGCGCCGCGAGGTCGAGAACGTCGAGACCGAGCGCCGCTCCGCCGAAGAATCGCTCGCGCGCGCGCATGCCGCGCTCGATGCGCTGAAGCTCGATCGCGCCGCACGGGAATCGGAGCTGGGTACCGCCCGTAACGAGCACGAGGCCCTGGCGCGCGCCGTCAGGTCGCGCGAGCAGGAGCTGGCGGCGGTTGAAGCGCGGCTTGCCTCGCTCGAGGAGCTCGAGGTCAGCCGCGGCGAATTTGGCGATGCGGCGCGCATGGTGCTCGTTCAGGCCAATGGCCGGGTCGGGCAGCAGGGCGCGGTCGCGGACTATCTGGACGTCGACAGCCGCTACGAGCGCGCCGTCGAGGCCTGCCTCGGTGAGCTCCTGCAGCACGTCATCGTCGAGCGCCACGACCAGGCGGCCGCGGGCTTGTCGCTGGTGCGTGAGCACGACGCCGGCCGCTGCGGCTTCGTCGTTGTCGATCCCGGATCGAATGGTTACCACCCGAGTGAGTCGCTGCGCATGCCCGGCATCGTCCCGGTGTCGGATGTGCTGCGCATCCTTGGCCCCCACGCGGCGACGATTCAGAAGGTCGTCCCCGAGGCCTACGTGGCCGACAGCTTCGAGCACGCCGTCACCATGTCGCGACAGACGTCGGCGCCGGTGGCCACGCTCGACGGCGACGTCTTCCGCGGTCCTCACCTGGTGTCAGGCGGGGCAAAGGTCGAGTCACGCGGCATCCTCGCGACCAAGCGCGAGATCAAGGAACTGCGAGAGCGCGTTTCCGTGGATCGCGAGGGCCTGGCGCGCGTGACGGAAGAGGCCGCTCGCCTGGAGCTCGCCATCGCCCAGGCCACGACGGCGATTGCGGGGCTGCACGCGGAGCAGCACCGGCAGGAGATGGCGATCGTCGCGCACACGGCCCAGATGGCCCGCGCTGGCGACGACGCGGCTCGGCTCGCGCGCAAGGGCGAGACCATCGCGCTCGAGCGGCGCACCGCCGAAGACGAGCGCTCGATGCTCGACTCGCGCCTGGTCGAGGCCCAGGAGTCCGTGACGCGTCTGCTCGAGGAGCAGCGCCAGGCCGAAGAGAAGTTGTCCGACGCGCAGAGGAGCCTCATGGCGGCCCGCGAGACCGTCGAAACCCTCAGCGCCAAGGCGGCCGAGGCCAGGGCGGCGCACGCGGCGCTGCTCGAGCGCACGTCGGCGCTGGCGGCTGAAGTGCTGCGGCTCGAGGAAGGCGCCCGGGAGCTCGAGCATCGCATCGAGGCGCGCGCCGCCGAGCTCGAGCAGGCGTACGCACGGCGCGAGGTGCTGCTGCAGGCGATCGCGGAAGGCGAGCGCACGCTGGACGATGACATCCAGACGCTGGTGGCAAAGCGCGAGGAACTTCGCGCCGCCGACGAGACCGCAACGGAGCTGCGGTTGAAGGTCGAAGCGCAGGACGTGGTCATCCGCGATGCGCGGCAGGTCGTCGACTCGATTCGCGGCGAAGCCGGCGAATTCGAGCTCGCCCGCGCGACCGCGCAGAGCGATCTCACGCATCTGGCGCAGACGTGCTCGGACGCGACCCAGTGTTCGCTCGACGAAGTGCTCGTCGAAGTGGAGCGGATGGAGCAGGCCGGCGAAACGACGCCTGACGCCGCGGCAATCAGCGCCGAGGAACCGGACCCCGACGCCGAGGAGGGCGAAGCGCCGGCGATCAGTGTGGCGGCGGCGCCTCCTGCGTCGAGGACCGCGGAAGAAGCCATCGTCGCGCTCAAGGCGAAGATCGACCGCCTCGGGCCGGTCAACATGATGGCCATCGAGCAGTACGACGAGCTCGAGACACGTCATGTCTTCCTGACGACGCAGCGCAAGGATCTCACCGACTCGATCGCCCAGACCGCGGAGGCGATCAAGCGGATCGACGAGACCTCGAAAGTGCGCTTCAACGAGGCCTTCGCCGCGATCCAGCAGAACTTCCAGGTGACCTTCAGCACCCTCTTCGGCGGCGGCCGCGCAGGCTTGACGCTGATCGACGAGAACGATCCGCTCGAAAGCGGCATCGACATCGTTGCCTCGCCCCCCGGCAAGCGCCTGCAGAGCGTGCAGCTGCTGTCAGGCGGCGAAAAGGCGCTCACCGCGATCGCCCTGATGTTCGCCATCTTCCGCTACAAGCCGAGCCCGTTCTGCCTGCTGGACGAAATCGACGCGCCGCTCGATG
>CAMCNL010000231.1 GCA_945876205.1 Candidatus Sulfopaludibacter sp. SbA3
TCGGGACCGGGTCGATCATCGCGGCTGGCGCACTCGTGCCGGAAGGCATGCGGATTCCGCCCGGGTCGATGGTGATGGGGATGCCGGCGAAGGTGAAACGGCCGCTGACACCGGACGAAGACGCGTCGATCAAGTGGTACGCCGACAACTACGTGCGCTACCGCCTCGATTTCCAGGCCGAGAGCACGCCCGCGTAGCACTCATGGTGTGTCTTTCGAATCATCAACCGGCCGCTCCGTTGTCGCGGCCGGAAGCTCGCGCGCATAGGCTTGTTGTGAGTAGTACCCAATCAGTCCGAACGCCCCACTAGATATGCAATCGACAAAACCCGCGAGCGGGATGCGGGACTTCCTGCCGGAAGACGTGCGGCGTCGCGAGTACGTCATCGGCATCATCAAGAACGTCTACCAGCGATACGGCTTCGAGCCGCTCGAGACGCCTTCCGTCGAGAACATCGAGACGCTGCTCGGCAAGTATGGCGACGAAGGCAACAAGCTCATATTCAAGATCCTCAAGCGCGGCGAGCACGAGGCGAGTGGGCAGGCCGACCTGGCGCTGCGCTACGACCTCACGGTGCCGATGGCGCGCGTGATTGCCGAGTACCAGTCGAAGCTGCCGCGCCTCTTCAAGCGCTACCAGATTCAACCGGTGTGGCGCGCCGATCGTCCGGGCCGCGGCCGCTTTCGCGAGTTCTATCAGTGCGACGTCGATTCGATGGGCTCGACCTCGCCGGTGATCGAAGCCGAGGTCTGTGCGGCGGTCGCGGAGGCGTTGACCGAGCTCGGATTCAACGACTTTGTGATTCGGCTCAATCATCGGCAGCTCCTGACGTCGATGTTGAATGCCGTGGGCATTCCCGAAGCCCTGCATGCGACA
Source organism: Candidatus Sulfopaludibacter sp. SbA3 (assembly GCA_945876205.1). GTDB lineage: Bacteria > Acidobacteriota > Vicinamibacteria > Vicinamibacterales > UBA2999 > CANNDT01. Next base: position 877 of record CAMCNL010000231.1, read on the forward strand.
GCGCTCGTCGCGGTCGACAAGCTGGACAAGATCGGCCCTGACAAGGTCAGGGCCGAGATGGAGGAGCGCGGCATCGGCGCGGACTCGGCGACCAGGCTCCTCGATTCGCTTGGCGGTACCGACGCTGCCGGGTTCACGGGAGGCGACGAGGCGGGTGTGGCGGCCTTCGAGAATCTGCGCCAGATCATGCACCTGACGACCGGCAGCCGCGCCGAGGGCAAGATCCAGATCGATCTCAGCCTGGCCCGTGGCCTGTCGTACTACACCGGTGCGATCATGGAGGTGAACGTCGCCGACCTGGCCGGCAGCCTCGGTGGTGGCGGCCGGTATGACAACCTGGTGGGCATGTTCCTCGGCCAGAACATCCCGGCCTGCGGATTTTCGCTCGGGCTGGAGCGCATTCTGGTGGTCATGGCGGAGCGGAACATGTTTCCCCCGTCGCTCGCGTTGAGCCCCGCCGACGTCATGATCGCGGCGTTTGATGCGGCGGGACTGGGCGAGGCGATGCGCGTGGCCGGCCGGCTCCGGGGCCAGGGGCTTCGCGTGTTTGTCTACCCGGATGCCGACAAGATTGGGAAGCAGATCAAGTACGCTGATTCCCGCGGCATTCCATTTGTCGCGATGCTCGGCGAAAACGAGCTGAGGGACGGCTCCCTCACCATCAAGAACCTGGCAACGCAGGCGCAGGACACATATTCGCAGGCCGCGGCGGGCGCGGCCATCGTGGCCGCATTGAAACAACGCGCGGGCTGAAGCCCGCGCTCTACGCGCAGGCTGAAGCCCGCGCTCTACAGGTACTGGAAAACGTGGCTGAGCAACTTGGTGATTTGACACGCACGCATACCTGCGGCGCGCTGCGTCCCGACGACGTCGGGGCGGACGTGGTGCTGCTGGGTTGGGTGCACCGCGTGCGCGACCTTGGCGGGCTGCTGTTCGTCGATGTCCGCGACCGCGCCGGCGTCACGCAAATTGTCTTCGGCAACGACGACGAGGCGCTGATGGCGAAGGGCAAGCGCCTCAGGTCTGAGTACGTGATTGGCGTCGAAGGCCGCGTGCAGCGCCGCTCCGCGGAGACCGTCAATCCGAAGCTCGAGACGGGCGAGGTCGAGGTCGTCGTCCGCAAGCTGACGCTGCTGAACGAAGCGAAGACGCCGCCGTTCTCGATTACCGACGATGCGCAGGTGTCCGAAGACGTGCGCTTGAAGTACCGCTATCTCGACCTGCGGCGTCCGCGGCTGCAGGCCAACATCGGCCTGCGTCACCGGGTGATGACCGTGGTGCGGAACTACTTCGACGCGAATGGTTTCTGGGAGATCGAAACGCCGATTCTCACCAAGTCGACGCCCGAAGGCGCGCGTGACTATCTCGTGCCGAGCCGCGTCCATCCCGGGGAGTTTTTCGCGCTGCCGCAGTCTCCGCAGCTCTTCAAGCAGATCCTGATGGTCGGGGGCATGGACCGCTACGTCCAGATCTGCCGCTGCTTCCGCGACGAAGACCTGCGCGCCGACCGCCAGCCCGAGTTCACGCAAATCGACGTCGAGATGTCCTTCGCCCGGCCCGAGACGATCTTCGGCATCATCGAGCCGCTCATGCGCGAGGTGTTCGCGGTCATCGGCAAGAAGATCACGACACCGTTTCAGCGGATGCCGTACGCCGAAGCGATGGCGGTCTACGGATCGGACAAGCCGGACCTTCGGCCCGGGATGCCGATCCAGGACGTTCGCGAGCTGTTTCGGGAGTCGTCGTTCGGCGTGTTCAAAAGTATCGTCGCGGAGGGTGGGACGGTACGCGCGATCGTGGTCCCGGACGCGGCCAGCTACTCCCGCAGCGCGGTCGACGGCATCGTCAACCAGGAGAAGGCGCAAGGACGGCATCTGCTCTGGGCGCGACGCGCGGATGACGGCACGATGACCTCGTCGTTCCCGAAAGCGGTGGGCGAGGAGACGGTGCGCCAGTTGCTCGATGCCACCGGCACGGAGAAGGGGCAATTGGCGTTCGTGGTGGCCGGTGAGCCCGACACGACGTCGAAGATGCTCGGGCAGCTCCGCCTCAATCTTGCGAAGCAGAAGGGCCTCCTCGGCAATGATGAGTATGCCTTCCTCTGGGTCGTGGACTTTCCTTTGCTGGAGTGGGACCCGGAGGCGAAGCGCTACAACTCGATGCACCATCCGTTCACGTCGCCGCACGATGACGATCACGCCCTCCTGGCGAAGGAACCCGGTGCGGTGCGCGCGAAGGCGTACGACCTCGTGCTGAACGGCAGCGAAATCGGCGGCGGCAGCATCCGAATCCATGACTCGGCCCAGCAGAGCCAGATCTTTTCGTTGCTCAACATCAGCAAAGAGGAGGCGCAGCTCCGGTTCGGCTTCTTTCTCGAAGCGCTCGAGTACGGCACGCCGCCGCACGGGGGAATTGCCCTCGGCCTCGACCGGATGGTCGCCATCCTGGCGGGGGAGAGCTCGATCCGCGAGGTGATGGCGTTCCCGAAGACCGCCGCCGCGATCGACCTGATGGCCGGCGCGCCATCGCCTGTCGATGCCAAGCAGCTCAAAGAGCTGCACCTGAAGATATGAATCCCGCATGAAGAGGATTTCGCTTCCCGAAGAGGGCATCGAGACGATCTATGGCTCTCACGACGCCAACCTCAAGCACATAGAAGGGCTGCTCGACGTCCACATCCGCACGCAAGGGTCGCAGGTTACTGTGGACGGCGACCCGGCCGCCGAACGCCGCGCCGAACAGCTCTTCACCCAGCTCAAGGCGTTGATGGACGAGGGCTACCAGCTGGCGAACGGCGATGTGAAGACCGCCGCGCAGCTGGTCGCCGACAACGACACCGTTGATTTGCGCGACTATTTCCTCAAGGGTGGCCAGAAGCAGGCCACGCGGCGGCGCGTCAACCCGAAGAGCGTCAACCAGCGCAAATACCTCGACGCCATCGAGCAGTTCGACATCGTCTTCGGCGTCGGCCCCGCCGGCACCGGCAAGACCTACCTCGCGATGGCGCAGGCGGTCAGCTACCTGCTGAACAAGAAAGTCAGCCGGATCATCCTGGCGCGGCCCGCGGTAGAAGCGGGCGAGAAGCTCGGGTTTCTGCCGGGCGACCTGCAGGAGAAAGTGAATCCATACCTCCGTCCGCTCTATGACGCGCTGTTCGACATGATGGACACGGAGAAGGCCGGCCGCCTGATCGAGCGTGGCACGATCGAAGTGGCGCCGATCGCGTTCATGCGCGGCCGCACGCTCAACGACGCGTTCGTCATCCTCGATGAGGCGCAGAACACCACGTCAGAGCAGATGAAGATGTTTCTGACGCGCCTGGGCTTTGGTTCGAAGGCGGTCGTGACCGGCGACATCACGCAGATCGATCTGCCCAATGTCCGCATGTCTGGTCTCGTCGAAGCGCTCAAGATCGTCAAGGACGTCGAGGGCATCGGCTTCGTGCACTTCGACGACAAGGACGTCGTGCGCCACAAGCTGGTGCAGTCGATCGTCAAGGCCTACGAGGCCCACGCCAACGTCAAAAAGTAGCCGCCTCGTCATTTATGTCGTTCCCGTCGGGCGAGCCTTGCCTGCCCCCACGAGGGGGTCAGGCTCGCCGTCGCGGGGGCTCGCTGCCTGGCTCGCTGCCGCCGCGCCAGCCCGCGCCCGGGGCGAAGTCACCGTGGCGCTGGTGCCGGATGCCCGCGTCCGGGCGCTCAATCGGCAATATCGCCGAAAAGACGCACCAACCGACGTGCTGTCTTTTCCCGCCGAGGAGCAGGGCCGGCTCGGCGATGTCGTGATCGCCGTGGGTGTTGCACGACGGCAGGCACGCGAGGCCCGGCACTCCCTGCAGACCGAGCTTCGGGTGCTCGCCCTGCATGGCCTTCTGCACCTTCTTGGCTATGATCACGAGCACGATGACGGGCGGATGGCCCGCCTGGAACGCCGCCTGCGACGCAAAGGCGGCTTGCGCGAAGGGTTGATCGAGAGAAGTTGACTCCCCTGGCTCTGTTTCTCCTCGGCTGCGCGACCGTGTTTCTCGGGTCCGTCCAGGTCGCCTTCAGCGCCTTGATGCGCCTCTCGCTGCGGCTGATGGCCGAGCGCGGCGGCCGCAGCGATCGCCTTGGCCGTTATCTCGACGATCCGCTCCAACTCTTCATTCCGGTCCGGATCCTGATCGGGATCTGCATCATCCTCGCGGGCGCGCTGATCGCCCGGGTGAGCAATGTCGGCGACGGCCGCTCCATCGCCATCTTCATCGTCTCGCTCGTCGCCTTCGTGGTGGTGTGCGAGCACTTACTCCCGGCGCTGATCGCACGGCGTGATCCCGAAGCCGTGCTCGACGTCCTCCTGCCGGCATTCCGGCTGGCGGCGCGTGCGATTCAGCCGTTGACCGTCACGCTGGTCGGCGTCATCGGGGCGCGGCGCGAACGCGAGGGTGGCAACGGGGGAGGGCAGGAGCAGACCGAGCCCGAGGAGACGACGGCCGAAACGCCGTCTGAAGAGGGCGTCATCTCCGAGGCCGAAGGCCGCGAGCTCCTGCAATCCATCGTCGACTTCACCGAGACCATCGTCCGCGAGGTGATGACGCCGCGGCCCGACATCGTGGCCATCCGCGCCGACGCGACGCTGCAGGACCTGCGGACGCTCTTTCGCGAGGAGCAGTACTCGCGGATCCCGGTGTATCGAGACAACCTCGACAACATCATCGGCATCCTGTTCGTCAAAGACCTGGTTGCGCTGCCTCCGTCCGCCGAGCCGCCGTTGACGACGCTGATGCGGTCGGCGTTCCTGGTGCCGGAGAGCAAGCGGGTGTCGGAGCTGTTGAAGGAGATGCAGCGCCGGCAGGCGCAGATGGCCGTCGTCGTCGACGAATACGGCGGCACCGCTGGACTGGTGACGGTTGAAGACCTGCTCGAAGAGATTGTCGGCGAGATACGCGATGAGTACGACGTCGAGAGCGACACTGTCGTCGAAGAAACCGAGGGGACGTTCGTCTTCAGCGGCAAGGTGAGCATTGACGAGGTCAAGGATCGCCTCGGCGTCGAGATCGAGCGCGAAGGATTCGAGACGCTTGGCGGCTATCTGCTGTCGCACCTCGGCCGGATGCCGTACGTCGGCGAAACCTTCGAAGTGGACGATCTCGCGGTCGAAGTGCTCGAGGTGGAACGCCGCCGGATTACCAAGGTGCGGGTGGCGAGACGCAACCCGAAGAATGGAGCGGCCGATTCGTGATGCATCCGGACGTCCGTATCGGCCACGTTCACCTGAAGGTCGCTGACCTCGATCGGGCGTTGCGCTTCTACTGCGATGTCCTGGGTTTTCAGGTGACGCAGCGTTACGGCGCTGGCGCCGCGTTCATCGCCGCCGGCAGCTACCACCACCACATCGGGCTCAACACCTGGGAGAGCCTCGGCGGCTCGCCGCCGCCTCCGGGAACGACGGGCCTCTACCACCACGCGATCCTCTATCCCAACCGGGCCGAGCTGGCGGATGCGCTGCGCCGCGTCGTTGCCGCGAGCATCCCGCTGGACGGTGCCGCAGACCACGGCGTGAGCGAGGCGTTATACCTGCGCGATCCCGACAACAACGGCGTCGAGCTGTATTGGGATCGCCCTCAATCCGAATGGCCGCGCACCGCCAGCGGGGAGCTCGCGATGTTCACGCGCCGTCTCGACGTGAACGCCCTGCTGCGCGAAGCGCGAATCCCCGCCGACGCACAGCAGGTCGGCGAGGGTCCGCGCGATCTCTAAAATCATGGCCCGCATCCTCCAGGTCGTCGATTGCTTCGACGCGCTGACGTCCGACCGGCCGTACCGCCGCGAGCTGCCCAAGCGCGAGGCGCTGCAGATCCTGGCCGACCGCAAAGGCACCATGTACGATCCCCGGATCGTCGACGTGTTCTTCTCGCTTCACGGTGAAGAGGGCGAACGGGCGATG
>CAMCNL010000232.1 GCA_945876205.1 Candidatus Sulfopaludibacter sp. SbA3
TCCACGCCCGTGGAGATGACAGCGGACTACGGATACTTCCGGCTCCGCGACGAGGGCTACACGGCCGGGGACATCGACCGGTGGGCGAGCGTGATCCAGGAGCAGGCGGCCGCCTGCCGCGAGGTGTTCGTCTATTTCAAGCACGAAGAGTCAGGGAAGGGACCTGAGTTCGGGCGGATGCTGATGTATCGGCTCGGTGCGACTCCGCAAACCTGACAATCTCCCGCTCCACCCAGTAGCCGTCGTAGTCTCCGGCGGCGCGCTCGAGGTAGGCGCAGTGCCCCCCGTGCGGCGTGATCATCACCGTGACGTTCGGATTGCCGGTGACCGATGGGTCGCGAAACGGGTTGGCGGGGACGAACGGGTCGTCCTCCGCGGTGACGATCAGCGCGGGCACCCGGATGCGGTCGATGACGCGCATCGCGCTCGCCCGATAGTAATAGTCGGTCGCGTCGCGGAATCCATGATGCGGCGCGGTGTAGGCCTCGTCGAACTGCCGCACCGTCCACACCCGCCGCAGCGCATCCAGTGAGAAGAGCGTGGGATGCGCCGCCGCCTTGCGGCGCATCCGCGCCTTCAGGTTCCTGACGAAGTTGAATTGATACGCGATGTTCGAGCGACGCTCGAGCGCATCCACACAGCGTCCGAGGTCCATCGTCGGCGACACCGCGCAGACCGCCTTGAGCTCGGGCGGCGCGTCGTCGCCAAGATCGCCCGCCAGTTTCAGCGTCAGGTTGCCACCCAGCGAATAGCCGGCGATGACAATCGAGCTGATGCCGTCGCGCGCGATCAGGTCCCGCATGACGAACAGCGGATCGTCGGTCAACCCGGAGTGGTAGAGGCCCGTCGAGAGGTGCTCGGTGCCGCCGCAATTGCGCTGGTTGAGCCTGACCACGTTCCATCCCGCCGCCCACGCCTTGTCGGAGATCCCGGCCATGTAGTGCGCCTGGCTCGAGCCCTCGAGGCCGTGGAGCAGGATGAACGTCGGATGCGCCTTCGCGTCAGGATGCCAGTGGCAATGCGCCAGCACGCGCGCGTCAGGCGCGACGTCGAAGTAGCGTTCCACCGGCGCCGGGAGCCGCGGAAACCGCCGGCGCCGCGCCCACGCGAACAGCGTCTGCGTGTGTCCACCGGTGAAGAGTGGGGTGTATGGGGATGGCTGGAACAACATGCACGTAGGTAGTGTCCGGCTTCAGCCGGACCGTGATCTCAGAATATCATCCCGCTCATGACCTACACGCTCGAGTCGACGCTCCTGCACCTCGCACGGACGCGGCTGATCAAGGACTATCCCGGCCAGATCGACGCCTGCCTCGAGGTGCTGACCGAGGAGGACGTATGGTGGCGGCCCAACGAGCAGGCGAACTCCGCCGGTAATCTCGTCCTGCATCTGTCGGGATCGAATCGCTATTACCTGGAACAGGTGATCGGCGGGCACGACATTGGCCGCGACCGCGACACGGAGTTTGCCGCGCGTGGCGGCTATTCCAAAGCGCAACTGAAGGCGCTCTGGGAGGAGACGCGCTCGATCACCGAGCGCGTCCTGAATGGTCTCGAGCCGGAGCAGATGCTGCAGACGACCGAGCGCACCGGCAAGCTCACGACCTACGCGCAGATCCTGCTGCACGTCACCCACCACAACGCCGCGCACATGGGGCAGATCGTCTGGATCACCAAGATGCGTCACGCCGGCGCGCTCGACGACATCTGGATGAAGATGCGCTCGCGGTAGCCGGAGACCGTCTGGCATCGCCCGATCGCGTGTGTCACAATGTGCACATGAAGACGATCTCCATCCGTGAGCTGCACCTCGAGACCGGACGCTGGGTTCGGCACGCGGCCAGCCAGGGTTCCGTGGTGGTCACCGACCGCGGTCGCCGCGTCGCGGCGCTTCAGCCGTTTGACGCATCCGCGACCCGCCAGCCGCTCCCTAATCGCGAGGCGGCGATACGCAAACGGTCAAGAGTGCCTGTCGATTCCGTCGTCTACCAGGCCGAGCTGCGCGAGGACCGGTGATCTACTTCGACGCGGCGTACATCGCCAAGTGCTACCTCAATGAGCCAGGTGCAGAGCGAGTCCGCGAAGTGGCGTATGGCGCCGACGGCCTCGCCTCGTGTGAACTGGCACGGCTGGAGTTCGCCTCAATCCTCAAGCGACACGTCAGAGAGCGCCACGTGACCCGCCGGGAGATGACGGCGGTCCTGAAGGAGTTCGCCGAGGATGAAAAGAACGGAGTGTGGCACTGGTTCGCCGTGACGTCAGAGCTGATCGAGAAAGCCCGCAAGGCCATCCTCGACATCCCGAGCACGGTCTTCGTCCGATCCGGTGACGCGTTGCACCTGGCCTGCGCCCAGGATCAGGGCTTCAAGGACGTGTACACGAACGACCGCCACATGCTGCAGGCCGCCCGGTATTTCAAACTGACCGGCGTGGACGTTCTCGGTGACAGTGGTTGAAGGCGCTATGGGAGTCCTGAATGGTCTCCCTACCCCCTATTTCGCTGGTTCGGCTAACGGATTCGGGTGCCCTCCGGCGATGCCGTACTGGTTGTTCTCCTGGCAGACGTATTCCATCAGCTCGTCGCCCGGATTGCTCAACCTGGCGTTGAAGGTCAGCGTGAACGGCCTGGCGTAGGCGCCGGGGTCGTCGATGGTGACCTTGATCTCCATGTGACCCATGTCCTTGCGCGTGAACCGCTCGATCGTGTGCAGTTGCTCGGTGTGCGGATGGCCGCGGCGATCGAACCAGAACCTGTCGTTGAAGCCCACTGTGTCGACGACGAGCGTGTCGCCCTCCCACGAGCCGATCGAGTGTCCGAACCAGCTCGAATCGAGCTCCGCGGGGTGCTTTCTGCCATCCATGAAGATCTGGCGGAAGCTGTGGATGTTGCCTTCCTCGAGCTTGAACAGGTGCGTCGCTTTCCTGTCCGTATAGTTCTGCACGAACCGCCAGGGGTACGGCTGTCCGCGGACCACACCCTGCGGCATGCAATACAAGTAGGGGTCGTCCGGTTCTTTCCGTGAATCGCGGAGCGCTTTCGCCGCGGGCAGGATCGGCACCTCGCCAGGCTTCAAGCCACCTTCGCGCTCCATGTCGCTCACCGCGGCGCCGCCGATCCAGAGACCATTCAAGTCCACGGTGCCGTCCGGCAGGCGCGGCGTCGGTCCCGACGGCGCGGCCGCACGTTTCACGCTCTGACCGAGCGCGCCGACACCCTGTTGTCCATCCTGGGCATCCTGCGCCACCAGCGGCAGCGTCAGTCCAACGACGATCGATACGATAAAAATAGTTCTCACCACTGTTCCCCCCTAGAAATCGATCTGCGCGCTGATCTTGGCGAAACGAGCCAGAAGAATTGAGGTCGGCCGCTGCCACGCGCCGTAGCTGTTGTTCACGCTGATCACGGTGTCGGCATTGAGCGCGTTGAAGATGTCGACGCCGAGCGACGTCCTGGTGCGGCCGAAGTTGAACAGCTTGGCAAAGCGGACGTCGAACTGGTGCAGCCGCTCGCCATACAACGTCCCCGGATGGACGATGTTGACGGTCTGGTTGGCTGCGCCACCGGACCAGTCACGGCCCGCCGACGGCCTGATGATCGCATTGGTCGCCGTGTACTCCGCGTAGATCGGCGGCCCGGGCAGGCCCTGGTAGGTCGCGCTGAACCGCACGTCGATCTTGGGAATGGTGTAGCTGCCGATGAACTTCACCTGCGTGAGGAACGGCGTCTCGACGTGGCAGAACGCCAGCGGCTGCCGGACGGCGGCATTGACGATGAAGAACACCGGCGCGCCGCTGAGTCCTTCGGGAACCTTGGCTGCGACCTCGCAATTGTCGTAGGTCGTCTTGCCGCTGCTCAGCCCGCCCTGCAGCAGCACGCCGCCGCCGGGCCGGAAGTTCATCGTCACATCCGCGCCGTGCCAGTTCTCGAACTGGTCGCCGTAGTTCTGCGCGCGCGTGACGAAATTGCTGACCGGCAGGCCGAACCTCGCGGGCTTGACGTCGTAGACGCCCGAGATCACGTTGCCGCCGCCGCCCGGCAGCAGCGGATCGACCGGGGCCGTGATGCTGAACGAGTCGAAGTCTCCCGGCGCCAGGCTCTGATCGTCGGTGACGACGAAGTTGCCGAACCAGCGGCGATAGTAGGTCACGTCCATCGACAGGCTGTTGAGCACCTGGTGCTGCACGCCGGCCGAGAATTCCCAGTTGTAGTTCCGCCGGCCCCAGCCGTGCATCAGGTCGGGATCGTAGGTGGCCGCCGGCCGCGGCCGCCCGAAGTTGGCGTTCGCCAACGCCCCGCACTCGCCATTGGCGCCGGGAATCAGCAGATCGCAGTCCGGCGTGAAATCGCGGTCGGTGTCGGCCCATGAACGCGTCGTGGAGGTCACGACGCTGATCGCCGGGTGCGCGCCGTTGACGATGTCGGTGCCCGCCGCGAGACTCGCCAGGTACTTGTTGAGCGTCACCTTGACGGCGGTCTTGCGCGTGCCGAACAGGTCGTAGGAGGCGCCGAGTCTCGGCGTGATGTCCTTGTAGTTGACGACGTCCTTGACCTTGGGAAAGGTGACGTTGCGTCCAGGCGTGAAGAGCGTGGCGCCCAGTGTGTGTTCAGGATACGAGGCGGTGAACTTGTCGAACCGCGCGCCGTAGCGAAGCGTCAGGCGATCGCGCGTCCACGTGTCCTGGATGAACGCGCCACCCTGCGCGGCGTGCGTATCGTTGAAGTTCAGCGCCAGCATCGTCAATTGATTGGGGACGCCGTTGTTGAAGCGGTAGTTGAGCGGCACGGGCGAATAGGGGTTCGTCGAGTTGTTGCCCCAGTTCACGTTGAAGCCCGTCTTGTACGCGTGAGAGCCGGTGATGTAGGAGATCGCCGAGCGCGCGTGCCAACTGAGGTTGTAGTTGTCGCGGTATTGAGCGGCGGCGCGGTACCTGAGACCGGTTGACTGCTCGACCACCGAGATCATCGCCGGGTTGAGGCCGGTCATCTCGTGCGTGTCGCTGGTGCCGAACTGGCGAACGGCGCCGGCCTCGAACAGGAGCCGGGTGGTGAGCGGCGCGGTGTAGTCGATCACAATCTTCCGCTGCGGTGTCTGCTCGCCGCGCGACGCGGCCTCCGGTGACGCCGTCGCGGTCACCGCCTGCGGACACTGGCAGTTCGCCTGCTGCACGTACGAGAATCCGATCTTGTTCCGCGGCGACGCCTGCCACGTGAAGCGTCCCTCGCCGCCTTTTGACACCGTCTCGTTGTAGCCGCGCTGCGCGGGATCGGCGACGTAGGTCCAGAGGGCCGGGTTGTTGGCGTTGGCGTTGACGAACGAGCCAGCCACGTAATTGGACGTCGCGTTGATCCGGCTCGAGACGTAGAACCACAGCCGGTCTTTCAGGATCGGCCCGCCGAATCCCGGATTGATGTCGTAGCTGCTCTTGACCGCATCCGGCGCTCGAAGGCCGCGATCCTTCAGCGCCTGCGTGAAGTTGTTTCCCTGCATCTTGTCGTTGCCGAAGCCAAGGAACATCGTGCCGCGGTAGGTGTTGCCGCCTTCACGCGGCAGGATGTTGATCCGCACGCCGCCGGTCGCCAGCTCGGCGCCGCCGCCGCCCGTGTCGATGGCAATCTCTTCGGCGCCGGCGAAGTTGACCTGGATACGCGACACATACCCGGTCGAGGCCATGGCCGTCGTCAGGTTGCCGCCCTGCATGTAGACCTGGTCGAGCTGCTTGCCGCCGTGCGTCGACAGGCCAAGCACGAAGTTGCCGGAGTTGCCGCCGATGTCCTGCGTGACCGCGCCCGCCGTCGTCTGCGCAATGACGCCAGGGATGAGCACGCCAAGCGTGGTGGCGGTGCGGCCCGAGGGCACCGTGTCGAGGACCTCGTGGTCCATCACCCGCTGCTTGGTGGCGTTCTGGACGTCAACCAGTGGCGCCTCGCCGGTGACGGTGACGGTCTCTTCGAGCGCGCCGACGCGCATGTCGGCGTCGACGGTGGCGGTAAACGAACCGGTCAGCTCGATGCCGTCCCGCTTGAAGACGTTGAAGCCCGGCAGCGTGAATGTAACGGTGTAGGTTCCCGGCCGGAGGTCGACGATGCGGTACTGGCCCGACGCGTCGGTGACGACGTTGCGGACCTTCTCAATGAGGGCAGGACTGGACGCTTCAACCGTGACACCGGGCAGCACTGCGCCGGACGTGTCCTTGACCACGCCGGCGATCGATGCCTGGGCGAAGGCCGCGATCGGGAGGAATACCAAACACGCGAGCGCGAATACCGCCTGCCGGACACGTACAGTCATTGGGGCTGCTCCGTTGGGACTTCCGAGTTTCGTGGAATTTAGGCGTTCAGGTCCGGTATGTCAATCACGTTGTGGCGCTAACGTGTATACCCGGAACTGGTCGTTGCGGTAGGCGATCGGCAGCGGCAGGTCGGCGGTCGTGACCAGGTAATCGAGGTCGTAGCGGCGCGCCAGGTCGGTCGCGCGGTCGGCGGTCAGCGTCGTGAAGTCACCGAGCGCGTCCGTTCGCTCGACCACCCGCACGGCCACGTCACGCGAGTAGATGGCGAGCGCGGAATCCTTGACCTCTTCCAGAAACACGTCGCGCTCGGCCGAGACGCGGACGCTGGTGCCGTATTTCCACGAGTGCCCTGGATCGGCGAGCACGTGGACGTCGCGAGGCTGCCGCTGAATCCACAGCATCGCGTCTTC
>CAMCNL010000233.1 GCA_945876205.1 Candidatus Sulfopaludibacter sp. SbA3
GATGCGCGTGCAGCGCGAGGTCCTGCGCCGCAGCCGCATCGGCATCATCGGCACGCGCCGCGCGCCGAGCGCCGACGGCCACGTCAATTACGCCTACGGCGCCGACGCCGTGTTGCAGTTCTACCAGAACATCCAGTTCATCGAGTACATCGCCAAGACCGAGACGCCCGGCCGCAACGGCAACGACTGGAGCCACCGGACCCGCTTCATCTGGAACGCCGATCGCTGGGGCATCGATACCGAGCACATGGCGGCCGGCGAAGACTTCAACCCCGAGATCGGCTACCTGCGCCGGGCCCAGGGATTCCGGCGGTCGCATGTCCAGTTCCGCTTCAGCCCCCGCCCGAAGAACATACCCGGGGTGCGGAAGATGTATTACACCGGCAACATCGAGCACTTCACCGATGCGAGCGGCAAGCGGCTCGAGAGCCGCGACCAGCAGGCCATCGTGCGCGTCGACTTCAAGAACGGCGACCGGACGCAGGTGGACTTCACGCGCAGCTACGAGTTGATCAGGGTGCCGTTCACGCTGGCGAAGGGCGTCAGGGTTCCGGTGGGCGGATATCCGTTCCAGCAGGTGACCGCGAGCTACACGTTGGGCCCGCAGCGGAAGATCAGCGGCATCGCCAGCGCGATCCACGGGAGCTTCTACGACGGCACCGAGACAGAAGTGAGTTGGAAGAGCCGGCTCGAGTTCTCGCCGCAGTTCTACGCGGAACCGACCGTGACGATGAACCTGGTGGATGTGCCGTGGGGCCGCGGGTATTCAAACCTGGTGAGCAGCCGCCTCACCTACACGCTGACACCGAAGATGTTCGTGTCGGCGCTCGTGCAGTACCAATCGCGCACCGACTCGATGTCGACCAACGCGCGCCTGCGCTGGGAATACCGTCCCGGCAGTGAATTGTTCGTGGTCTACAGCGACGGCCGGACGACCCTCGCGCACGGCATCCCCGACCTGCAGAACCGCAGCTTCGTGGTGAAGATCACCCGTCTGCTTCAGTTCTGAGCACCCAACTCTCGTGGCGCGGACCTTGTGAGGCCCGCACCACGAGTTGAATTACGCCTTACTTCCAGGCCGAACGAAGCGGCTTGCCGACCAGGTACGCCGGGTTCGCGCCCGCGCGCGGCGTGAACTTCTGCGCGCCGCCCTTGTCGACTTCCGACACGTAGACGTTGCCTTCCTGGTCGACGCTGATGTCGTGCACGCCCCAGAAGCCGCCCGGGAAGTCGCCCCACGTGCCCCACGAATAGAGGAAGTGGCCATCGAGGTCGTACTTCAGGATCTTGCTGGTGCCGCGATCGGCCGCCCAGATATAGCGGTCGGTGAAAATCCGGAACATGTGGATGTCCGACGGGTTGTCGCCGAACTTCCACTGGCGGAGGAACTTGCCGTCCTTGTCGAACACCTGCGCGCGGTGATTGCCGCGATCGTTGACGAACACCTGCTGTGTCTGCGGGTCGATCGCGATGCCGTGGACGTTGTTGAAGAAGCCGGGACGCGTATCGTTGGTGTTCGCGCCCTTCTCGCCCCACGCCAGCAGGAACTTGCCGTTCTTGTCGAACTTCGCGACGCGCGTGCCGTTGTAGCCATCGGCCACGACGAAGTCGCCGTTCGGGAAGAAGTCGAGGTAGGTCGGACGGTTGAAGTGCGTACCGTCGGCGCCGGGCACGCCGTAGGTACCGATGGTCTGGACGATCGTCTTACCGTCGTTGGTGAACTTGTAGATGATGTGCTTGTGATCGTCCACGAACCAGACGTGCCTCTCGGCGTCGTACGGGCTGATGGTGATCGAGTGCGCGCGCTGGATCTTCTGATCGAGCTGCATGAAGTTCTTGGTGTCGGGGTGGAGGTTGCCCTGGCCGTCGAACACCATGATCTGGTGTTCCATCCGGGCATCGACGCCCATCTTGTTGCCGGCCTTCTCCCAGGCCTGCATGCCCTCTTCGGCCAGCGCGCCGGTGCCGCCGTTGCCGGGGAAGCTGGCGGAGGTCGTGTCACGGAACGGCAGCCGGCCGATCGGGAACGAGAGGCTCGGCCCCATGTCGGTCAGCTTCCTGGTCGGCGGCCGCTTGATGTTCGGCAGCTCACCGTGCTGAATCGCGTAAATGCGGTTCGGGCTCTCGGCATACACGCTCGAGCCGGCGCCAAACGTCCAGGCCTCGTGGCCGGGAATGGTCGAGAGATCCTTGGGCCATCCAGGCACCACGTCGTAGGCGCCGAAGACATCCTGGCCGCCTACCTGGTTGGGCACGGCGGCGATTGAGACCGCAGCAGCGGCCCGCTGCTGCGCCGACAACAGTGCGGTGACCGACGGTGCGCCGCTGAGGGCGTAGCCGACCGTCAGCGCGGCAGCCGCCGTCACGATCAATGTGGTTCGTTGATGCACAGATCCTCCTGAATAATTCGCGGAACGGAACGCAAGATATCATGGATTCGCTTGCGCTTCACCGACGGGCGATCGTCGCCAGCCTGGACATTTTGACGGTTTTCCTGGCCGTTCTGTAGGCCGCCATCGCGAATGCCGATGGATTCGTCACCCGCATCGACGGCATCCGCATTTCCGCGCGCCCCGATCGGGCCGAGTCGCCGGCCGTTCATGTACTTTTCCCTGTGGCATTGGTGGCCGATGGTCAACGGCTACAGCGGATTCAACCCGGCGTCGTACGGACCACTCGCGGTGGAATGACCTTGACGTTCAGCTCTACGAAATCCTGAACCAGACTTCAGAGCTTTCGCAGCTTCACTCGCCTGATGGCGTGGTCGCGCCCTTTTTCGAGGATCAGATGCGCGCGCTCGCGCGTCGGCAACACGTTCTCGCGCAGGTTGACCAGGTTGATCGTCTGCCAGAGCGTCCTTGCCGTCTCCTTCGCTTCATCGCGCGACAGGGCGGCGTAGCGGTGGAAATACGACGAAGGATTCTGGAAGACCGTCTCGCGCAGCGTGAGAAACCGCTCGACATACCACTGCTCGATGTCGGCCTCGTTGGCGTCGACGTAAATCGAGAAATCAAAGAAGTCGGAGACGAAGCCGGTGCGGCCGCTGCCGGTCTGCAGGACGTTCAACCCCTCGACGATGACGATGTCGGGCTGGCGGATGACCTGATATTCATGTGGGACGATGTCGTAGAGGAGGTGCGAGTAGATCGGCACCGACACTTCCGGCTCACCCGCCTTGACGTCGGCCATGAACTGCAGGAGGCGTCTGACGTCGTAGCTCTCGGGGAATCCCTTGCGCCGCATCAGGGATCGCGCTTGGAGCAACTGCTGCGGCAGGAGGAATCCGTCGGTGGTGACCAGGTCGACCTTCGGATGGCTCGGCCACCGCGAGAGCAGCGCCTGCAGGATGCGCGAGGTCGTGCTCTTCCCCACCGCCACGCTGCCGGCCACGCCGATCACGTACGGCACCCGAGTGGGCGACCCGATGAACGTGGCTGTGGCGTCGTGCAGCGTCTGGGTGGCACCGACGTAGAGATTGATGAGCCGCGACAGCGGCAGGTAGATGTCCTCGACCTCGTCGAGCGATACGCGCTCGTTCAGGCCGACCAGCCCACGGAGCTGCGCTTCTGACAGCGGCAGCGGGGTCGAATCGCGGAGCTTGGCCCACTCGGCGCGGTTGAACTCGATGAATCGGGAAACCATTACAACTTGAACATCAGCGACAGCGCCATCGCAAACCCGATCGCGACGACGAGCCGGCGGACGGCCGTGCGTCCCAGCCGCCGGGCGAGGCCGGTACCGAAGACGCCGCCGGCGATCGCGCCGACCGCCATGACGAGGGCGTCAGGCCAGACCACCAGGCCGACCCAGATGAAATAGGCC
Source organism: Candidatus Sulfopaludibacter sp. SbA3 (assembly GCA_945876205.1). Lineage (GTDB taxonomy): Bacteria > Acidobacteriota > Vicinamibacteria > Vicinamibacterales > UBA2999 > CANNDT01. Next base: position 3,823 of record CAMCNL010000233.1, read on the forward strand.
GCCGCGATCCCGTTGATGATCGCCGCCAGGATGTTCTTGAGCCCGTTCATCTGGTGGATGTCGGTGTGCCCCATCAGGCTGAACGCCGCCAGCATCAGGATGCCGATGCCGGCGCCGAAGTAGCCGCCATAGATCCCCACCAGCAGCTGAAAGAACATCGTCCAGGAGAGCCAGTGCGAGCGGGCATCGTGCGAGGCGGTCAGGTTGAACCGCCGCTGGATCGGCTCCTGCGCCATGAAGAGAATCGTGGCGAAGAGGATCAGGATCGGGACGAGGCGGTCGAAGAGCTCCGCCGGTGTCTGGTACAACAGCACCGCGCCGATGATCCCGCCGACAAAGCTCGGCACCGCCAGGGCCAGCACGCGCGTGTCGGCGCCGCGCAGCTCGCGGCGGTAGCCGAGCACGCTGGCGAGCGATCCCGGCACGAGCGCGACGGTATTCGTGGCGTTCGCGGGAATGGACGGAATACCCAGCCAGATGAGGGTTGGAAACGAAACGAGCGAGCCGCCGCCGGCGACCGAATTGATGGCGCCAGCCACGAAGGCTGCGCCACACACGAGAAGTGCGTGCATCCGCCCTGACAGGATACGCGACGTCGGCGGGAGCGTGGGCTGGAGCAGGTACGCGGTTGGCTAGACATGCGCGGCCTCGCGCCCCTGCGCCGCGCGAATATGCGCGGTGCGACCCAAAACACAGGCAAATCGTGACCACGGGCTCACCACGCTCGCCGAAGCTCCACGCGCGCTCATTACTCAGCCCGAAATGGCTTTCCGGCCGGGTAATCCTCCTGATCGCGTGCACCGCTGCGTTGAGCGCCTGCGGAGGGGGCTACGGCTCGTCGCCCACGCCGACATCACCATCGCCGGCGCCCACGCCGTCCCCTGCACCAGCACCAGCACCTGCACTTGCGCGAGTCACCATCACCTCCTCAGGCCTCAGTCCGAACCCGATTGCGATCGCGGTTGGGGCGACCGTGACCTTCCTCAATAACGACTCGTTCAACCACGACGTCGCCGGGGGCCCGGATCCTGAGCATCGCGACTGTCCTGAGATCGACGTGGTTGGATTCCTGACGCCTGGCCAGTCGCGGCAGACGCAGGCGTTCACCGTCGCGAGGACCTGCGAGTTCCACGACCACGGGTTTCACTCGCCGCTCTTCAACGGCCGGATCATCATCCGATGAGGATCACGAGACTCATCGCGGCGTGCCTGGTCGGCTCGGTGGTGGCCACCGCGCCGGCACGTGCACAGATTGCACCTGCACTCAACCCGTGGCAATGGCACATCGACGCGCACGCCTTCTTCGGCGTCAATCACCAGGACCGCAAGTTTCGCGACTTCACGGCGTGGGAGTCGCAGAACTGGGTGATGGGCATGGGGCAACGTCCAATTGGCAAGGGGACGCTCACGCTGTCATCGATGCTCTCGCTCGAGCCGGTGACGCTGAAAGACATTGGCTCGCCCCAGGTCTTCCAGACCGGCGAGACGTTCGGCAACCCGCCGTCGGCGCTGATCGACTACCAGCATCCGCACGACCTCTTCATGGGCCTCGGCTCCGAATACCGCCGGCCGATTTCGCGCGTCACGCTCATCGCCGGCCTCGATCTCGTTGGCGCGCCCACCCTCGGACCGCAGGCGTTCATGCACCGGCCCTCGGCCGGGGACAATCCGCAGGCGCCGCTCTCGCACCATCACATGGACTCCACGCACATCACGCCTGGCGTGGTGCGCGCGGGCCTGCAGCTCGGCTGGTGGCGGGCCGAGGCGTCGGCGTTTCACGGACGCGAGCCCGATCAGGATCGCTTCGACATCGACTTCGGTGCGCTGGATTCGGCGGCCGCGCGCGTCTCATGGAATCGCGGCGCATGGTCAGCCCAGGTCTCGGCGGCGACATTGACGCAGCCCGAGCTCATCACCCCGTATGACGCCAAGCGGGTGACCGCGTCGCTGGCCTACACGTCGGGCGGCCCGGAGAACGCCTGGCATGGCTGGCCGGGTTTGGACAGAACCGCGAGATCCACGGCAACCTCGAGGCGTAATTACTCGAAGCGACGATCCGGCCGTCGCCGATGAACTCGTTCTATACGCGCATCGAATCGGTGGCGAAGGACATCCTCGACAACGGCTTCCACCCGCGAGGCGTCTTTCACCGGCATCGGCAGTCGCAGGTCGGCGCGCTCACGCTCGGGTACGTCCGCGATGTGCTCAGCATGCAGGCGGGCACGTTCGGCGTCGGCGGAGACATCACCGGGTACGCCGTGCCGGCCAATCTCGAGGATTCGTACGGATCGCCGCTCTCGTTCCATGTGTTTCTGCGGTACCGCGCGCCCATCGCCTCGTCGTCCTCCGGCGCGCCCGTGCACGTCCACTAGGGTCTGACCCCACCGACGACAGTAGTGGGGTCAGACCCCGGTCGGTTTGCATCATTTAGGGCGGATCTACGTCTGATTTTCGCTGGTTTCGCTGGGGTCTGACCCCAGTTACCAGTTACTGGCCGTTTGGGGTCAGACCCCGTCATAATCGGCGTCCTTGCCTGCTGACCGCCTGATCACCCCATTCAGACTCATCATTGCCGTGGTTGTCATCGCGACCGTGGGATGGGTGGGCTTCCGAACATTCAGCGGCGGCCCGGACCTTCGTGTCGAGATCGTGGACGTCGCCGGGTATACCGACAACACCCCGGTGTGGCTCCCCTTCCGGCTGAACCTTCGCCTGGCCAATACGGGCGATCAGTCGATCACCATCCGCCGAATCGATGTCGAGCCCGATCTGGACGAGGTCAACGAGGCGTAT
>CAMCNL010000234.1 GCA_945876205.1 Candidatus Sulfopaludibacter sp. SbA3
GTCGGTACGGTCGTACAACTGCCTGAAGAACGCGAACATCCGGACCATCCGTGAGCTGGTACAGAAGACGGAAGCCGAGATGCTGAAGACGAAGAACTTCGGCAGGAAGTCGCTCAACGAGATCAAGGAAATCCTGCACAGCATGGGGCTGAGCCTCGGGATGCGGCTCGATCAGCCGGCGCAGGCACATCAGGACTAAAGACAATGCGCCATAACAACGCACACCGGAAGCTCGGACGGGTCTCGGAGCATCGCACGGCGCTGCTCCGCAACCAGGCCACCGCGCTTCTCCGCCACGAGCGGATCGAAACCACCATGCCGAAGGCGAGGGAGCTTCGTCCCTTCGTCGAGAAGCTGATCACGCTCGCCAAGCGTGGCGTCGCCGCGGGCGACGCCAACGGCAAGGCGCTCCACGCGCGCCGCATGGTGCTCGCGGAGATTGTCGACCAGGACGTCGTCGGCAAGCTGTTCGAGACGCTGGCGCCCCGCTTCGCGGAGCGGCCGGGCGGCTACACGCGCATCCTTCGCGTCGGATTCCGCCGGGGCGATTCGGCAGAAGTCGCGCAGGTCGAGCTCGTGGGCAGCGAATATAACCCGCGCGCGGCCGAAGAACAGGCCGCGGAGAAGGAAGCGGGCAAGCCCAAGTCGAAGGGCGTCGGCGATCGCCTGAAGGCGGCCGCGCAGAGGATGCGCACGCCAAAGGGCGGCGACGATGCGCGCTCGAAGGGGCAGGCCAAGGGACAGACGCAGGGCGCCAAGCGGACGTCTTCGACGCCGCGCAAGGCTGGCGGTTCCTAACTCAGTGTCTCCTAGGGCGGCGTGAAGCCCCGGCGGTTTGTACCGTTCGGGGCTTCCCTTCTCATCGCCGTCGCTGCCTGCGGCGGCGGACCGCTCACCTCGCCATCGCCCGCCGCCGGACCTCTCACCTTTACCTCCTCTCCAGTCGATCCCGCAGCGCTGCAGTTCATCGTCCCGCTTGGCAACATGGGGCCGTGGGCGCACACCCTGCCGACCGACCACATTTACTTCTACCATCACCTCAACAGCGGGCCGTTTTCACCGCTCCCTGTGACGGCGCCCGCATCAGGCACCGTCGACTTCGTCATCAACCGCGGTGCCGACTCCAAGTTCCGGGTGCGGGTGAACGGCACCTACACCTACTACTTCGATCACGTGACACCGGCTCCTGGGATCACCATGGGCGCGCGGATCGAGGCCGGAAGCCGCGTGGGGGAGTCGGCCGGGATCGCCTTCGACTTCAACGTGTCGAACACCGGCGTCCGCCTTGGCTTCGTGAACCCGGCGAGGTACGGACAGGAGACGCTACAGACCGATGCGCCGCTGAAGTATTTCCAGGAACCGATACGCTCCGCGCTGTATGCAAAGGTGCGCCGCGTTGGCAGCGATCTCGACGGCCGGATTGATTTCGATGTCGCCGGCACGCTGTCGGGCAACTGGTTCGCCGAAGATCTGTCGCCGGCGGACAGCATGCGCGGCGACGATCCGAGTGTCGGGATGCGACAGCTCGCGTTCGCGCGAGACGCGTGGTTTCCGGATCGGCAGCGGGTGTCGATTGGCGGCTTCGGGATGACCGGTGCGTACGGCGTGCCTCCGGAGGCGCCCGACTTCACGGCGATCACCGCCGCGAGCGGCACCGTCGTCTATCGCCTCTTGAACCTGGGTGAGCCTGGCGGCCCGCCCGGTACCGATCAACTGGGCCTGATCGTCCTGCAGCTCGACGCCGCCGGACGGTTGAGGGTCGAGGCGGTCGGCGATCGGCTTGGACGCACCGCCTCGTTCAGCGGTAACGCCCGCACCTACGTGCGGTAGCCGCCTCGCACCTGCTCGATTCGCGCTAGACCTCCTCGACCGCTTCCTGTCCGCGCTCCGCCTTCGAGGCCGCGATGATCTTGCCCTGGAACTGGTGGGGCACCTCTTCGTAGTGCGAGTACTCCATGTGGTACGTGCCGCGGCCGCCGGTGGCCGACGTCAGGTGCTGCTCGTAGGTAAGCATCTCCGACATCGGCACCTGCGCCTTGATCACCGTCATCGTGCCGCGCGTGTCCATGCCGGCAATGCGCCCGCGGCGTCCGTTGAGATCGCCCATCAGGTCGCCGGCGAAGTCGCTCGGCGCGTAGACCTCGACGTGCATGATCGGCTCGAGGATGGTCGGGCGCGCACGTGCCATGGCGTCCTTGAACGCAAGCGAGCCCGCCATCTTGAACGACAGCTCGTTGGAATCCACCGCGTGGAACGATCCGTCGAAGACGGTCGCCTTGAAATCGACCATGGGAAAGCCGGCGAGGAAGCCGCGCAGGCGCGACTCCTGAATGCCTTTCTCGATCGCCGGGACGAACTGACGCGGGATCGCGCCGCCGAAGATGTCGTTCTCGAACTGGAAGTCGCTGCCTCGCGGAAGCGGTTCCACCCGGATCTTGCAGTCCCCGAATTGTCCGTGACCGCCAGTCTGCTTCTTATGGCGGCCGTGCGCTTCGGTGGACGCGGTAATCGTCTCGCGGTAGGGGATGCGCGGCGGCTTCAGCAGCACTTCGACGCCGAAGCGGCGTTTCAGCTTGGCGACCGTCACCTCGATATGCAGCTGTCCCTGACCCGCGAGCAGGAGCTCGTGGGTCTGCGGGTCGCGCGCATAGCTGATGCTCGGGTCTTCTTCCCTGAGGCGCTGCATCGCCGAGCTGATCTTGTCTTCGTCGCCGCGGCTCTTCGGTTCGATGGCATACGACAGCACCGGCTCCGGGAACCTGATTTCGACGAACTTCGACCTGACGTTCTTCTCGGCGAGCACGTCGTTGGTGTGCGTGTCTTTCAGCTTGGCGACCGCGCCGAGATCGCCCGCCTTCAGCTCAGGCACGTGTATCTGCGTCTTTCCCTGGAGCACCAGCAGGTGGCCGAAGTGTTCGCCCGCGTCCCTGCTGCGGTTATGGACGTTGGCGTCCGACTTGATCGCGCCGGAGACGACCCGCAGCATGGTGATGCGTCCGGCAAACGGGTCGGCGATCGTCTTCCAGACAAACGCGGAGTACGGCGCGGAGTCCGATGCGGCAATCGTCGTCTCGGAGCCATCTTCGGCGAGCGCCGCGAAGCCGCGGTCAGCCGGCGACGGCACGTAGTTGACGATCGCGTCGAGCAGCGGCTGAATGCCGATGACGTGCATCCCCGAGGTGCAGACCAGCGGAAACAGCTTGCCCGCCATGGTGGCGGCACGCAGCCCCGATACGACCTGCTCCTGGGTCAAGGTTCCCTCGGAGAAAAAGGTCTCCATCAGCGACTCATCGGCCTCGGCGACCATCTCGATCAGCTGTTCGCGCGCCTTCGCCGCGCGGTCGGCAAGGGCGGGCGGAATCTCACCCTCCGTCACCTTGCCGCTCCCGTCGGCGGCAAACGTCAGTGCCTTCATGCGCACCAGGTCGATGACTCCGGTAAAGCCCTTCTCTTCGCCAAGGGGAAGCTGGATCGGCACGATCTCCCGTGCCAGCTGCGACTGCAGCGCCTCGAGCGAGCGGTCCAGGCTGGCGCGCTCGCGTTCCATGCGGGTGAGCGCGACGATGCGTGGCAGGTGGAGTGCGGCCGCTTCGCCCCACAGCTTCTCCGTCTGCACCTCGACGCCGGCCACGGCGTCCACCGCGACGATGGCCGCCTCAGCCACCCGCAGCGCTCCGCGCGCGTCGCTGATGAAGTTGGCCATCCCCGGTGTGTCGATGATGTTGATCTTGGTCTTTTGCCACTCGGCGTGGGCGAGGCTGGAGGAGAGCGTGTGCTTGCGGGCGATTTCCTCTTCGTCGAAGTCGGTGGCGGTCGAGCCTTCGTCGACCTTTCCCAGCCGGTTGACGGCCCCCGATCCGAAGAGCAGGGCCGAGACCAGCTGGGTCTTACCACACCCGCCGTGACCGACTACAGCCACGTTGCGGATGCTGGCGGCGTCGTACACCTTCATCGCGATTCCTCCTGCTTCGCCAAAGGGCCAGCGAAGCGGCGTCCTGGGGTTCCGCGGCGCCATATGCGGCCGCGCGCGGGGTGCAGGGGATCATAGTCAGGGCCCTTCCGGGCTGCAAGGCGACATTAATGTTCGATTGATCAGGCTACTAGACGAAATTGTCTTACTGGTGCGGTGAATCGAGGATCCCTCGACCGCTCCGTGCACATTCGGGTCGCGCTGAAACCGACAAGGACGTTCATGCACTCGACCTATTCAAACATTCATGTCGCCACTATCTACACATACTACTTAATTGTCTGAACGCCTTGATGGGCCGGCTCTGACGATCTGCTGGTTTTCCTCGACAATCCGTCGATCGTCGCGCGGCGAATCAACCCGATGGACTGGCGTCCATTTTGCTCAAAGAGCAGGCAGCCCCGCGAGTACGCGTGGCGATGCGTCCATCGACTAACAAACCAGGAACCCCAGGCTCTCCGCTGGGAGCGCGCGCGGAATACGGATCACTGTGGATGAGGGCTCCAAGGACATCCGCCGTGCTTCTAGCGGGGGCGAATCTTTTCGCTGAGGTGTGAGGAAATGAATCAAGCTGACACAGCATGGATGTTGATTTCGACAGCGCTGGTGCTGCTCATGACGCCGGCACTGGCCTTCTTCTACGGCGGCCTGGTCCGCTCCAAGAACGCCCTCAACACCATGATGATGAGTTTCATCTCGCTGGGGTTTGTGGGCGTGCTCTGGGCGGTCATCGGCTATTCCCTGGCGCTGACGCCCGGTAACAACTTCCTCGGCGATCTCTCGCTGTCGTTCCTGAACGGCGTCGGGCTCTCCGAGATGGGCGCGATCGTCCCGTTGACGATCCCCCACTCGCTCTACATGTGCTTCCAGGCGACGTTCTGCATCATCACCGCAGCGTTGATCTCGGGCGCCATCGTCGAGCGCATGCGCTTTTCCGCTTACCTTCTGTTCATCTCGCTCTGGTCGGTGGTGGTCTATGCACCGGTCGCCCACTGGGTGTGGGGAGGCGGGTGGCTCGCTGACATGGGCGCGTGGGACTTCGCGGGTGGCACGGTCGTCCACGTGAACGCAGGCGCGGCGGCGCTGGTGGCCGCTCTCGTCGTCGGCAAGCGGTCGGACTACGGGCAGGCGTCGATTCTGCCGCATAACGTGCCCTTCGTGCTCCTCGGCGCGGGGCTCCTCTGGTTCGGGTGGTTCGGCTTCAACGCCGGCAGCGCGCTCGCCGCCAGCCCGATCGCCGCCCTCGCGTTCACGACGACGATGCTGGCGCCCGCGGGCACGCTCGTGGTCTGGACCTTCCTCGACATCCTCCGGTCAGGTAAGCCAACCGCTGTTGGCTGCGCTACCGCGATTGTCGTCGGTCTCGTCGCCGTCACCCCGGCCGCGGGCTTCATCAGCCCGATGAACGCCATCATCCTCGGCGCGATTGCCGCGGTGCCCAGCTACCTGATGCTCATCCTCCGCGCCAAGACGTCGCTCGATGACTCACTCGACGTGGTCGCCGCGCACGGCGTCGGCGGCACGGTGGGCGCACTGCTGACGGGCGTCTTCGCGGAGAAGGCGCTCAACGGTTACTTCGACGGTGCGCTGTATGGCAACCCCGGACAGATTCTGATCCAGGGCACCGCGGTGCTCGCGGCGGCGGTCTACAGCGGCGTCGTCAGCTTCGTCCTGCTGAAGCTGATCGGCTTGTTCATCCCGCTGCGCGCGTCGACCGGCGACGAGTCCGAAGGCATGGATTACAGCCAACACGGCGAGGAGGCTTACCTCCACGCCGAGGGCGGTTCGGCTGCGATGACGGCGACGGCGCCGCCCACTGGACAGCCGGTACTGCAGACGGTTCGCGCTGAAGTCTAGAGAACGCAAATGTTTCCTAAACCCCGGAGGGTCTTAATGTCGTCTACTCGCGTGTTGCGTATGGGATTGTCGGTGCTGGGAACTCTGGTTATGGTCACGTTGCTGTCGTCGCCCGCGTGGGCACAGGACAGCCCCGTGGTCGTCGTGACGGGCGCTGTGGACGTCACGAACCAGTACAACTTCAGGGGTATTCGCCAGAACACCGATGGCGTCTCGATCCAGCCGTACATCGACTTCGGGTTCACGCCGTACAAGGGCGACGGGGGCGTGAAGAGCGTAGGCATCAACGCCGGGATCTGGAACGCATTCAACACCCAGCTCGATGACAAGTACTACGAGAGGGACCTCTACGCGACCGTGGGTCTCGGATTTAGCAAGGGAAGTCTCGGGATGACGTACACGTCGTACACCAGCCCCGAGGATCTCTTCGCGCACGTGAAGGAGCTCGCGTTCAAGCTGGGTATCGACGATAGCGCCGCGCTCGGCAAAGGCGCCCTGAAGCCGTATGCGCTTCTCGCCTTCGAGCTCACCGACGATGGGCAGGCCGATGCGGGCGCTGCAAAGGGCAAGTACCTGGAGCTCGGCATCGCGCCAGGCTATGCGGGGTCGAAGGCGTCGCTGGCAGTGCCGGTCAAGGTCGGTCTCAGCGCCGGGGACTACTACGAGTTCGGCGGAGAGGACAAGACGTTCGGCTACTTCAGCGTTGCCGGCATCGTCACGGTGCCGATCAATGCCCACGCGAACATCCACTTCGGCGGGGAGTTCCAGGCGTTCGGAGACT
>CAMCNL010000235.1 GCA_945876205.1 Candidatus Sulfopaludibacter sp. SbA3
CGGTGACCGCGTGCTGATACAGTTCGAGGGGTGGCTGAAAGCCGCGGTGCTGGAGGTGCAGGAGTACGCGATCCTGCAAATGGCGGTCATCCGCGCCTGTTTCAGCCGGCCGTACTACTGGCAGGACATCGTCGAGCAGTTCGAGCAGATCGGGCTCGGCTCGCTCACCGTCGTCGTGCTGACCGGATTCTTCACGGGCGCCGTGCTCGCGCTGCAGAGCGGATTCACGCTCGATCAGTTTGGCGCGCGGCCCTTCGTCGGCCGGCTGGTCAGCGCATCGATGATCAAGGAGCTGGGGCCGGTGCTGACCGGCCTGATGCTGGCGGGACGCGTCGGCTCGGGCATCGCGGCCGAAATCGGCTCGATGGTCGTGACCGATCAAATCAACGCGCTGCGCGCGCTCGGCACCGATCCGGTCCGGAAGCTGGTGGTGCCGCGGGTGCTGGCGGGATTCTTCATGGCGCCCGTCCTGACGGTGATCTCGGATACGGTCGGGATTATCGGCGGGTGGCTGATCACCACGCTGCAGTTGCGCGTGGCGTCTGGCGTGTACTGGACGTCGGTGACCGAGGCGCTCTACCTGCAGGACGCCTGGATGGGACTGATCAAGCCGTTCTTCCTCGGGTTCGTGATTGTCAGCATCGGCTGCCACGTCGGCTTGAGGACGAAGGGCGGCACGCAGGGCGTCGGACGCGCGACGACCAACGCGGTGGTCGCCTCGTCGGTCGCGGTCATTGCCGTCGACTTCCTGGTGACGCGCGTGCTGTTTTCGCTGCTGTATTAGGCGATATCGAACGATGGCTTTTGCGACCAAACGCTCCGCCGAACTCGAAGAAGCCCTGGGACCAGGGTCGCCGATCGTCGTCTTCGACAAGGTGTCGCTCGCTTTCGACGACAAGGTGATCCTGCGGAACGTCAGTTTTACGCTGATTACCGGGCGCACGAAGATCATCCTCGGCGCCAGCGGAGCGGGGAAGTCGACGATCCTGAAGTTGATCCTGGGCCTCCTGAGGCCCGACGCGGGAGTCATCTGGGTCAACGGCGAACGGGTGGAGCGGATGCCCGAGCTCGAGCTGATGAAGGTGCGGGCCGATCTCGGGATGGTCTTCCAGGAAGGCGCGCTCTTCGACTCGCTCACGGTGGCGGAGAACGTCGGCTACAAGCTGTACGAAGAGACCAAGATGCCGCACGAGCAGGTACGGCACCGGGTCGAAGAAGTGCTCGGTTTCATCGGGCTCGCCGAATTCATCGACCGGATGCCGTCGGAGCTCTCGGGCGGCCAGCGCCGCCGTGTCGCGATTGCCCGCGCGATGGCCGCGAAGCCGCGCATCCTGCTCTACGACGAGCCGACCACCGGCCTCGACCCGATCACGGCGACCACCGTGGACGAGGAGATCATCAAGCTGCGCGACCTCGAGAACGTCAGCTCGATCGTGGTGACCCACCAGCTGCGCGACGCGTTCTACGTGGCCACTCACGAGGCCACGCGCGGCGACGACCATGTCATGCGTATCGAGCCCGCCGACGTGGAGAAGGCGGAAGAAGCCGAATTCATCATGCTGAAAGACGGCTACGTGGCGTTCGAAGGGCACGCAGCGGAGCTCCGAGACTCGAAGGATCCCTATATCCAGACGTTCCTGTCATGAGGTTCATTCAATGCCGCGCACGCGTTCGTTAGCCTGGTCCGAGCTCAAGATCGGACTGCTGTCCCTGTTGGCCGTCGCCATCGCGATGTTCCTCATCTTCACGTTGAGCGGCGAGGGCGGGTTCTCCTGGCAGCAGTACGGGCTGAAGGCGATGTTTACGAATGTTCCCGGGCTCAAGCCGGGCGCGCCGGTCCGCGTCGCGGGAGTGGAGGTCGGCACGGTGACGGCGGTCGATCTCACCGGCGACAAGGTCCAGGTCGAGATGAAAGTCAGCAAGGACGTGCAGGCCCGAATCACCAACACGTCCGTCGCGTCGCTTGGCTCGGTGTCGCTGCTGGGTGAAGCCGCGGTCGACATCACGCCGTCGAGCAGCGGGACGCCGATTCCTGAATGGGGCTACCTGCGCGTCGTCCCCACGCCCGGGATCGCCGAGGTCACGTCGCAGGCGACGATGGGCCTTCAGGAGGCGACCGAGCTCGTGGCTGACATTCGCAGGGGACGGGGCACGGTCGGCAAGCTGTTCACCGATGAGACGCTGTACCGGGAGATCAACAGCTTTGTCGTGGCCGCCGAGCAGGTTGCGACCAGCATCAACCAGGGCCGTGGAACGCTGGGACGGCTCACGCAGGATCCTGCCGCGGCCAAGGCGCTCGAGGCCTCGCTTCAGAACCTCGAGGCGGTCACCGCCCGCATCCGGTCGGGTGAGGGGAGCCTCGGGAAGCTCCTGAATGACGACACCCTCAGCAACTCGCTCAATGCCGCGACATCGAACCTGGATGCGATTACCGGGCGCATCAACCGCGGGGAAGGGACGGCCGGAAAGCTGGTCACCGACCCGGAGCTCTTCAACCGGCTGAATTCGGTGTCGGACCGCCTGGACAAGCTTGTCGGCTCGTTGCAGGCGGGCGAGGGAACCGCGGGTCAGCTGCTGCGCGACAAGCAGTTGTATGAGAACATGAATGGAGCTGTGGCCGAGATGCGCGGGCTCGTGAAGGACATCCGCGCCGACCCGAAAAAGTACCTGAACGTGAGAGTCAGCCTTTTCTGATGACCGAACTCTTTCTCGGAATCATCGCGGTGGCCGTGCTGGTGATGGCGGCAATCCAGGTGGCGGCGGTCGTGCTCGCGGCCCGTACCGCCAGGCGCGTCGATCGGCTTGCCGACCGGCTGGAGCAGGATCTGCGTCCCATCGTCAGCAACCTCCAGGCGATGACGTCGGAGGCCGCCCGCGCCTCCTCGCTGGCGGTGGCGCAACTGGAGCGCGCCGACCGGCTGTTCAGCGATCTCGGCAACCGCGTGGAGCAGATTCTCGTCGCCGTACAGGACACGCTGATCGCGCCCGCACGCGAGGGGTTCGCCTGGCTGGCCGGCCTCAAAGCCGCGCTCTCCGCCTTCCGCGAACTGCAGAAGACCGCCCCGGCGACCGCCCCGACCGTCGACGAAGACGACGCCCTGTTCATCGGTTAAGAGCGCTTCCAGTTGCCCCAAAGCGGGCCCGACAAGGCCCGCTCCACATTGACGACCGCCCCGGCAGGTGATACAAGTCGCCTACATTCTCGACCGGAAGGCAAGCCGACCGGAAAGTAGGTTGGGTGTATCCATGACATATTTTTCTCGCGCCGTTGTTTCGATCGCCGCCGCGTTGCTCCTGCTGCTGGCTCCCTCGATGGCAGGCGCCCAGGACTCGAAGTCCTCAGCGCTGGCCGCGGAGCTGGTGCGTCTCCTGGACCAGGGCAAGCTCGACAGCCTCGCGGCGAGAGTCGCCGCGCCGGATCATTACGTCGCGGCGCTCTATTTCCCAGGCAGCCAGCTCCTGGTGGTCGGCGCGAAGTACTACGTGCCCGAGCGCATGGACGTCTCGATTACCGAAAAGAAGTACCGCGACGTGTATATCGACTTGAATAGCGCGGCGGTGCCGAAAACCAAGATCTTCATTTCCGACCTGGGCGCCAACGGGCTGCAGGCCAAGAAGAAGGGCAACCAGCCCAACGACACGGTCGACGTCGACGGGAAGACCCATGTCTTCGACGGTGACTGGAAAAAAGCGAAGATCTCGGAAGCGGACTACATGAAGGCGTTCGACGACTCCGAAGCCGAATACATCAAGATGCTGGAAGCGCTGGTCGCCCAGGCCAAGAAGTCCTCGTAGCCCGACCCGCTTTTCAAGTATTCCGTGGCTGGGCCGATTACCTGAACGTGCAGCCACTGCCAATGCCGAGCGGAACCGTGCTACTGGTCGAGGACGAAGCCCTCGTGCGGGAATTCGTGCGGCGGACGCTGGAGCTGGCGGGCTACAAGGTGATCGAGGCGAAGGACCCGAACGAGGCGCTCAAGACCCTCGAGCTGATGCAGGGCCGGGTCGACCTCGTGCTGACCGACGTCGTGATGCCCGGCATGAGCGGGCGGATGATGGCCGAGCGGCTGATGGTTCGCTACCCGCGCATGCGCATTCTCTACATGTCAGGCAACGCGGAGATCGTCGACCTGCTCACCCGCGCGACGGACGTCCGCGGCGTGATGCTGTCGAAGCCGTTCACGCCCACCGTCTTGATCGAGCGGGTCAACCAGGCGCTGCACCCCGACGCGGCCTAATAGCCTTACCCTTTCCACGATATAGGTCGCGAGGACCTTGGCCATGCCAGGGCCCTATGTGATCGAACGATATAATCTCGCGTCGATGGGTTGGATCCAGAACGTCAATAAAGACGCGGTCGAGCGCGGCCGATTCACGCCGGCAGGGCGGATGCTCGCGCGCAGCGTGGCGGTGGCCACGCAACCGGGCGACTGGTTCACACGCCGGCTTGCGGCGATGCGCTACACCAGGAAGTGTCCTGCCTTCGATATGCGTCCGGAGGACGGCTACGCGATTCTGCCGCCCGACCGCCTGCCCGGCACGTCCCAGATCGTTGACCAGTGCCGCCGGCTGTTTGAGCGCAAGCAGGCGGAGCTCACGCCCATCCCGGCCAAGAGCAAAGGCAAGAAGTCGTTTCTGAGAAACGTGCTCGACGACGAGGATCTGCGAGCGAACCCGGCGCTTGTGGACTTTGCCCTCTCGGATGGACTCCTCAGCATCGTCACCAGCTATCTCGGGGTCGTTCCCATCCTCAACCGAGTGGACTTGGTCTACTCGATCGCGCGTGCGACGCCGGACGCGGAACATATCTCCAGTCAGCTCTTTCACCAGGATCACGAGGGGCTGCGACAGGCCAAGGTCTTTCTCAACATCTTCGATGTCGGCGAAGAGCACGGTCCGTTCACGCTGATCCCGGCGAGCCGCACCGAGCAGGTGCTGCGCGCGATTCGACGCCAGCGGCGCGAAGCGGGCATCGAGCAGCACGGACATTACCGGGACGACGAGGTCGCGGCACACGGCGGACTGGCGGAGCAGGTGCGGTCGATCGGTCCAGCGGGGACGGCTGCCATCGTTGACACCTCGCGCTGTCTTCATGCCGGCAGTCGCGTGCAGCAGGGCCACTTCCGTCTGTGTCTCTACATCCAGTACTGCACCACGGAGGAGAAGGCGAATACCTTCGACGGCGAGCGGTTTCGTCGTGATCCCGTTCGCTGGCTCGCGATCAAGCGTCACGCCGCCGGTCCGGGCGCCTGACAGGTATACTCGGCCCGACGCGGAGGCGCCGATGAAGATTTCACAAATTGCGTGCGCGATCTCGGTTGTAGCGTGCCTGTCTGCAGTGCCGGCATTCGCGGCGACGTGCGACAGCCTGGCGGCGCTGGCGTTGAAGGACGCGAAGATTACGACCGCCCAGATCGTGCCTGCCGGCCAGTTTTCGGCGCCCGGCGAGCGTGAAGGCCGGGCGAATCCGTACAAGACCCTGCCGGAGTTCTGCCGCGTCGCGGCCACCCTGACGCCCACGAGCGATTCAGATATCAAGGTGGAGGTCTGGTTGCCGTCCAGCGGCTGGAACGGCAAGTTCCAGGCGGTTGGGAACGGCGGCTGGGCGGGCGTCATCAGCTATGCCGCGATGGCCGAGGCCGTTCGGGCCGGATATGCCAGCGCGTCAACCGACACCGGGCACGTGGGAGGACGCGGCACGTTCGCGCTGGGTCATCCCGAAAAGCTGATCGACTTCGCATGGCGCTCCGAGCACGAGATGACGGTGAAGGCCAAGGCGGTCGTCTCGGAGTTCTACGGCAGCGCGCCCAAGCTGTCGTACTGGAACGGCTGTTCGACCGGTGGCCGGCAGGGCCTCAAGCTCGCGCAGATGTTTCCGAACGACTTCGACGGCATCATCGCGGGAGCCCCCGCAAACCGTACGGCCATCTCCCTGTGGATCGCCGATGCCGTGCTGAAGGATCCGGCCAGCTACATCCCGCCGACGAAGTACCCGGTGATCCACAAGGCGGCGGTCGCCGCGTGCGACGGTCGCGACGGCGTCACGGACGGCCTCATCGACGATCCGACCACGTGCGAGTTCGACCCCAAGGTGCTGCTCTGCAAGGCCGGGGACGGTCCCTCGTGCCTGACGGCGCCCCAGGTGACGGCGACGAAGAAGATTTACTCTCCTGCGGTCAATCCGCGCACCGGGAAGGAACTGTTTTCGTCACTCGTGCCGGGGACAGAACTGGGCTGGGGTGTGCAGGCGCTCGGGCCGGAGCCGTCGGCCAACATCTACGATCAGTACCGCTACGTGGCGTTCAAGGATCCGAAGTGGGATTGGAAGACGTTCAACTTCGACAGCGACCTCGAGCGCAGCGACACGCCGGAAAACCTGATCATGAACGGAACCGATCCGAACATGCAGCCGTTCTTCTCGCACGGCGGAAAGCTCCTCCTGTATCACGGCTGGAGCGACCCGAACGTGCCGACGCTGAACACCATCAAGTACTACAAGAGCGTGGTCGAGAACCTCGGCGGCGCGGCCAAGGCGTCCAACAGCGTTCGGTTGT
>CAMCNL010000236.1 GCA_945876205.1 Candidatus Sulfopaludibacter sp. SbA3
TCCGAACATCGCGCCTCCACTCCTGTCGGAGACGCATGGTGAAATCAATCACCGGCCGGGAGCAACGCTCTCAGCCGGCAGCCTGACCGTGCTGCCGACTGTCAGATTTTCGCCCGCCACAACTGTCGTATTTACCACCGCCGCTAACAGAAGTTTGCACTCGGCGGGCGCACACACATGATGACGCATTCGGACCTCCCTTCCGACCTGCGTCCGGGCGGCGAACATCGTCGATCTAAACGGGTGCGCCCCGGACGCCTTCGCGTTCGTCTCCACCGGACGTGTGAAGGCATTCTCGTCAACATCAGCGAAAGCGGCGCGCTCGTGCAGGTGCCCTCGGCCATGGCGCCAGACCGGCAGGTGACCGTCAACCTCGACATCGGAGAGACGCCCTTTCAACTGCGCGGACGCGTCGTTCGATCGAGCCCGCACAAGCTACAGATGGCGGAAGCCACGCTCGCGACTCCGATGAGATTCTCCATGCGGCGCGTCTGTCGCCATTCAAGCAGACGCGATCGCTTACAGACCATGAGGTGCAGCGACTATTCGATGCGACGCGTTTAACGTTGACGCAGTGGGTGTCGAAGCTTCAGGACGAGGCCGGCGAGACGTTTCCCGAGAAGGTCACCGCCTTCCACGACGGGATGGCCGTGCACGGCCGATACGGCCAGCCTTGTCCCGACTGCGGTTCGCCGGTGCAGCGCGTGAAGTACGCATCGAACGAGGCCAACTACTGCGCGAATTGTCAGACCGGTGGACGCTTCCTGGCAGATCGCTCGCTGTCACGGCTGCTGCGCGAAGACTGGCCGCGCACGCTCGAGGAACTCGAAAGAAGAAAGAGGTCCGGCTAAAGCCGGACACTACGTAGGTCTGTCCCTGGCGAGGGCCGCCTTCACCCGCATCACGGCCTTCTTGCCTCGATATTCAGTCGCCAGTAATCCAGCTCGAAGGGCGGATCGTCGGTTGCCGCTCTCGCCGTCAGCGCATCCATGAAACGCCCCTGCGACTCGACGTCCGGCAGTCGCGACAGGTGGTGACGGCAGACGATGGTGGTGACGTACTCGCGGAAGGCCTCAGCATCGGGGGGTACGAACGATTGTGATTCGAGCCCACACCGGATCTCGATGAAGCCCGCTTCACCGAGCCGATCCGCGGTCTCCTGTGGATCGGCGAAGTGCCACGGTCCTGTCCATCCGGCGAAATATGGTGCAAAGGCGGATTCGCTCGCGAGCGCCGCGCACCGATCGTGCAGGCGCTGGATGTTTCGCACCCCGCCGCACTGGGCCACCAGGTGCCCGCCCGGCCTGAGCGCGGCGTGCGTGCTCTTGAAGAGCATCGGGTGATTGAGTACCCAGTGAAAGGTCGCGGTGCTGAAGATGGCATCGGCCTGGCCGGCGATGGGCAGCGCTGCCGCGTCGGCCTGCGCGAACCGGATGCGGCTGCCGAAGCGCGGCCGCAAATATTCACGCGCGGCTTGCAGCATGTTGAAAGAGAAGTCGAGCGCGACCACCTCACCGCGCGGAAGACGCTCGAGCAGCTTCTCCGTGAGGCGGCCGGTGCCGCACCCCACGTCGAGCACCCGCTCGTGCCCCTCGAGCGGCAGCCGCTCGAGCACCGGGAGGCCCCCCTCGTACTGCGGGTCTGACACCCGGTGGTATGTCTCGGCGTTCCATTCGCGCATCCTATGTACAACACCGCCCTCCTCTCCAATCCAGGCGGTATCTCTGCCTACGCGGCGCGGCGCTCTTGGTGTTTCTCGCCATCGGCCTATCTCATGCGAGAGTGGCGGATGCGCAATCGCGACCCGAGCTTCGCTGGGGCGGAGATGCCGAAGGTGGCGCGCCTTTCGTGGAAGCTGATCCAAACGATCCGTCGCGCGTCGTTGGATTCGAGGTCGACGTCGCGACTCTGCTTGCCGAGGGCCTCGGGCGTGTTCCGCGATTCACACAGGTCGGATTCACGAGCCTTGACGCGTCAGCGGCGCGCGGCGACTTCGACGTCGGCCTGAGCGGCATCGAAGACAGTCCTGCGAGGCAGGCTCGCCTCGCCGTCACGCTCCCGTATTACGAGTTCCGCGAAATCCTGACTGTCCGCGCGGCGGATCGGGAGCGGTTCCGCACGCTCGCCGACCTGCGCGGCCGGCGAGTCGCGACGCTCGGCGCCACGCTGGCGTACGACCTGCTGCTTGCCGCGCAGTCACGCGACGGGGTCGTGCCGGTGACGTACGAAGACGATGTGCATCCGTATAGCGATCTGGCGCTTGGCCGGGTCGACGCCGTCGTTCTCGACGAGGTGCTGGCGCTGCGTGGCGTCAGTCGCGACGGCACGTTGATCAACCAACCGGCTGACCTCGGTGTTGGTCACTACGTCGGCCTGTTGCCGCCTGAGCAGGGTCCCTTGCGCGATCGGATCAACGACCTGCTGCGGCAAGCGATGCGCGACGGCCGGCTCGAGGCGATCTTCAGACGCTGGAAGATGTGGAACGAGGACCAGCCACGGCTGTACGCACGTCTGTTGGCTGGCACCGGTCCTGAGGAAATCGCCTCGGCGCAGCCAGTGCCCCCGAGTGCATGGGAGGCGACGCAGCGCTATCTTCCCGCGCTATTTCGTGCGGCCGTCATCACGCTGCTCCTGTCGTGCGCGTCGATGCTCCTGGCGGTGGCCGCGGGAGTGCTGATCGCGAGCGGACGCGTGTACGGCAGCCGGCCCCTGCAGGCGCTGCTGACCGGGTACGTCGAGATCATTCGAGGCACGCCGCTCCTGTTGCAGTTGTTCGTCCTCTACTTCGGTCTTGCATCAGTCGTGCAGCTGCCGGCGTTTGTCGCGGCGCTCATTGGCCTTGGCCTGAACTACGCCGCCTACGAAAGCGAAATCTATCGTGGCGCGCTCGAAGCGGTGCCTGTCGGGCAGCTCGACGCTGCGAGGACGCTCGGCTTCAGCAATCGCCAGACGCTGCTGCTCGTCAGAGGACCGCAGGCGTTTCGCCTGGCGCTGGCGCCGATGACCAACGACTTCGTGGCGCTGCTCAAGGACAGCTCGCTCGTGTCGGTGATCACGGTCGTCGAGCTCACGAAGCAGACGTCGATCTTCGCGGCCAACATCGGCAGCTGGGTGGTGCCGGGTGCCCTGTGCGCGGCGATCTATCTCGTGATGTCGCTGCCGCTCGCGCGGCTCGCGCGCCGGATCGAGAAAGGCTGGCAGCGCCCATGAGCATGGTGGCGCTGAACGGTGTGAAAGTGAATCGCGGCGGACGCCAGGTGATTGAAGGCGTCTCGTTCGAGGCCGCGTCCGGCGAACTGCTGGCGATCATGGGATCGTCAGGCTCCGGCAAGACCACGATTCTTCGCGCCGTCGGCGGCCTCGATCCGATCGCGGATGGCACGATCGACATCGATGGCATCCAACTGGCGGCCGGCGGCGTCCCGCGCGGCCGACATCTGCGCGATCTGCACCGCCGCGTAGGCATCGTCTTTCAGTTTCATCACCTGTTTGCGCACATGACGGCGCTCCACAACGTCTGGCTCGCGCCGGTACACGTCCTGGGGCGTCCTCGCGCCGCGGCGGAGTGTGCCGCTCGCACGCTGCTGGAGATGCTCGGCGTCGGGAACCGCGCCGACGCGATGCCGCACGAGCTCTCGGGTGGCGAGGCACAGCGCGTGGCGATCGCACGGGCGCTGGCGGTGGAGCCTCCGGTGCTCCTAATGGACGAACCGACAGCCTCTCTCGACCCGGCGCGTCGTGGCGAGCTGGCCGCGACCTTGCGGGACCTCGCCGCACAGGGCCGGACGGTCCTCGTCGCTACCCACGACAGCGAGTTCGTCCGCGCCTGCGCCCATCGGGTCGTCATGGTGGATGGTGGCCGGGTGATTCGTGAAGGCCACACCGCCGACGTTCTAGAATAGGGGTCCCGTGCATGACGTGAACGTCCGAACCGACGCCCTGTTTATTGAGCTCGACACCGAGCGCAAGATCCGGCACCACAACAAGCTCTACTACCGCCTTCTGCACTGGCCAATCTGGATCGGCGTGTTTCTGATTGCGCCGGGCCCCCTGACCTTCGATCTCATCGAACGCGGCTTCGACCGCCGGCTGGTGATCTGGCTGTCGGTAGTGTTGATTGGCACAGGGATCGCCGGCCTTCGCGGCAAGTTGCCGGGGTGCGAGCCGCGGCCGTACATCATCAGGTTCACCGAGGACCGGCCGAACCCGCTCTATCGCCGCGTCTGCTACACGATGGTGTGGGGTGAAGTGATCGCGTTCGCGACGTTGAACATTGCGGGTCTCGCGTACGCGGCTTTCGCGGGAGAATGGCGGCTCAAGCAGATGTATGCGGCCGCCTACTTTCCGATCGCCGGCGCGGTCTGGCTCCTTGGGACGCTCGGTCGCTTGCCGCGCGTGAAGGCATCCACCCAGGGCGAAGGCCACGAGCGCCGCTACTTTTATGGGTCGGTATGGGCGGTCGTCATCGCGCATCCAGTGCTGCTGCTGATGTGGAAGCTGCTGCCGGCTGGGCCCGTGATCGACACCGTCAAGCTGGCGATCTTCGTAGGCATCCTCGCCGCGGTTGGGCAGATGTCGCGGTGGGGCATGTTGCCGCGCACCCGTCCGATCGTGCCTGGTGAATGGGCGGTGTCCGACTGATGGCAACCGGATTTATCGACGAGCTCACATCCCCGACGGTCAAGTATCTTCGTGAACGCTGGTGGAACGAGGCGTTTACGGAGTTTCTCACCGAGACGCTTCGTCCCCGCGCGGGCAACCGCATTCTCGACGTTGGTTGCGGCGAGGGCATTGCCGAGGTCCAGCTTGGACGTCTGCACGTCTCGCAGATGCGGCTGGTCGGTGTCGATCTGATGATCGAGCGCGTCATCGTCGCGCGTCACGAGACGGCCGCGCACAATCAGCGCGGACTGTTCGCATGCTCCGATGCGTGTCATCTTCCATTTCGCGACGGCATCTTCGATTCGACGTTCTGTGTCGCGGTGCTGCAGCACATCAGCGACGTCGAAATGGCGATTCGCGACTTTGCCCGCGTGACGAGGGTGGGCGGGCGCGTCGTCGCTGTCGAACCGGACAACAGCGCTCGTTACTCCTATTCGTCCACTCCAGCCGGGCGCCGCGCGTTCGAGATGTCCACCCCCTTCTTTTCGGCGCTCGCGGCCGCGCGCGGTGAGGCGATGGAGGCGGCGATCGGACCGAAGCTCCCGACGCTGTTCGCGGCCTGCGGCATCGAGCCGCTCGAGGTGCGGCTGTTCCCCGTATCGCAGACGCAGCTGGGCGCGCCGCCAGATGAAGTCTGGCGCCGCCGGCACGATGTTGTCGAACAGGTGATCGACCAGGCGCCCAACGACGACGTGCGGAACCTGGGACGCGAGTACCTCACGGCCCTCGACGCATACGCCGCCGAAGCCCGCAAAGCCGGATCCTCATTCGTCGAAATCCAGCACACCATGCTCTTCGCGACCGTTGGCCAAAAAACCGAATAGCGAGGGTTGGGAGGGCTGGGACGACTACGCGCCGTTCTATGACTGGGAGAACGCGCGGACGCTCGGCCGCCGAGACGTTCCCTTCTGGCGCAACCTCGCGCTTCACGTCGGCGGCACGGTCCTCGAGCTGGGTTGCGGCACCGGCCGCATCTCGATGCCGCTTGGGCGCGCAGGCGTGCCGCTCGTCGGCATCGATCGTTCGGTGCCCATGCTCGCGCGCGCGCGTCAGCGCGTCAAGCGATCCCGGCTCAAGAACGTCAGTCTGGTGCGAGGAGACATCCGTAAGCTGCCGTTCGGAGCCAGAGGCTTTGCGATGGTCATGGCGCCGTACGGGATGTTGCAGTCGCTACTCCGCGAACGCGATCTTTCGGCCACGCTCGCTTCGGTCCACGAGGTCCTGCGGCCGGGCGGTACGTTCGGGATCGAGCTGGTCGCCGACCTTCCCTCATGGGAGGAGTACCGCAAGCGGATCAGCCTCAAGGGATGGCGAGGGCGGCGCGGCGGCGCGCACGTCACGCTGGTCGAGACCGTCCGCCAGGATCGCGCGCGGCATCTGACGATCTTCGACCAGGAGTTCACCGAGCGCCGAGGAAGCGTCCGCAGAAGCCATCGTTTTGCGCTAACCTTCCGCACGCTGTCGGTGCCGCAGATGGCCCGGCGTCTCGAAAAAGCCGGCTTCGAAGTGAGCGCCCTGCTCGGCGATTACCGGGGCGGCCCCTGGGATCCGCGAGCCGAGGTGTGGATGATCCTCGCGAAGAAGCCGTAGTAGAATAGACGTCGACTTTTCCCTGTATTTTCTGGAGTTTACGCATGTCAGGCCATTCCAAGTGGCACACAATCAAGCATAAGAAGGGTGCCGCCGACGCGAAGCGCGGCAAGATCTTCACCCGCATCATCAAGGAACTGTCGGTCGCGGCCCGCGCCGGCGGCGGCGACGTCGACATGAACCCGCGGCTGAGGACGATCGTCGCCGACGCCAAGGCGAACAACATGCCGCGCGAGAACATCGAGCGCGC
>CAMCNL010000237.1 GCA_945876205.1 Candidatus Sulfopaludibacter sp. SbA3
TAGTAGACGCCGTTGAGGTCCGAGACCCCCATGCGTTCGCCTTGAAGGTTGGGGGACGTCGCGGTCACCGTGACACCCGGAAGCGGAAGTTCATCGGTGGACCGGACGATGCCGGAGACCGTGCCGACCTGGACGCCCTGAGCCGCGACCCGTGAAACGGGGGCGACGACGACGAACAATGAGATGGCGATCGAGGCGAAGCGCTGGCAATAGGACATGGCGGTCTGTGGCCCAGCAAGAGGGGATCCGCCCGTAAGTGATTGAAATGTGATCGGAATTGGCCTGCTGTTGCCGGCAGTCCGTCCCTGCTTCAGGCCCGGCACGCGAGGCCGAACGGACCTGGCACCCCTTTTTCCCCGATATCGAAAGGAGGCGAGCCCGTGGTGAGATTCCGACATCGGATCCGGAATTCCGACATGTAACATCACCGTGTGAGCCATCGGATCGCCGTTATTCCCGGCGACGGGATTAGGCCTGACGTCGTAGCCGAAGCCGTCCGCGTGCTCTCGCGCATGGGCGGGCTCGAGCTCGAGACGCTGCCCTGGAGCGCCGACCACTACCTGCGGTCAGGTGTGACGATCCCGCCGGACGGCTACGCCACGCTTCGGTCCTTCGATGCCATCCTCGTCGGCGCGCTCGGCGACCCGCGGGTGCCGGACAACCGCCACGCACGCGACATCCTCCTTGGGACGCGCTTCGAGCTGGATCTTTACGTCAACCGCCGGCCGGTGCGCCTGCTCGACGAGCGCCTGTGTCCCCTCAAGAACCGGTCACGGGCTGACGTCGATTTCATCGTGTTTCGCGAGAACACCGAGGGCCTGTATGTCGGCGTGGGTGGACGCTTCAAGCCCGGAACCGACGACGAGGTGGCGATCCAGGAAGAGGTCAACACATATAAAGGTGTGAACCGCATCGTCCGCCACGCCTTCGAAGCCGCGCTCGGCCGGCCCCGTCGTCGTCTCTGCATGGCCGACAAGAGCAACGCCATGACGCATGGGCACGCGCTGTGGCAGCGCGTGTTTGCCGAGGCCCGGAAGGACTATCCCGACGTCGAGGCCAGCCACCTGTACATCGACGCGCTGGCGATGTTCATGGTGCAGGACCCGTCGCAGTTTGACGTCATCGTGACCAACAACCTGTTCGGCGACATCATCACGGATATCGGGGCGGCGCTGCAGGGCGGCCTCGGCATGGCGGCGTCCGGCAATATTCATCCCGGCCGCACGTCGATGTTCGAGCCGGTGCACGGTTCGGCACCGCCGCTGGCCGGAAAGAATGTCGCGAACCCGGTGGGCGCCATCCTCTCCGCGGCGCTGATGCTCGGGCACCTCGGCCGGGTGGAGGACGCGCGCCGGGTCGAGGCGGCGGTGGAGCAGGCGGTCCAGGCCGGCGAGGTGACCCGCGACGCCGGCGGCTCGCTGGGCACTCGCGAGGCCGGAGAGGCGATCCTGAAACGACTATGACTGACGTCTATATTGTGGGCGGCGCGCGCACGCCGATGACCGAGTATGTCGGCGCACTGCGCGACCTGTCAGCCATCGAGCTTGGCGCGATTGCCGCGAAAGGCGCGTTGGCGAAAACCGGTGTGCAGCCCGAATGGGTGGATCACGTCGTGTTCGGTAACGTCATGCAGACCAGCGCCGACGCGATCTATGGCGCGCGGCACGTCGGCCTGAAAGCGGGCGTGCCCATCGCGGTGCCGGCGCTCACGGTGAATCGCTTGTGCGGCTCCGGCATCCAGGCCGCCGTGAGCGGCGCGCAACTGATCCAGCTCGGCGAAGCCGACGTCGTCCTGGCCGGCGGTATGGAGAGCATGAGTCAGGCGCCGCACGTCATTCGCGGCGCGCGAACCGGGCTCAAGCTTGGCCAGGGCAAGCTCGAAGACACGCTCTACGAAGCGCTGCTCGATCCGATGTGCGGCCTGTTCATGGCGCAGACGGCCGAGCGCTGCGCCTCGAACTACAGCATCTCGCGCGAGGAGCAGGACCGTTACGCGATGCGAAGCCAGCAGCGCGCGGACGAGGCGTGGCGCGGCGGACGATTCACAGACGAAGTCGTTCCCGTTGAAATCAAATCAAAGAAGGGCATCATCGTCGTCGACCGCGACGACCACCTTCGCCCGGACACGACGTTGGAAGCGTTGGCCAGGCTGCCCGCCGCCTTCTCGAAAGACGGCACCGTGACCGCCGGCAACGCCAGCGGGATCGTCGACGGCGGCGCGGCGCTGATCCTGGCGGGCGAGGCCGCGGTAAAAAAGCGACACCTCGAGCCAATCGCTCGCCTCGTCAACTGGGCGGCCGTTGGGGTTGAACCTTCGATCATGGGTATGGGTCCGGCGCCCGCGATTCGCAAGGTACTCGACCGAGCCGGCCTGACGCTTGGCGACATCGATCTCTTCGAGATCAACGAAGCGTTCGCCGGGCAGTACCTGGCGGTGGAGAAGGAGCTGGGCCTGGATCGCGCGCGCGTCAACGTCAACGGCGGCGCCATAGCGCTGGGCCATCCGCTCGGGATGAGCGGCACCCGCCTGCTGCTCACATTGACGCTGGAGATGAAGCGCCGAGGCGTGAAGCGCGGCATCGCCTCGGCCTGCATCGGCGGCGGCCAGGGCATTGCGGCGTTGGTGGACACCAGCGGGCTCTAGGCTTTAGGCTCTGGACTCATGTCACGTATCCGCCTGGCCCTCGTCCTCGCAGCGGCCGCATTGCTGCCCATCCTCCACGCGCAGGAACCGCCCCCGCCGACCGGCGCCGCCGAGTGGCCGATGTACAACCGCGATCCCATGGGCACGCGGCATTCGCCGCTCACGCAGATCACGCCGGCCAACGTCGCGCGGCTGCGACAGGTCTGGTCATACAAACTGGGGAAGTCTCCCGACAGCGGCGGCCTGACCGGCGGCACCGAGTTCACGCCGATCGTCGTCCGCGGTGTGATGTACGCCGCGACCAGCACCAGCGTCGTCGCCCTCGCGCCGGAAACGGGACGCGAGATCTGGAAGTACGACGTGCCGATGGGAGCGCCGTCGAAGCGCGGTGTCGGCTACTGGCCTGGCGACGGCTCGTCGCCCGCGCGGATCCTGTTTACCTCTGGCCGCCGACTGATCGCCCTCGACGCGGCCACTGGCCGGCCCGTGGCCGAGTTCGGCGCGTCGGGCTTTGTCGACATGACGCAGGTCTACAACGGCTCGCCGACGATCTATAAGAACGTCATCCTTGTCGGCACCAATACGCCGCCGGGCTCGGTGCGCGGCTTCAACGCGCGCACCGGCGCGAAGCTCTGGGAGTTTCGCGCCATCCCGCAAGAGGCCGAAGCGCCGGGATTTGAAACCTGGGAAAACGACGGCTGGAAGGATCAGGCTGGCGCCATCAGCTGGGCCTTCTCCATGACGATCGATCCGCAGCGCAACACGCTCTACGCGATCTTCGACAGTCCCACGCCCGACTATTACGGCGGCTACCGTCACGGCGACAACGTCTTCGCCAACTCCGTCGTCGCACTCGACGCGGAGACCGGCGCCTACAAGTGGCATTTCCAGACGACGCATCACGACCTGTGGGACTACGACATTCCGTCGCCGCCCGGGCTGCTCGACGTGACGATCGATGGCCGCCTCGTGCCGGTGCTCGCGATCGCGCATAAGACCGGATGGATGTACGTCCTTAACCGCGACACGGGTAAGCCGGTGTTCGGCATCGAGGAGCGGCCGGTGCCGGCGAGCGACGTGCCGGGCGAGCGCTCATCGCCGACGCAGCCGATTCCCGTCAAGCCAGGTCCGATCGCGCGCGTCAGCTACACGCCTGAAGACATCGTCACCGCCGCCGAGACGACCGCGGAGCACGCGGCGTTCTGTAAGGCGCTCGAACAGCGCAGCGGCGGCTTTTACAACGAGGGTCCGTTCTCGCCGTATCGCTATCGCGCGGAAGGCGCTCCGCCGCGTTCAACGATCCTGTTTCCAGGTTCGGTCGGCGGCGCGAACTGGGGCGGGACGGCGTCTGACCCCAGCCTTGGCTACATCTTCGTGAACACCATGGATGAAGCCAGCATCGGCTGGATCGAAAAGCGGGGGAGCCGCGACGGACGCGACCTTTTCAACCGCAACAGCGCCGTCGGAGCGACCTCGCGGTTTCAGTGGAGCGATGGGAAACCTGACGGCGGCGGCAACCTCGTCGGCTCTGGCGAGAAGGCGTGGCCCTGCCAGAAACCACCGTGGGGCAATCTCGTTGCCGTGGATCTGAAAACGGGAGATATCGCGTGGCGCGTGCCGCTCGGCATCACCGAGCAACTGCCAGCAGCGAGACAGCGCACGGGACGCTTGAACATGGGCGGACCGATCACGACCGCCAGCGGACTGGTTTTCATCGCCGCCAGCAACGACCGCCGATTCCGCGCGTTCGATTCGAAGACGGGGAAGGAGCTGTGGGTGACGCCGCTCGAGATGAACGGCCACGCGGTGCCGATCACCTACCAGGGCCGGGACGGCAAGCAGTACGTCGCGATTTCGGCTGGTGGAGCCAGCGCACTCGACGATCCGGCGCCGGCAGGCGCGGAGGCCCTCGTCGTCTACGCGCTGCCGTAGGGGGTGGGATCTCCCTTCGATCGTCAGTGCGATCGCACTAGGTTAGTACCGCCGTTTGAGCTGACGCATTAAGTCGAATTTCGCCGTGTCGGCGACGGCCATCACGGCCATCACGCCAGCCTGAACCGGGTCGCTGACGACGAGATCGGCGGCGTCGGGAACGCTCCCCACCATGTTCAGCGAGATCACCCACAAGCCGTTCTTTCGTACTTCTTCGACGGCCTCTGCGATCTCTCCCCCCATGATCGAGCCCGCGAGCACGAGCATCTTGACGCGCGGCAGCGGTGCGGTGGCGCGCACCGCCGCCGCGAGCTCGTGCTCGCCGACGAGGGGGATCGTGTCGACCGAGATGCGCTCGCCGCGGATGTTGTGGCGATCGGCTTCCGCCACCGCGCCCATCGCGACCATCCCGACCTGAGCGCCGCCGCCCATGACGACGATCCGCTTGCCGTAGATTTTGGCGAACGAGGGAGTCTCTTCGACGACGTTGACGCCCTGGACCGTGCCGAGCTCCGCGAGGACCGCTTCAATCGGCCGCTCGGTCGTGAACTCGAGATAGATCTCCGAGTGTGGCGCTCCCGGCGCACCCGGGTGAATGTCGACGTAGGTGATGTTGGCGTCGTGATCCGCCAGTACTCCAGTGAGACCGTGGAGCATCCCGGGCCGATCGGAGACTTTGGCCACAACGGCGTATGCGCTCATGAGAACTGAAATCTAGCACGGCACGCCGGGTCTCACTCCACTAGAATCAGCGTCGCCAATGTCGTTACTCCCCGGCACCCAACTCGGTCCCTATGAGGTCACTGCCCCCATCGGCGCGGGCGGGATGGGGGAAGTGTACCGGGCGCGAGACACACGGCTGAAGCGCGACGTGGCGCTGAAGATCCTGCCCGAGTCCTTTGCATCGGATCCTGACCGGCTCGCCAGGTTCCAGCGCGAAGCGTTACCCATCGCGACGCAGATCGCCGAGGCTCTCGACGCAGCGCACGAGCAGGGCATCATCCACCGTGACCTCAGGTGTCGAACTCCGGCGGAAGCCAGGTGCGGTGGCGACGCGACGGCAAGGAGCTCTACTACATCTCGCCGGATGGAAAGCTCATGGCGGCAGCCGTCGCCGTCAACGGCCCGTCATTCGAGGCGGGAGTTCCGATGGCGCTATTTGAAACCAGGATCTGGGGCGGTGGCGCGAACACCAACAATAGACAGCAATACGATGTCGCCGCCGACGGCCGTTTCCTCATCAACGTCACCGTCGGAGAAGAGAGCACGTCGCCCATCACCCTTTTGACGAACTGGGCCCCACCCGCGAAGTAGCGCGGGGGCTTCACCCCCCGCGGGAGTTTCACGTCGCGTCACGAATTGCGTACGCGTTCCCGCCTTCAGGTTGCAGTAACTGCGATCTTCGAAGCCGCGGACATTGATTTGCTGGGAGATCCGCGCGGCATGGCTCTGGCACTTTCACGGCCGGAGATCATCGACGATGCTACGATTGACCGACCCGCAACGCGCCGTGCTGGTCCAAGCGATGCCGGCGGTTGCCAACCTCGGCCTCGGCGCGATGGTGTTCGGGCAGTTCCTGCGTCAGCAGCCTTTTTCAGTCGGGTTGGCTGGCGCCGGCATCGCATTCTGGTTTGCGCTGATCGCTTATACGCTCGTAATTGCGGGAGGAAAACGATGACAGGCGTATTCGTCCTCTTCGGGGGTATTGCGTTCATCCTCGGCATCATTACGCTGCTCGACTGGCTCGCCAGGCGCAAGGATCGCCAGTCGGAGAATCGCCCCGCCGCGTGAACGTCTAGCGCGCCTGCAGTGCTGCCTTCACCCGTTCAGGCGTGAAGGGGATCTCCCGCAGGCGGACGCCGGTCGCATCGAAGATGGCGTTGCCGATTGCGGCGGCAGCGACGGTGGTGGCGG
>CAMCNL010000238.1 GCA_945876205.1 Candidatus Sulfopaludibacter sp. SbA3
ACTGACTCCTGCACGGTGGCCGGCGCCATCTGCATATCGATGGTCGCGGTCTGTCCCACGAGCAGCGTGACGCCGGTTCGGTTCACGGTGGCAAACCCCGGCAGTTCCGCGGAGATACGGAAGCTGCCGATCCGAACGGGGATGCGGTAGATGCCCGCTTGATCGGTGACCGTGGTAAAAATCGTGCCGGCCGCTTCGTGCACGGCGTTGACGGTGACACCGGGCAACACCCCGCCGGTCGTATCGCTGATCTTTCCGGTGATGACCGCTTCCTGCGCATAACCGATGGCAGGCAATACGAGGAGGGCGGCGAGCAGTAGGTTGTAGCGAAGGATCCCATGTGCTGTCATACGCACCTCATCGCGTTGCGGGTGGGGTCTGGCTGCCTGCGTCGAACACGGTCTTGCCGCCGACAATGGTCAGTACGGGTTTGATGTCCTTGATTTGATCGGCCGGCACGGTGAGATAGTCGCGGTCCATGACCACGATGTCCGCCAGCTTGCCTGGCTGGATAGAGCCGAGGTTGTCTTCCTGGAAGACAAAGAAGGCGTTCTTTCGAGTGTATGCAATCAGCGCATCCTCGCGGCTGATCGGCTGCCGGTTAACGACCGTCCCGCCCACCATTTTGCCCGTCACCATGTAATGGAGCGAGATGAACGGCTGGTAGGGACTGAGGTTGAAATCCGTTCCAACGCCCCACATGATGCCGCTCTCCTGCACCCACCGCAGCGGTGGATTGTCGAGCGACCGCTCGCCGCGAATCCGGTTGAAGATGCCGCCCATCACGGTCGGCCTCATGTGCACGCCGATATACATGCCGAGCTTCTTCATGCGTTCGAGGTGTGCCTGGGTGATCTGGTCCGAATGAAAGAATGCCCAACGCAGCGTCCTGATCGGGTACTGGCGATTGATCTGTTCGATCTGATCGAGGAACCCATCAGCGGTTGCTTCAAGCGTGGTGTGCACGTGCATGGGCATGCCGGCCTTGGCCACCTCCAGCGCAATGCGGCCCCACTGGCGGAAATCATCAGCGGTTTGACTCGGCTTGACTTTGAGCATGTCATCGCTCGCGGGACCGTAGACGCCTTCGCCATACGCGACGGTGTCAAAAAACTGGTTTCCCCGAAACAACTTCATCTGCGCGACCAGGGGCAGGTTCTTGTCCACCAACTCGGGAGTGTTACCGACGGCCGCTGAGTCCTGGCAGAACACACGGACATTCAAAGACCCCTGCTCTGCCCACCGGCGGTAGGTGTCCTGGAGCCAGGGCACGGCGGACGCGACGCCTCCGCCGCCTTCGCACGTCGTGGTACCGATCGTCGTCAGACCTGCGCGATTGAGGTCTCTGATCATCGCCACATGGCTGGCTTCGATCTGCTCTCGAGTCCTCGGTTTCGCAAGGAGCCGGCCCTCCACCGGACGGACGCCATGTTCCAGGATGACGCCGGTGGCTCTTCCGCGTGCGTCACGCACCACCGCACCCTTGGGCACCCACTCCGGATCTGGTGCTCCGTCGAGAATGCCCATCTCCCGCAGGCCGCGGCTGTTCATGTACACCCGGAAATACGCTTCCTGAAGAAACACCGGGTGACTCGAGTCGATCTGATCCAGTTCCTCGCGCGTAAAGGGCTTCTTGTCGTCAGCGAATTGATCGAGGGTCCACCCCATCAGCGTGTAGACCCACGCGTCCGGAGCGATCGTCCGCGACTTGCCGCGAACCATGTCTACCGCCTGCTTCCGCGACTCGACACCATCCAGCCGCACTTCTTCCACCCATGTCGATCCCTCGCGCATGTAGTGGCCATGGTGGTCGATGAGCCCGGGGATTACGGCTTTCCCGCGGAGATCGATTCGTCGCGTGTTCGGACCGGCGAGGCGGCCGACCTCCTGACTAGTGCCGACCGCGATGATTCGATCGCCTCGGATGGCCACGGCTTGGGCGATCGAGAAGCGTTCGTCGACAGTGATGATCTTTCCGTTAGACAAGATCAGGTCTGGCGCAGCCTGTTGCGCACGCAACAGGGTCCCATCCGAGATGCAACACAGGAGGCCGATGACCGCCAGGCTCGCAGCTGTCCGACTCATGACGTGTCCTCTTTCCATCAACTCGTAGGCCATACGTGGCATGTCGTGCACGCGGTGCTCGCCTTCTGGGCCTGGTGACAGCCGATGCAGCTCGACATACCGGTGACGGCTGTCACCGCCGACATCGCGTCCATCTCGCCGGCATTGCCGTGGCATTGGGCGCATGGCATCCCTGCCTGCAAATGCTTGCGATGCGTCCACGTCACGCCGGGAAGTACCTGGTAGACACGCACCCAGGGAATCGGCTGGTTGGAGCCCGCCATCTCCGTCAGCTTCACGATCGCCGGTCGATCCTTCGCGACGGTCGTATGGCATCCCATGCAGGTCGCGGATGCTGGAAACGTCATCTGCGCACCTGGCTCTGGATTGGTGTGACACATCTGGCACCTCAGTCCGCGGCTGACGTGCGTCTTGTGGCTGAACGGCAGCGGCTGCTCGGGCGCTGGATGCGGTGCGATGTTGGCGGGAACCGCGAAAGGTGCCGCCGGCGCGACCTGCCTGTCCTGAGCGAGCGGAGCGAGTCGAGAGGGCTGCGCACGGACGACACCCGTCACCACCAGCATGACCAGCGCGGCAATCAACGCGAAGAGAATGGCGGGCTTCTTCATGCGGTGCGCCCCTTGTTGACGACGACCTCGAGACTCGTGCCCGCGTCTTCGAGGATCGCCGCAGCGGCGCCCCGGCCGGGATTGCCGCTCACTGAGCCGCCCGATCCAGTACAGCCGCCCGTGAGGTACAGCCCCGGGATCTTCGTGCGATACGCCATCGTCTGATTGAAGCGTCGATCGCCGGCGTGCACGCTGCCCCGCCACATGGCGGGGTTCATCCGCTCGATGTCGAGCGGACTGAAGAGCGCCTTCGCGAGCACCTTCTCACGCGTGATGTTGGTCGTCAACTTCATGTAATAGGTCAGGAGCTTGTCGGCAACCTGCTCCTTGACCGTGTCCCACTGTTTCGCGCCGCCCTTGAGCTCGTACGGCAGCGTGCCTTCGATTTTCAGCGTCGCCATCCCGGCCGGCGCGCGGGTCGGATCGGCGGACGAGGGCGTGACGATCTGGAGCGGGATGTCATCGAGCGCGAGCAGTTCACCACGCGCACGATCGGCATTGAGACCGAAGATGCTCTCGGGACGCTGAAGGATCGCCGCTTCGGCACTCGTCGTCGTGCCCCCGCTGGCCATCGCGTACTTCGGGCTTTCCGATAACGCGAAGTGGAAGGCGAACATCGAGTGCTCGGGCACCCACAACTCGGTGCGGTCGACGAACTCGTCGCCCCAGAGCTCGCGTGGCGCCATGTCGATCAGGTGCTTGACGTGGATCGTCGAGACCACGGCTTTCTGGGCACGGTAGCGGCTGCCGTCTGCGCATTCGACGCCCACGCATTTACCGCTTTCGACGATGAGGCGCGTGACGCCCTTGTTGGTGAGGATGACTCCGTGGTTCGCCTCGATGAGCCGGCCGAGCGCGATGGTCAGCATGCCCGACCCGCCCTTGGGCATCGGACGTCCATCGAGCTGTCCCATCATCGCGAATGCCTGGGTACCGCTGCCAGGATCGCTCCCTGGCACCGCGCCAAAGTGACCGCCCGCGAGACCGGCGGCCTGCATGTGAGGGCTCTCCCACACCTGCCGGCCTGCGTCGTAGCCGGACATCGAACCCAGGCGCTCAAACAGGATCGCCTCGCGCATCTTCGCCCGGTCGGCCGGCGCCGCCGCGAGATATTTCGCGCGGAGCGGGAGCAGACGCCTGAAGGTGGCCGCGTCCTTCTTCGACACACGTTCGATCGTGGCAGCCGTGCGCTCCGGATCTTTCAGAAACACGGTGAGCGAGGCGCCATCGAGGAAGGGGTAGTGCATGACGACTTCCGGATCGGTCCATTCGTATCCGTAATCGCGAAGAGGCAGCTCGTTGTTGCGCATCGCCGGATTGTTCAGAAATCCGCCGTGGTTGCTGGAGCAGAGATCCTGCTTGAACCCCGGCAGAAGGATCTCCGCCGTCTTGGCCCCGCCGCCGATCAGCGCGCGGCCTTCGAGCACCAGGACCTTGAAGCCGGCCTTCGCCACATATGCGGCGCACACCAGGGCGTTATGACCGGCGCCCGCGAACACGTAGTCGAACGGTTCCGCTGGGGCAACTGGTCGCGAACCCTGTTGGGCGTCCGCGTGCGCCGTTCCACCGGCCAAATGAGTCAGCGCAACGGGTGCGAGCGCCGCCGCTTTCACGAAGTCGCGGCGAGTAATCGAGGTCATGTCTCACTCCCTGGACAAAGACGTGCTTGGATTCGGGGCGTCCCGTCAGGGTCGACATTATATGGACTATTAGATTTAATGTACCTAATCAAATATTATTTTCAGATTACGTGAATCTCTCGTATACAAGGACGCCAATGGTGGATTCAAACCTGACGTCGACAATTCCGATGAATCTACGGGCCTATCTGGGACTTCGGGCAGAGATCCTGGCCTCCCGGTTACGGCCCGGCGAGCGGTTGAAAATTCAGCAACTCTGCTCGCGCCTCAAGGTCAGTCCCGGAGCGGTGCGCGAAAGCCTGGCGAGTCTCTGCGCGGAAGGGTTCGTCGTCTCCGAACCGTGGAAAGGTTTTCGAGTCGCCCCCATCAGCGTCGAGGATCTCGACGACCTGACGCGGACTCGCCTCACGATCGACATCATCTGCTTGCGGCAGTCCATCGAAGGGGGCGGCATCGAGTGGGAGACTCAGCTGGTGGCCGCTGACCACCGCCTCTCGCGTCTGTCTCAGCAGATCGGCCCCGACGGTCTTCAGGCGAGTGATGAGTGGGCGGAAGCGCATGCTCACTATCACTTGAGTCTCGTCGCCGCGTGTGGCAGCCCGTCGCTGCTGCACGTGCGTCAGGGGTTGTTCGCGCAATCGGAACGCTACCGCCGTCTCTCTCTGACTCCTCGCCCCGGGCGCGATCTCGACGCGGAGCATCGTGCGATGGCGCGCGCCGCACTCGACCGGGATGCCGATCGAGCGTGCATCCTGATGTCGGACCACCTGCTGATGACGCCATTCCTAGTGCGGAGATTCACGGAACACTTCGACAAACTGGCCGTCAACGACGACGCCAGCGCCCCCAGTCGGGCGCTCCGCGGCCGATAAGGTCGCGTCATCGCGGTCGATTCACACCTCAGCAGTACAAGGTCACGCACCAACCGACTTTTTGTCTTACTCTGGTAAGTAGCTCCGTTCCCGACAACCCGAATGGCTGAGGCAACCCGTGTTGCGAATTTGTGCCGTGGCGTCTGCGCTGGCGCTGTGCTGTGCAGTTCCGGCGAAGGCCACCACCTACCTGCCCGTCACGTTCGATGAGCTCGTCACGCGCGCCGACGTGATCTTCGTCGGCGAGGTCGTGGACGTCCGCCCTTTCGCGCTCGACACCCGTGACGGCGAAATCATCAAGACCCGCGTCACGTTCAGGGTGTCGGACCCGCTCTTTGGAACCACCAGCCTCGTGGAAGTCTTCGATTTCCTCGGCGGCGAAATGAACGGCGTCGGCATGGCGGTCGCGGAGATGCCCAGGTTCACCGTCGGTGATCGTCGCGTGATGTTTGCACGCCGCGAACGGAGCATCAATCCCATCGTCGGCTTCACGCAGGGGCTGCTGCGCGTCACCCGCGATGTGAACGGCGTGGATCGGATCTCGACGATCGAGGGCGCACCCCTCTCTTCGCCGGAGAGCATCGGCACGCGGGCACCCGGTGTCGCCCTCGCGCCGGCAGCGCCGATGCGGCTCTCGGACCTGCGTGACCGCATCACTCGCGCGCTGGTCGCGGCGCGACGCCAATGAGGGCACGCTTCGCGATTCTTGCGGCCGCGGGCCTGGTGATGTGGCTTGGCGCCGACAGTGGCGCCTACTCGACGACCGGGAAGCGATGGCCGTCGGGATCCAATATCGTCATGCACCTGCAATTCGGATCGTCCAGCGGCGGCCTGATTGACGGCGGCAGCAGTTGGAATACGCCCGCCGAGAGTGCGCTCGCCATCTGGAATTCATTTCTGACGGGCGTGTCTTTTTCAGTGGTGCGCGACTCCACGGTCGGCAACACCTCGGTAAATCGCCTCAACAACGTCTCTTTCGGAGATGACGTGTATGGCGAGCCGTTTGACTCGGACACGCTGGCTGTCACCACCTCGTGGTACCGAACGTCTGACAACGCGTATACCGAGGCGGACGTCACATTCAACCGGAAATTCACCTGGAATTCGTATCGCGGCAATCGGAGAAGCGGAACGGTCGACCTCCGGCGCGTGGCACTGCACGAGTTTGGTCACGTGATTGGACTGACGCACCCGGACCAGAACAATCAGTCTGTCACC
>CAMCNL010000239.1 GCA_945876205.1 Candidatus Sulfopaludibacter sp. SbA3
CAGCGTAACTAAACCGTCCACCGAATCGGATCAAGCACATACTGACCATCGCCACCTGGAGCAGATCGCTGATGCATGTTCCCCGCTCTTTCGGACTGCGACCTAACCGCGCTGCAGCCGACGACCCGCGCACGCAAGACTCGAGTGAAGTCGCGGAAACGTGCTCGCGCGGCTCGCGGCTGAGCGCCAACGTCATACTGTCTAGGGCGACTCTGAAGGAGGCACCAAGGAGCTTCATGCGAATCGTGACCATTGTAGCGGTCTTACTTGCAGTCACCAGCAGCGCGCAAGCTCAAGAAGGTACGGCTCCGTCTCGAGGCGTGACGCCAGAGGTAGTCGTGCAACGCTTCGTTGACGCGGCCAACGCGCGAAACGCCGAGGCGATGGCGGCACTGGTCGCTCCAGATGCGGTGTTCGCGCGGTTTCCGGGCGGTCAGGTCATTGCGCAGAATCGTGACGGCATCCGGGAACACTATTCGCGGCAACTGCCGCCTCTACCCGCGGACTTTCGTATCACCGTCCAGCCACGCATCGTCGAAGGTCAATTGGTCATCGACCAGGAGCACGTCACGGGTATACCTGGCGAGCGGCGCCAAGCCACGTGGATGTATCTTGTGCGTGACGGCTTGATTCAGCGCGCCTGGGTTCTTGACGGGCAAGCCAGCGCCTTGGGTTGGCGATGACGGCATAGGCACGGTGCGTGCGCGACGCGCGTACTCCCGGGCGCCCCCAACTCTGGAAACGCACGCCGTACTGGGCGCTGGCGGCGCCGGTGCCGACGATTGACGGCATCCCAGAGGTCCTGAATGTCATCTCGTCGTAGGGGCTGCATAACAAGCGGCTGCACTTGACGGCGGCCGCGGTAGGATTCGGACGGATCGAGAACTTCGCATGCGGCCGCCGCAAGTGAAATATGGTGTCCCCGCCTCAGACACAGAAGACCTGACAGTCCCTACGCCCCACACACAAAAATCCTGACAGTCCCTCGAATAGTCAAAAACGCGCGGCAAGCGTCGCGAATCGCGCGAACAAATCCAAAAATACGGTCTGGGTGCGCCGTGCAACGGTCGAGACGTCGAAAATGCACGCCTCAGCGCGCCGTGTACGCCCCGAATAGCCAAGATCGCCTCGTTGAGACTGCCGGCGCGCGTGAATGGTGGGAAAACGCACCGCCACCCGCCACTGCAACTGGAATATGGCGAAAAACGAAGCCGAATGGTCCGCGTACACCGCGAATGAAGAAAAAACGGACGGAATCGAACGTGGCGGCGGGAGAAACTAGGTTCGTGGCGCTGAAGAGGCCGTCAGACTCGCCGGATGGGCACACGCGGCGCCCGAGATACCCGGGGAAGAACCCGCGCGGGTTTCACGAGAAGTACAAGGAGCTCAACCCCGAGCGGTCCCCGGGAGATATAGAGAAGATCCTCGCGTCCGGCAAAACGCCGGCGGGAACGCATCGGCCGATCATGGTGGCGGAGGTGCTCGAGTGCCTTCAGCCCGCGGCCGGCGAGATCGCGGTGGATTGCACGCTCGGCGGCGGTGGACATGCGCGAGCGATCCTCGAACGCATCCAGCCAGGCGGACGGCTGATCGGACTCGACGTCGATCCGCTCGAGTTGCCGCGCACCGAAGCCAGTCTTCGCGCCGCTGGCTTCGGTCTCGAGACGTTTGTCACTCATCACATGAACTTCGCGGGCCTGCCGCAGGTCCTCGGCATCGAGGGACTCACGGCCGTCGACATGATCGTCGCGGATCTCGGTGTCTCGTCGATGCAGCTCGATAACCCCGTTCGCGGCTTCAGCTACAAGCAGTTCGGTCCGCTCGACATGCGGATGAATCCATCGCGAGGCGAACCCGCGTCGAAACTGCTCGCGCGAGTGAGCGAAGAGAAGCTCGCCGAGTTGCTGACAGAGAACGCCGACGAACCGCACGCCGATCTGATCGCGCGACTCCTGAAGCAGAAGCCCGTCGAGACCACCCACGAAGTCGATCGCCTGGTCCGTAACGGACTCGCCGAGAAGTTCCCGAACCTGCCGAAGCCGGATATGAAGATGTCCGTCCGCCGCACGCTGCAGGCGCTGCGTATCGCCGTGAACGACGAGTTCTCCGCGCTCGACGCGCTACTGCGATCGTTGCCGCAATGCCTCAACCCCGGCGGGCGAGTCGCGATCCTGACGTTTCATTCCGGCGAAGACCGGCGAGTGAAGAAGGCGTTCCAGGCCGGCTATCGAGCCGGTGTGTATTCGGAAGTGGCCGGCGAGGTCATTCGCGCAACGATGGAAGAAACGCGCGCAAACCGCCGCGCATCGTCCGCAAAGCTACGCTGGGCCGTGCGCGGGCAGGACTGATCCCAGGAAGGCTCAGGGTCGGGAGAACCGGGCGACGCCTCAAAGTGGCTTCCGAGCCTGAACCATGGCAACTATCATGGTTGCGAGGCTTAGATGTCTGAAAAGGTATCCACTCTCGACGTTCGACGGCGAATCGGCGACATGCTGAATCGTGTCGC
Source organism: Candidatus Sulfopaludibacter sp. SbA3 (assembly GCA_945876205.1). Taxonomy (GTDB): domain Bacteria; phylum Acidobacteriota; class Vicinamibacteria; order Vicinamibacterales; family UBA2999; genus CANNDT01. The sequence continues at coordinate 2,507 of CAMCNL010000239.1, forward strand.
CCTGCGGCACGACGAATTCATCATCGAGCGGAAAGGCAAGCCGCTGGCAGCCCTGGTTCCGGTTGAACGGCTGGAACAGATGCGGCGTTTCGCGCGGCATCACGCGCTGGACGTGATGGAGCGGCAGAAGGGGGGCGTCCTGACCGACGACCAGGCGATGGAACTTGGCCTGGAGGCCCAGCGTTGGGCTCGCCAGCAACAGAAGAAGCCGCGCGTCAAGGCAAAGTAGCCGGTGCTCCGCGCCGTTCTCGACGCGAACGTGTACGTGAGTGCGTACGTCCGCCCGGAAGGTCCACCCGGACAGATCGTTGAGCGGTTCCTGCGAGACGCAGCGTTCGAGGTGATTCTCTCGACAGCCGTCGTCGACGAGGTGTTGCGGGCACTCGCGTATCCAAAGGTTCGCAAGAGTAACCGTACCAAGGTCGAGCCGGAGCTCTGGTTCGAGGACATCGTCATGCTGGCCGAGTTCGTCACGGACCGCCAGATCGGGGCCGTGAGCAGGGATTCCGACGACGACAAGTACATCGCGGCGGCGATCGAGGGACGTGCGTCGTTCGTGGTGAGTGGCGACCCGGATCTCCTGGCTCTCAAGGAACACGAGGGCGTACGCATGGTGAATCCCCGCGCGTTCCTGGACCTGCTGTGAAGGCTTCGCAGTAGAACAAGTCGCCAGGTAAGCGCTTGCGCCGTGCCGGCCATCCCCGCGCCGGTTCCCTCCTCGCTGCGCTTCGGGGGACGGGCCGATCGCGCCGCAGTTCTTTCCCGCGATTGAACGGCTCCAAAGCCGTCGCATGGCCTATACTCCTGCCACAACGCGGCGCTAAACACGGCGCCCCTTGACCGCTGACGCCCTGGCAGAGGCGGTCCGAAAGGATTCCTATCATGCGTGCATGCATGTTGTTTGTTACCGGGTTGCTCGTTGGCCTCGGCCTCCACACGGTCGCGGCGCAGAGCGGCGACCACGGGCCCAACACCAACCTCATCGCGATGAATCACGTCGCCATCTCGGTGCCGAATTGGCAAGAGACCCTGGACTATTACAAGAACACGCTCGGCTTTCCCGAGGCCTTCGTCGTGAAGAACCCGGACGGCACGCCGCGGCTGGCCTACGTGCAGATCAGCAAGAACACCTTCGTCGAAATCAGCCCGGGCATGCCCGGCGTGCCGGCGTCCTACAATCACTTCGGCATCCACGTCGAGAAGATGGCGCCGGTCGTCGCGATGTTCAAGGCGCGCGGCGCCAAGGTGGTGGAGGGCAATGTCAGTCCGACCAACGCCGTCCTCGCCAACATCACCGACCTGAACGGCCTTCGCATCGAGCTCGCCGAGCTGCCGCCGAATTCGCTCCACCGCCAGGCGATGGATCGGTGGAAGTAAGACTCCGCACCCTGATCGTGAGCAGCGCGGCCGCCGCGCTGCTCGCTCCGGGGATCGCCTCGGCGCAGGACGCCTGCGCCAGCGTGTCCGCCCTCGCGAAGATCGCCAACACGACCATCGTGTCGGCGAAGGCGGTGCCTGCGAATGCGCAGGAGAAGCTCCCGGCTTTCTGTGAAGTGCAGATGACGATCAGGCCGGTCACGGGCTCGCAGATCGGCGCCATCTACCGGCTGCCCGCCAACTGGAACGGCAAGGTGCTCGGCATCGGCGGCGGCGGCTTCTCCGGCAACCTCACTCTCAACGCCGCGGCCAACGGTCTCTCGCGCGGCTACGCGGTGATCCAGAACGACATGGGCCACGCGAGCACCGGCGCGCTCGATCCCGCGTTCACGATCAAGGCGCCGGGCCAGCCCAACGTCGAAGGCATCATCGACTTCGGCCATCGCGCCACGCACGTGGCGACGCTGGTGGGGAAGTCGCTGGTGTCGAGTTACTACGGCCGCGCGCCGCAGCACGCGTATTGGCAGGGATGCTCCACCGGCGGACGCCAGGGCCTCGCCGAAATCCAGCGCTATCCGGATGACTACGACGGGGTCATCGCCGGCGCGCCGGTTTACACGCCGCTCGTCTACTCGAACGCCATCCTCAGGGTGCAGGCGTTTCACAAGAATCCGGGTAGTAACCTCCTCCACGCGCATGTGCCGCTGATTCAGAAGAGCGTGCTCGCCGCCTGCGACATGAAAGACGGCGTTGCCGACGGCATCCTCACCGATCCGCGCGCGTGCACCTGGGACCCAGGTGAGCTCGCCTGCAAAGCCCCCTCGACTCCGCTCGGGGCAAGCGGGCCCCCGGAGAGTTGCCTCACGCCCGCGCAGGTCGAGACGGTGCGGCGCGTCTACAGCGGCGTGAAGACGAAGGACGGCAAGTACGCCGCGATGCCGCTCATGCGCGGCGGCGAGACCGACTGGGTCGCGCGCATGGTCGGCACGCCGCAGCAGCCGCGCGGACTCAATGCCTCGCTCGGCGCCCCCTTCATGACCTACGTCGTGAAGAGCGATCCGTCCTACGACATCATGAGCTTCGATCCGGAACGCGACATGGCGGCGCTCAGCAGCGGCCTGGCCGCGGAGGTGCACCAGCAGAGTCCGGACATCTCGAAGTTCGTCGCCCGCGGCGGCAAGCTCCTGCTCTGGCACGGGTTCAACGACCCGGGGCCGAGCCCGCTCTCGACGATTGCCTACATGGATGCGGTGAAAGCGAAGGTGCCGGCGGCGAAAGACAGCATGCGCCTGTTCCTCGCGCCCGGCGTGCTGCACTGCGGCGGCGGCGCCGGTCCGGACCGCTTCGATTCGCTCACCGCGATGGAGCAGTGGATCGAGAAGGGCATCCCGCCCGCCTCGATGATCGCGACCAAAGCCAACGCGCCGATCTCGCGTCCGCTGTGCCCCTATCCTCAGCTCGCCAAGTACAAGGGCACCGGCGACACCAACGACGCCGCCAGCTTCGCGTGCTCGGCCCCCTGACAGGGGCCGCGGCGCGCGTCCCAGTGACAGGCGAACGCCCAAAGACACGGCCGTGAAGGCCCGCGCCGCATCGAGACTGGGCACTCTGCCGCATCGAGACTCGCAGTGACCTAGGCTGTCAATCGCTCGCGGCACAATCACTCGCAGGCGCGTCGTCGTAGAATGACGCCATCCCTTCGACTGTCAGCCCCGAGGTGTTGTGACCCCTATTCCGTTCGAGTTGTTCACGCAGGATGCCGTTGGATGGCTTCGCGATCTGCCAGCCGATTCGGTCGATCTGCTGATCACCGACCCGGCCTACGAGTCGCTGGAGAAGCATCGGGCGATCGGCACGACCACCAGGCTGAAGCACAGCAAGTCGTCGAGCAACGACTGGTTCAAGATCTTCCCGAATGCGCGATTCGCCGAGCTCTTCGAGCAGGTCCACCGCGTGCTCAAGCGCGACAGCCACTTCTATCTGCTCTGCGACGCGGAAACCATGTTCTACGCCAAGCCCGAAGCCGAGCGCGCGGGCTTCAAGTTCTGGAAGCCGCTGGTGTGGGACAAGAAGTCGATCGGCATGGGCTACCACTACCGCGCGCGCTACGAGCTGATCCTGTTTTTCGAGAAGGGCAAGCGGCGGCTGAACGACCTCGGCATCGCCGACATCATCTCGGTGCCGCGCATTCGCGGTGGATACCCTGCGGAGAAACCACCTGAAGTCGCCGAAGTGCTGATCGGTCAGAGCTCTGAAAAGGGTGACGTCGTGGCCGATCCGTTCATGGGATCGGGCAGCGTCGGCGTCGCCGCCGCGCGACTGGGACGCCGATTCCTCGGCAACGACCTGAATCCCGAAGCCGTCGTCATCGCCGCACAACGCCTGAGTGAGTTTGGCGTCGGACGTGTGCCCGCCGGCGTCGCGGCGAAGCAACCCGACCAGCCAGACCTGCTCGAGTCGA
>CAMCNL010000240.1 GCA_945876205.1 Candidatus Sulfopaludibacter sp. SbA3
AACTCCCCCCGCCCCCTTCCCCCTATCCACTACTGAATGATCACAGCCAGGTGCGCGCGGCGGTTCGTCGCGCGTCCAGCGGCGGTGCTGTTATCGGCAAGCGGACGCTCTTCGCCGTAGCTGACCGTCCGGAGCCGCCCCATCGCAACCCCGCGGCTCTGGAGGTAGTCGCGCACCGAGTTGGCGCGGCGCTCTCCGAGTGCGAGGTTGTACTCGACGGTGCCGATGCTGTCGCAGTGGCCCTCGATGGTCACGTTGAGGCCCGGGTTGGCCTGCAGCTTCGTGATCGCGTCATCGAGAATCATCAACGCTTCCGGCTTCAGGTTGAAGCGGTCGAAGTCGAAGTGCACGTCTTCGAACATCAGCGCTTCGCGGCGAGCCACCTGCACCGTGAAGGTGCTCGTGGCCATACCACCGCGGCTGTCCTGCGCCGTCACCGTCAGCGGCACGTTGCCCGTCTGATTCGGCGCCGTCCAGTTGGTGTTCTGGCCGTTCGGCGCGCTGAAGGTACCCGACGGCGCCGTCCAGCGATACGTCACCGGGTCGCCGTCCGGGTCCGTTGCCGTCGCGTTACACGCCGAGTTCTGGCCCGGCTCCACGATCGACGGATCGCAGGCGGCGTTCACGCTGAACGTCGGGCTTCGGTTCGGCGCCGGTGCCGCAACCACGGGAGCGGGCACTTCGCGAATCACTTCGCGAACCACGGGCTCTGGCGGAGGCGGTGCGACGTAGGTCTTCACACCAGGGTGGAAGCCAATCCGGATGTCCCATCCCCATGGATGCTGACTGAAGGTGCCGGCCCCGGTCGTGCGCTTGCCGGTGGCGAAGCTGTAGTTGACGCCGGAGTGGATGAAGAAGCCACCCTTCGCCTGCCAGACGCCGCCAGCCTTGACCATCGTTGGGTCGCGGATCGCGCTTGCGAATGGCGCGACGCTGCCGTCTTCGGCCGAGTAATTCGACCCCGGATCCCACGCGAGCGTGTTCTCGTCGAGCACGAACTCGCCGTGCCACTCGAGCAGCAAGCGCAGCGGGCTACGCGTCGGGAGGCTCGCGCCGAGTCCCCAGGCGATGCCGTCGGACACGCTGAATTCCTTCGGATCGCCGCGCAGTATCGCGCCGGCCGTTCCGCTGAGCTCCACGGAGTTGCCCAGCTCACGACTGGCGACGAGGTCGATCTTACCCGTCAGGTCGTTGGTGCTGGCCCACGAGTTGCCCGACGGAAACTGCATCGCAAAGCGCGGCGCCAGGCTGAAGGCGTCACCGCGCGACTGCGAGATCAGGTTCCACTTCGCACCGACCACAAGCGGCCCGCCGATTGTCTTCGACCAGCCCCCGCGCACGTACGGGTAGTCGTAGACCAGACCCCCGAAGGCGGGATCGCCGGGCACGAACGTCGGCCGGATGTTCCGATCGATACGCGCGGCGTTCCACGACCCGAACAGTTCGACGCGTTCGCCGATGCCGACCGCGCCGGTAACGCCGAGCAGTGAAATGTCGGTGAACCCCTGCCGCCGATCGAAGTTGGCGCGGTAGACGCTGCCCGACATCCGTCCCTTGGGCAGGGTTTCCGCGGTTGGAACGAACCAGAAGCCGGTGTCACCGAAGTTAGTCATGAGCGCCGGGCGATTCGGGCCGGTCGCAGTAGGTGTCGTCGTCCGGCCGCTGGCTGCGGCCGGGGTCTGTGCGCTGGCTGGGACCGCAATCATCGCGGCCAGCAGCAGGGCGCTCGCAAATATACGCACGTCGTTTCTCGCTTTGTCCGGTCGAAATCGAAGTAGGTGATCGAACGACTGAGTCGTCAGTCGACACGACCAGGCTCTATGCCGGAAACATGAGCCGATCCGGGTGTAACGTCCACGGGACCAGGCAGACGGCCACGGCCTCCGCGGCTGATCTGACCGCCTTTGCGGCCTGCGTTCCGCGCTTCGTCAGGGGTCCATTCGTGCGCGGTGCCCTTTTCGTGGGCGGCGCGGCCGCCCTTGCTGGCAATTTCGCGCTGCTTTTCAATCGACATCGAGGCAAATCCTCGGCGTTCTTTTCTGAGTCCGTCCACAGCACTCCTCCTAGGTTCCCGTGTCACCAACCACCGCACGGTACTGAACCGTCAGGCTGTGCCCTGTCATAACAAGGTGTGTGCCCGCCCGAACACCTCCCCTATGTCGCCCTAAGTCGTTGATTCCACATGCCACGACTTCTTTGCGCCCGCCGGCGTCTGAAGCAGAATCCTACAGTCGAGGTTCCAATCCGTATAGAAATCCCAACTGGGTTACCATCGCTTCATGGACGATTGTGCAACGCCAGCCCCGCCACCGGCCTCCAGCAACACCAGCGGCCGCAAAGTGATGTGCGTGAAATTTCAGAAGGAATTGCCAGGACTGGATAGTCCTCCATGGCCGGGTGAGCTGGGACAGCGCGTCTACGACAACGTTTCGAAGGATGCGTGGAAATTGTGGGAAGACCGAATGAAGATGATCCTAAACGAATATCGCCTGATGCCCTGGCAGAAAGAGGCCCAGGAGCTGATTGCGAAGCAAATGGAGGATTTCTTCTTCGGCGAGAGCGCCACGCTGCCGCCAGGGTACGTGCCGCAGCAGACGAAATAGGTAGCTGGGTGGCTAGGTAGCCACCACGACCTCGCGATCGATCTCGAACTGCAGGCAGGCATGGGCGGCGCGGAGAGCGCGATCCACCGCATCCGCATCCTCACCCCGCGCGAAGATAAAACCGAGATAACTCTTCCCTTCCGGCAACGGCACGAGCATCGTGTCCGGTTTTGCCGTGATCTGCACGGACTCCACACCGGACACCGCGCTCGCCTCGTCCACGCCATCGACGCGCCGGTAGATGCCGCGCCTCGGGATCGGAATCATCATCACGCCTGACGCCTGGCGCTCGCGCGCGAACGCCGACACGTCTTCGCCCAGCGCGTGACGCAGCAACACTTCCTCGAGCGATGCGATTGATCCATCAGGTGCCTGAAATCTCAGCGCCTTCGAGCACAGGCCGCCAATCGGCCGCGCAGCGACCTCGAGAACATAGACGGGCGGGTCCACAGGATCCGCGCTACGGGATTGTGGGCTCATCTCCACGCGACACTCCGCGTGAACGGGACAATGCCGGAGGCCCAGCGCCGTAATCGCCGTGCGAACGGCGTCGACGATGCGCGCCTGCGTCTCCTGCGGCGCTCGCGACGGCGTCAGGTAAATCGTCTCCTCGAAGAACGGACCATCCAGCGGATCGGGCTTGTCGAAGATCGCCAGCGTGCGGAGCTCCCCCTGCTCGAGCAGCCCCTCGACCGCGAACTCGGCGCCCCGAATGAACGACTCGATCATCACCACCTGGTGCGCGGTATCGCGCTCCATCTGCACGTCGCGCGAGTCGAGCAGGCGCCGAAGGCGATCGAACGCGCTCACAAACTCCGCGGCATCGTCTACCCGCATTACGCCGCGGCTGCCCGAGAGCGCCAATGGTTTCACCACGGCCGGATACGACACGTGGTTGGACAACTCGTACGCGTCGCGATCGACGGGAACAGGTTGAAACGACGGTGTGGGAAGTCCGGCGGCCTTGAACGCGCGACGGCTCGCGAGCTTGTTGCGGCTCGCCGCGGCAGCCTCGGGCGGATTGCCCGGAAGGCCAAACGCCGCGGCGGCTCGCGCGGCGAGGAGCGTGGGCCGATCGCCGACGGCCAGGATGCCGGCCGGCGGCGCATCGGGAAACGCTGCGACGATCGCGGCCACCGACCGCTCCTCGTCGTGGAAGCGGATCGGAATCGCGTGGTCCCACCAGGGATCGTCCAGGTGATCGCAGCGGTCGCTGGCGAAGACGAGCTCCACGCCCAGCTTCCGCGCCGCCTCGCCGAATGAACGAATCTGATAGCCGGTCGTCGTCGCCAGCAGCAGGACTTTCAGAATTGCTCCATCGGTTCGGCGCAGCAGTACCACGGCTCGGTCACTCTCGGCCCGGCGCTGCCGTCGCGCTGAGCACGAGGTGCGGACGCCTGCCCCAGCGACTCGCGCGCCACCACCGAGATCGCATCGAAGACCTCGGCGCGCGGCGCGTTTCCCGCATCCCGCACGATGCGCATCACCGCCTCGTGCAGCGCATCCACCCGCGAATCGGAATGCCGCCACGGCCATGTCAGTGAGGTCGGATCGAAGGGCTGGACGACCGCCGCGATGTCGGGCAGTTCGAGCAATGGCGATTCCGCCGTGACCAGGAGCCGGATCGCCAGCTGGATCGGGGCGACGTCCTCGACGAGATCCAGTTCATCGAGCGCGTCCAGCATCTCGACGTACCCCTCGAGCGTCGTCCACGGCGTGAAGGGGATAAAGGTAGGCGTCAGCCGGATCCCCGACTGGCGGCACAACGCCACGGCCCACGCAAAATCCGCGCGCGTATGACCCTTGCGGAGCTGAACCAGCACGTCGTCATCGATCGATTCGACGGCGCTCGTGATGAACAGGCAACCGGTGTCGCGCAGCACGGAGAGCATCTCCGCATGGTCGAGGAGGTGCTCGATCTTGATCGTCGCGTCGTAGGTGACGCCGGGAAATTCTCGGGCGAACCGTTCCGCAATCCGAAGCGCGTGCGTCGGCCCGTTCAGGAAATCGGGGTCGCCAAAGCTGATGTGCCGCGCACCCGCCGCCACCTGCACCCGGATGTCGTCGATGACGATGTCGACGGGCACGACACGAAACTGGCCCTGATAGACCGGCACGATCGGGCAATGCCGGCAGAGATGCTTGCAGCCACGCGTCGCGTCGGTGCTCCCCATCACCCGCAGGCTGCCGTCCGGCATCTGCAGCGAGGCGTACCGATCTGGCGAAGCAAGGCCCTGCCGATCGGGCTGGATGAAGGTGAGCCGCGGGATGTTTTGGGAGTTGGGAGTTGCCCCCTGTGGCGCGGACCTTGTCAGGTCCGCGGCAAGTGCGACCAGCTCCTCTTCCGCTTCCGGCCCGAGGACGTCGTGTATCCCGCGCTCGCGCAACCAGCCGGCGTTGAGCGGCGCATACAGGCCATACGCGCAGAGCCGCGCGGCCGGGTTGACCCGGCGCACCCGATCGATGAGCGGCGCCGCCATCCGCGTCGCCGTATGCATCGGCAGATAGAAGGCGATCATCGACGCCGCGCGAATGCGGCTGTCATCCAGCGGCTGCCGCGACGTGTCGGCGCAATCGACCTCGACGCCGGCCCGACGAAGCCACGCCGCGGGCGACGCCAGGCCAAATGGTTGACGGCCGAGGTCGTAGGTGGAGACGAGCAGGGCACGCACGTCCCTATTATCCCGGTTCCACGCTATCCTTGCCGCATGGCGACGGTCGCTGGGACGGCTGCGGACACCGGTTTCTTCGGACACCCGCGCGGACTCTCCACGCTCTTCTTCACCGAGATGTGGGAGCGCTTCAGCTACTACGGGATGCGCGCCCTGCTCATCCTCTTCATGACCGCGCCGCTCACCACCGGCGGCCTCGGCATGGGCGTCGCCGAAGCCGGCGCGATCTACGGCCTCTATACCTCGATGGTCTACATGACCACGCTGCCTGGCGGCTGGATTGCCGATCGCCTGATCGGCGCGCAGCGCGCGGTGCTCTACGGCGGCATCCTGATCGCCCTTGGCCACTTCAGCATGGCCGTGCCGTCGCTGGCGACGTTCTATGGCGGGCTGCTCCTGATCGTCCTCGGCACCGGTCTCCTCAAAGGCAACGTCAGCGTCATCGTCGGACGCCTCTATGCGCCGCGAGACGTGCGGCGCGACGCCGGCTATTCGATCTTCTACATGGGCATCAATACCGGCGCGTTCATCGCGCCGCTGGTGTGCGGATACCTCGGCCAGCGCGTGAACTGGCACGCCGGATTCGCCGCGGCGGGTGTCGGCATGACGCTCGGGTTGATTCAATACTCGTTCGGCCGGAAGTACCTCGGCACGGCAGGCCTGCATCCCGCCGACGCCGGGTCGCCGGAAGAAACGGCGCGCCGCGCGAAGCATGCCGCGGCGTGGGCCGCCGCCGTGCTCGGAGGCATCGCGGTGGTCGCCATTGGCGCCTACACCGGGATGCTCCCCGTCACGCCGACGCAGATCGCCGACATCGCCGGCTACTTCCTGTTGATCCTCACGCTGGTGTTCTTCGGCTGGCTGTTCCTGTCACCGGGCTGGACGCCTGAAGAGCGCAAGCGCCTGGTCGTAATTGGCGTCCTCTTCCTGGCGGTCGCGCTCTTCTGGTCGGAGTTCGAGCAGGCCGGCTCGACGCTGAACCTCTTTGCCGACCGCGATACCAACAACACCCTCCTGAGTTATGCGTTTCCCAGCAC
>CAMCNL010000241.1 GCA_945876205.1 Candidatus Sulfopaludibacter sp. SbA3
CGGCCATGTCGATCCAGATTGGCGAGCGCGTAGGTACGAATCGCGATCGCCAGCGCCTGCTGCGCCGCCTCGGCCGCGCGGGGCTCGCCCTCCCCCGCCAGCACGCGCGCGACGTAGACCTCGAGAGGCAGGACGGTGACGTGACCGTCAGTCCCGAGCGCGCCCACGCGAATGACTCGGCCGCCACCCGCAGCCTCGAGGTCAATATCAGTCGGATCGCCCTGTGCGCTGGTGGGAGCCGCGAAGGGCACGAAGACAATCGCCACGAAGCTCACGAAGGTCACGAAGCTTAAGAAAGCCCTTCGTGGTCTTCGTGTCCTTCGTGGCTGACTGGCTTCGTGTGCTTCGTGGCTGACTATCATCGGGGGTTAGAGCTTGCGCTTGCACCCTGGACGGCAGCGGCACTGGATGATCTGATCGCCGTCCGTGTGGTAGTCGTAGGTCAGCTCCTCGCCCGCCTCGATGTTGCGCGCGGCGCGGATCCAGATTGTCTTGTCGATGACCTGGCTGTAGCAATTCGGCTTGCACGCGTGGTTGATGAACCGCGCATCGTTGCCGCCAACATGCGCGTCGCGCACCCACCGGCGGTTGACGGTAAACACCCAGATCTCACCCCGCTCGAGATACTTCGTCTCGCGCTTCAGGCTTTCCTTGTGATCGATCAACTCGCCGGAGTAATCGATGATCCGCGTGTTCTTATTGATCGGTTCGAGAGCGAAGACGCCCCATCCGTGTAACTTCGAGCGGCGCTTCTTGACCTTCGGGAGTATCGGAACCTGTGACATGCAGGCACACAGAATAGCAAATGCCTACGACTGCGTAACGTCGGCGACCACTTCGTCGGCCTGTTTCTGCTCTTTCTCGAAGTGCTTGGTCTCTTTCTTCCCCAGCTCGGTCTTCGTCCAGTCGTCGTCGAACACCTCGCCCATGCGCTTGAGCACCTTGGGATCCTTGGTGATCAGGCCCACCTCGCGACGCCCATCCAGCTCGAGCGAACGCAGACTCTGGCTGCCGACAAAGGCGGTATCGCCGTCGCGAATCATCGCGCGGACGTGCAGACGCTTGCCGGGGAACTTCTGTACGCGGAGGTCGCCGGCGCGCTTGCCGACCTTGCCGATGATGCGCACGTCGACGCCCGCCTTGACGCGCTGGTGCAGGAGCCGAATCATCTGGGCATCGGTGACTTTCGGGTCGTAAATCGACAGCGTCTTCTTCGCCCGCTTGATGAACGTGGCCAGCTCTTCACGCGCATTTTCCGGGCTCACAACCAGGCAATCAGCCGCCGGCTCGAAGTCCTGGCGAAGGTCGTCGGCCTCGAACAGGCGCAGCGCTTCGGACACCGCCTTGCCGTCCTTCGTCACCACACCAAAGCTGCGGCTCGTCAGGTCGATCTCGGTGTAGTTGAAGCCGTAGACGTGCAGTTCGTCCCGATCGACGATCATGACCTTGCCGTGATACCGGGCCCAATCGTCCCCGGAGCGGCTGACGGTGACCCCCTTGTCGAGCATACGGAGCTCGAGCTGGCGCAACCGCTTCTCGCCGCCTGAATTCGTGTGCGCGATCAGCGCGCGCACGGCGACGCCGCGCGAGACCGCCGCGGCGAGCGCTTTCTCCACGTCCTTGAGATCGAAGCGGAAAATCATCAGATCGAGGCTCTTCTTGGCCCCCTCGATCGCTTGCAGGAGTGGCGTGGCCCCGTCTTCAGGTTGAACGATCAAATCCACTAGCGTTCCTCCGGCTCCAGCTCAGCCGTACCAATTACGCGGGTACTGAGGGGCCTCACGCGATTCATATGCAGCAAAGAACTGGCCGAGTTAGGTCTCCGATGAATCTTCGAGGAATCTCCACCGTTGCCTGGAGGGCGACTGTATTCAGGCTGGCAAACAGGGACGTCGATGTATCACCCTCGGTCATTCGGCACCTCACGCCAGATCTCTTCGGCCCTCCGGATCGCTGCGTCGACGTTCACCAGGATGTTCTTGTCGCCGATATGACGATGGAATTCCGCGCCCTCCATCAGCCGCGTCGGCTGCGACGGCGCGCCGCAGAGCAGCAGCGTCCGTCCCTGGCGCCGGAGGGCGTCGGCGAAGTCCTGGATCGCGCGCAGCCCGGTCGCGTCGATCGCCGTCATGTTCCGCAGCCGGAGGATGACGATCGGCGTCAGCTCGCCGGCGCTGGCAATCAGGTTGGTCAGCTTGTCGGTAGCTCCGAACAGGAACGGCCCGTGGATGCGAAAAATCGTGACGTAGTCAGGAATCCGCTTGTCCTGGAGGGTGTGCGCCCGCCCACGCTCGACGTAATCCCCCGTCACCCGCGATACGGTTGTCGTCATCGACACCCGGCGGATGAAGAGCAGCGCGGCGAGGATCATCCCGAACTCGACGGCGACCGTGAGGTCGGCCAGCACCGTCAGGGCGAAGGTCACCATCCAGACCAGTCGATCGGTCCATCCCTGCCGCCAGAGCTCGCCGATCTCGTGCCACTCGCCCATGTTGTAGGAGACGACGAGGAGCGTCGCGGCGAGGACGGCCATGGGAATCGTGGAGGCGAGCGGCGCGGCATACAGCAGGATGATCAGCAACGCCAGCGCGTGGATGATCCCGGCGACCGGCGTCTTCGCCCCGGCCCGGATGTTGGTGGCCGTGCGGGCGATCGCTCCCGTTGCGGGAAGGCCGCCAAAAAGCGGCGAGACGATGTTCGCGATGCCTTGCGCGAAGAGCTCGACATTCGAGTTGTGCCGTGTGCCGGTCATGCGGTCGGCCACCACCGCGGACATCAGCGACTCGATCGCGCCCAGCATGGCGATGGTCAGCGTCGGCGAGAGCAGCGTCAGGATGAGATCGGCCCTGAACCTGGGTATCTGGACCGCGGGGAATCCCGACGGAATCCCGCCGAAGCGGGTGCCGATGGTCTCGAGTGGCAGCTGCAGCGCGATGACCGCGGCGGTGCCCGCCACCAGCGCGACGATATAGCCCGGCACTCGCGGCACCAGCCGGTTCCAGATCACGATCAGCGCGAGCACGCCGATGCCCACGATCGTCGTCGGCGTGGACGCCGCAGACGCGTGCTCCGCCAGCACCCTGATGCGCGCGATGAACTCTCCGGGCACCGCCTGGTCGAGCGTGATCCCGAAAAAGTCCTTGAGCTGGGTGCTCGCGATCACCAGCGCGATGCCGTTGGTGAAGCCGATGACCACCGGCCTGGGGATGAATTTGACGGCGGTCCCGGTGCCGGTCAGACCCATGATCACGAGGATGACGCCCGCCATCATCGTGCACATGAAGAGGCCGTCGACGCCGTAGCGCGCGATGATGCCGGCCACCACCACGACGAACGCGCCGGTAGGGCCGCCGATCTGGACGTTCGACCCGCCGAGCGCGGAGATGATGAACCCCGTCACGATGGCGCAGTAGATGCCCGCCTGCGGCGGCATCCCCGACGAAATGGCGAAGGCCATCGCCAGCGGCAGCGCGACCAGCCCGACGGTGACGCCAGCCAGCAGATCGGACGCAAAGGTCCTGGTCGAATAGCGCCGGAGCGCGACGACCGACGCCGGCAGCATTCGCCGCCTCATTCGCTCCCCCACAGCCACGCGGCGCCGCGAACGCCGCTCGAATCTCCGTGTTGCGCGCGCACGAGTCGGGTTGGGATGCCTTGATGCGGCGCGGGCCCTTGCGGCCCGCGATTGAAAATGTACCGATCCCACAGGCGCGGGACGTTGACGTACAACCGGTCGATGTTCGACATGCCGCCCCCGAGCACGATGACAGTGGGATCCAACACGTTAATGATACTGGCGAGACCGCGCGCCAGCCGCTCTTCGTACTGGACCAGCTCAGCCTCGGCCTGCGTATCACCGTCGGCCGCCGACGTGACGATGTCGGGCGGGAGCTCGTGGCGTCCCGTCCGCTGCGCGAAGTCTTTCGTCAGGCCGGGGCCGGAAAGGAACGTCTCGATGCAGCCGTGGCGGCCGCAATAACAGAGTGGTCCTGGCCGCTCCTCGTCTCGCGGCCACGGCAACGGATTGTGGCCCCACTCACCCGCAATCGAGTTCGGGCCGGTCAGCACCTGCCCGCGGACAACGATGCCCGCGCCGACGCCGGTGCCGACTATTGCGCCGAACACGACCTCCGCGCCCGCGGCCGCCCCATCGGAGGCCTCCGACACCGCAAAGCAATTGGCATCGTTGGTGATGCGCACATCGCGCATCAGCCGGCGCTGAAGGTCGGCCAGCAGGGGCTTGCCGATCAGCCAGACCGAATTGGCGTTCTTGACGAGGCCAGTCGTGGAAGACATGGCGCCAGGAATGCCGACGCCGACCGACCCTCGCGTGCCCGCGCGCCCCTCGAGCGACTCGACCAGCGAGGCAACGGCCTCGACGGTGGCGGCGTAGTCGTCGCGCGGGGTGGGCACTCGCAGCCGTACGATCTCGTCGCTGCGCACGAGCAGAATGCCTTCTATTTTCGTCCCGCCGAGATCGATCCCGATGCGGACGCGATGGCTCATTGGTAGTACTGCTTGTAGATGCCTCGTCGGAACAACCACCCGCCAAGCGGCCCGAGCCAGTTCAGGACGTGATGCATGTAGCCGAGGTCCATCATCTCGATCAGGTTGCCGTCGAAGTCTTTCGCGAAAAAGAACGTGTGTCCCCGCGGCGACCGCTCCGGCTTGCTGACGCACTCGACGCCTTTGCTCTGCAGGTAGTCATACCAGCGCTGCGTATTCCGCACGTTGAACGAGATGTGCGTCAGGCCGACGCGGTTCCAGGGCACGACCTCCGGCGGCAGCTGCGGCTGGAATTCGAAGATCTCGAGCACGGCGCCGCCGGGTACGCGGATCCATCCGATCTTGCAGCGCGGCGCCGCGCTGGCTTCACTGCCGCCGCTCACGCCGAAGAAGCTGCGGACGCGGTCGGACGGCGTATCCGCGACGCCGACCAGTGGGCAGCCGAACACCTCCCAGTAAAACTTCACGGCCGCGTTGAAGCTGGAGACGGTGATGCCGCAGTGGCTGAAGGATCGAGCTTTCACAGGTGGCTGTCCTTGATGTGATCCGCGACGCGCAGCGCCTGGGCCGCAATCGTGAGGCCAGGATTGACGGCCGCGGACGAGGGAAAGAACGAGGCGTCGACGACGAAGAGGTTGTCGATGTCGTGGCTACGGCAGAAGGGATCGAGCACCGACTCGCGCGGGTCGGCGCCGAAGCAGAGCGTGCCGCACTGGTGCGTCGTGTTCTTCTCCTTGTGCGAATGCGCCACCACCACCCAGAAGCCGAGGCGCCTCAGAATCCGCTTCGTCTCTTTCACGAGGCGCTCGTGGGCCTCGAGGTTGTTCGGGCGGTAGGTCAGGCGAATGCGGCCATCGGGCTCGATGCTGACGCGATTCTCCCGCCGCGGCAGATCCTCGGAGATGGCGAGCCAGTCGACACCACGCGACACCCAGGCATCGTACGCCCAGAGGGGAATCGACGGCACGACGGTCTGCGCCATGACGCCGTGGGTGCGGCCTTGCGACTGGATCTGGCCGAGCGGGAACGGCGTATCCGGTCCGTGCAGGTAGAAATCGTTGATCGCCACGGTCTTCTGAAAGACGGTCGCGTTCTTCCGGAACGGATGAAACCCCTGCATCATCGTCGCGAGGTGCGCCATGTAGCGCGTGCCCACGAGTCCCGAGGAGTTCGCGAGTCCCTTCGGATGCGCGTCGTTGGCCGAGCGCAGCAGCAGCGCTGCCGAATTGACGGCGCCGCACGACACGATGACCAGCGGGGCCTCGACCCGCAGTGTCTCGCCGTTGCGCTCGACTTCAACCGCCTCTACCTTCCTGCCACTGGCGTCAGTGATGATCCTGCGGGCAAGCGCGTTGGTCCACAAGGTCACGTTCGGCCGCTGGATCGCCGGGCGGACGCAGCAGACATCGGCGTCGCTCTTCGCGTGGACCTTGCACGGAAAGGAGTTGCAGGTGTTGCAGAGGATGCAGCCATCTGGTTCGCCGGGCCTGAGCAGCCCCAGCGGAAGCGGCGACGGGTGCAGGCCCTGGAGACGGAGCTGCTCGACGAGCGTCGCCATGCCGGAGGAGTGCGGAACCGGTTCGTATGGATACGGGGTGCGCGGAGACTCCGTCGGATCGACGCCGTGCTGTCCGCGCACGTGATAGAGCCGCTCGGCGCGTTCGTAGTACGGCTCGAGCGTGTCATAGTCGATCGGCCAGGCGGGCGAGACG
>CAMCNL010000242.1 GCA_945876205.1 Candidatus Sulfopaludibacter sp. SbA3
AATCTGCACTCGGCCAACTGGCCGATGGCGTTGGCGGGCGTTTGCGGCGCATACGCGCCCGTCATATGGAGTCTGCATGACATGTGGAGCTTCACGGGGCGCTGCGCCTACAGTGATGCGTGCCGCAAGTTTCTGGTTGGATGTGATGCTACGTGCCCGACGCCGGCTGAATATCCGGCACTCAAGCCGATGAATCGCGATGAACTCGAAGGTCAGGCCGAGGCACTCAAAGGCAAGAGCACACAGGCGGCCGTGGGCCGCACGGGACCACACGCTCACGTGTGAACGCCTTCATAGGCAAGTTCAAGAAGCTTGGCTTCATTGAAGAGCACCGCGGACTCCTCCACGTCAACCCCGCCCATCTTCGCGACGTTCTCAACGGCGATCGACGTATCGCCATCGCCGCACCCACCGCGATTCCGCACGCGCCGGAGTCGGAGAGGCACTGGCCTCTGGCGGGATGATGACGCGCGCTCGTGGATTGCCGTCTCGAGCGCCACGGATACCTTGATGCGCGCGCCGGAGAGTCGTCGGCGCTGAGATGGGGTTGTCATGCTGTATGAGTTCGTCACCACCTATCGTGATCCGATCATTGAACGCGCGCGGCAGAAGCTGACCGCGCGGCCGTGGCCGTCGGCATCCGCAGAGGAACTCGAGAACGGCGTACCGCTCTTCCTGACTCAACTGTCGGAGAAGCTCCGATCGGAATCGACCGGCGCGACGCGGCACGGGCGGGAGTACACGTAGAGTCGTGTCTGGGAATTGGAGGGATTCGTGAAGATCAGAATCAGCGATGTCGTGAACCACCTGACGCTCCGTCGTTGGCTGGTGTCGGTGAGCGCGGCAGCCAGGTGCTCCCCATGGGCGAGTTCCAGAATCTGCTCGATTTCCCGCCGGCGCCGAAGTTGAACATCCTCGGACGGCTCGATCCCGCGAGGTCGAGCGAGGCCGAACGGCGCGGCGAAGCGCTCTTCTTCGGCAAGGCCCAGTGCGCAGCCTGCCACGTGCCGCCGTACTACACCGACAACCTGATGCACAACCTGCGCACGGAGCGGTTCTTCAGGGAGGTCACCATCAACGGGCGCAAGGCGTCTGCTGACGGGTCGATCAAGACCTTCCCGCTGCGCGGCATCAAGGACTCGCCGCCGTACCTGCACGACGATCGACTGATGACGCTTGATGACACGGTGGAGTTCTTCAACCTCGTGCTCGGTCTCAAGCTCGCGGCGCCGGAGAAGCAGGACATCGTGGCGTTCATGCAAGCTCCTAGCTGTGTTCCGGACCGCGCGGTCCTCCGCCCGGTCCGGATGCGGGGCGGTCCATCCGAGTCGCGTGAACCACGCCACCCCGAATTATTTTGGCAAGGTGACAAGGCTGAATACCGACCCTCGGGCGGCTATGCGCGGTTGCGTCACGTCGCAGGGCGTGCCCGAGAAGTGCGGGAGGCTGCCGAAGACACGCGAAGACTGGAGTGAGTTATGCGAGACCAAGAAACGCCTCGAGGCGAAATCGTCTGCCCGTACGGATTTGGACGCCGCGTCGGCGGAACGCTCCAAGACACGGTCGAGAAGGTGACCGGCGCACTCAAGAATGAGGGCTTCGGAGTGCTCACGGAGATCAACGTCAAGGACACCCTCAAGAAGAAACTTGACGTCGATTTTCGAGGATACGTGATCCTCGGCGCGTGCAACCCGGCGCTGGCCCACCAAGCGCTGACAGCGGACCCACAGATTGGCCTTCTGCTGCCCTGCAATGTGGTGGTGCAAGAAGCGCCGGACGGCGGCGTCATCGTTACGATCGCCGACCCGCGCGCAATGTTTTCGCTGGTGAACAGTCCCGGCGTGGAACCAGTCGTGGTGGAGGCTGAGCGTCGGCTCAGACGCGTCATCGAGTCCCTTGCGTGATCGCGGCGTTAGGCTGGTTCCTCGGGCTGGATTCGAACCAGCAACCCTCGCGTTAACAGGAAGAACTGGGCGATTCGTACCGGGTAGTACGGAGTGGCAGTGGCTCTACAGAATCAGCCATTTGCAGAGTTTCCGCGATTCCGCGAATCGTACTGAGTAGCATTGAGAACGATCGCGGGTAGCCACAATTTCGTCCACATCGGGTCCGAACTCCTTGAGGGGTGCAGGGGTGAGATCCCGGAGGCGTGCGCCAGCGCGGGGCCGTCGTGTTAACGGTTATTGAACCGCCGTGACACGCGCGTATATCGCGTAACAGATCACGATGGGCACCGCCAGGGCGGCCATCGAGACGTCTTCGCGCATGAGCGATTGGCGCACGATCGCCACGGCCACGGCGGCGAACAATGACGCGGGCGCCGCACCGAGAAACCGGCGTCGCCAGCACTCGAGAGGTCGTTCGCCGGTGGTCTCGGCGATGACCCACGCGATGAGACCGGAGTTCACGACGAAATATGCGACAGCGGCGCCGGTGATCGCAACGAGCTCCGTCACGCCATCGTGGGCCACCGCCCCTCCGAGTACAGACCAGGTGTGCCCCGCCGCGCGGACAGCGAGTGCAATCACGCCCACGCTGAACGCCGTCCGGTACCAAGGCTGCGGCTGCCGGACGTTGATCAGGCACTGCACGAGAACCCCGGCGACAGCGATCGTGGTGGCGAAGCTGGTCCCCACCGCCGCAATCATCCAGAAGTCCACGAACTGCGCCATCGTCATCGTCGCGCGAGCGTGTCCGACGCGCAGCCGTAGCTTGAATAACGACACCACCACCATCGCCGTGAGGGCGACGGTGGCGGTCGGCGTCCACGGGTACGCACCGGGCAGCGAAAGAGCGATGGCAGCGCCACCGGCGGCGGTGACGCCAGTGATGTAGATACGCGCCGCTGTACTGAGCGGACGGCGCCCTGCGGCAGTGGTGGGCGACATGGTTCCGGAGGCCATAGCGGGGGGCCGGCTGCTAACTAGTTGCTGCTTCCCCCTGCACTCACATCGCCCCAGACGATCTGGTCGCCCTCGCCCCACACGATGTGATCGGCATCGCCCCAGACGATCTGGGTGCTCCACACGGGAAACGCGATGTTCGTCAGATGGCCGGCGGGATTGAAGCCGTCACCCCAGACGATCTGGTCGCCCCAGACGATTTGGTCTCCCCACACGATCTGGTCGCCCCAGACGATCTGCTGGGCCCATGCGGGCGCGTTCACCGTGGCCGTATCACCCCACACGATCTGATCGCCCCAGACAATCTGCTGCACCCACTCGAAGGTCGCATCGCCAAGCAACGTGAACGGCGACACGCCGTACTCGAGCCACGCGGTATTCACCGGCATCGTCGGCTCTATGGCGCGCACGAGCTGAATGCTTCCCGCGGCGTTGACGCCGCCGGCACCCTGTGAAAATGCCGCGGGTACGAGCGGGTCGTTGCCGGGAACGCGGAGGGCCGTGTACTGCAGGATCGCCTTCACGGTGTTGGGGGTCAGCGACGACGAGGAGCCCTCATCCTTGCGGTTGGCGTCAATGACGAGAGCGACGACGCCCGAGGTCACCGCGGCAGCCATGCTGGTGCCGCTCAATTTGATGTACGGCGCAATATCCGCGCGAAGCGACGCATCCTGGTACAGCGTTGTCGTCGGATCCGAAATCGCTACCAGCGCCTGCCCCGGCGCTACGACATCCGGCTTGACAAGGCCGTCGTACCACGTCGGCCCTCGCGAGCTGAACGGCGACACCTCATCGTCGGACCGCGTCGCCGTGTACCGCGTACGGAACGAGCCGGCGGTAATCGCCGACGGGGCGTTGCCGGGCGAGCTGATGCCCGCGTAGCCGACCTGCCCCGTGACGGCGTTCACGCCGTAGTTGCCCGCGGCAACGACGACGACGATGCCGGCGCGGACCGCGCGTTCCACCGCCTGCACGAGGGGATCCGTCGCGGCGGGTTCGTAAATCGGATGACCCAGCGACAGGTTGACGACATCGATGCGCAGCGCGGCGCGGTTCGCGGTGGCAAATTCGAGCGCCGCAATGACGTCACTCGAATAGCCGCGGCCCGTACTGTCGAGCACCTTGAGGCCAATCAGGCGTGCACCGGTGGCCACGCCCACGTACTTGCCCTTCGACGACTGGCCATTGCCCGCGATCAACCCGGCGATATGCGTGCCGTGCCCGTATCCATCGGAGGGTGTCGCCGCGATGCCGCCGCGCGTGAAGTCGTAAAAGGCCGCGATGCGGCCCTGCAAGTCGGTCGTCGGCGCGATCCCTGAATCGATGATCCCAACGCCGACGTCAGCGCCGGTGTCTGCCGTGGTCACGCCCAATGTGGTGCGAAGAGCTTGCGAGTCGAAGGACGCCGCCAGCGTGGGACTGTTGGCCAGCGCGGCGCTCGTCATGATCGAGAGGGCGCCAAGATCCACGCTGCTCGACGTGAGGCCAAGGTCAGTTGACGATCCTGTCGAATCGGCTGCCGCCAGCGGATCGGCCGTGGCCGGGTCCGATGACGCGACGGCGGTTTGCGTGGTGGTGAGCGGCGCATCCAGGGAGAGTCCCCATGCATCCGGATCGGCGACCATGCTCGCCAGCGCCGCACGCGGCAATGTGACGGTGAGCGCGCCGATGCCCGGATGCTCGTGCAGAACCGTTCCACCTCTCGCCGCGACCCGGCGGCCCAGGGACGCCCCGGCGCTGGGACGGTGCTGGACGATCACCCTGACGATGTCCGGCAGGACGGAGGGGTTTGCAAGGACCCGATCGACTCTCGCTCGCTGCGCCTGGGATTGCGCGAGAACCGGCCAGCCTGCCGCGCACGTGAGCGACAGAATCAAGCAGACCGATAGATAGACCGAACAAGACGAATGCCGAAGACGCATATGTGTGGCATCCAGCAGGGCAAGCGGAGTGCCACCGGAATTCCGCCACCGGTGGCGTCTAACCGTCACGAAGAGTGCCGGGAATGCGTCATGGCAATTTGATGGCGCAGCCTCAGATCAGGGAGCTCACCGTTAGAACAATGTGTCTTATTGAGATCTCTCGAGTGTGGCGGCGTCGTGTCGGGTTTCCGACAGCCGATCCGGAATTCCGACGCTGCTCTGGGCATCGAGCGGAGGGCACGATGCGCGGAGCGAGTCGGCCGAAGCCTGGAGCCAGGCCGAGCGCCAAGACCAAGTGAAGCACGGGATTGGCTCACCGTGCTGAGCGACTTCCGGAACCGGCTATCCATGCCGGTACGATTCACTTTTCGGAACTGGATGGTGCGGGAGGCGGCAAGCTTGACATGCGACTGGCATGCTCGCATGCTGGCAGCATGTCACGAATGGTCCAGATCCGTAACGTGCCTGACACCCTGCACCGCAAGCTCAAGGTCCGTGCCGCAGACGCAGGGCAGACGCTCTCCGACTACCTGCTCGCAGAGCTGGAACGGCTCGCCGCGCGGCCTACGCGCGAGGAGATGCTAGCCAGAATCCATAGTCGAAGGCGAGTGACCCTGAAAACGCCGGCCGCCACGGTGATCCGCGAGGAGCGCGAGTCCGCGTGATCGTCGTCGACGCGTCGGCCCTGCTGGAGTTCCTCCTGCAGACCCCGCTCGGCACTCGGGTCGAGGCGCGCCTCTTTCGAGACGGGGACGAGTTTCATACGCCTCATCTCGTGGACGTCGAAGTGACCCAGGGCCTCCGGCGCCTCGTCCGGTTAGGTGAGGTTTCACCTGACCGCGCGATCGAAGCGATCGCGGACCTCGTCGACCTCGATCTCCACCGGCACGCCCATCTCGATCTCCTCACGCGCGCGTGGAAACTTCGTGAGAACGTCACGGCGTACGACGCCATGTACGTCGCTCTGGCGGAGGCACTCGATGCGGCGGTCGTCACCTGCGACGCACCACTGGCCATGGCACCGGGACACCACGCGAGAATCGAGGTAGTCGAGTGACGAACAAGACATTCGGACCGGTGCTTGTCACGCCGCCGGCAAAGAGTAGTCCCGATTCGTGCGCCGGACCGCCTAGCATCATTAACGCGTAATAGAACGCTCGGACCTTTCGAATCAAAGGATCTCGATGGCGTTCGTTGAGGTACGGGGAAGACTCGCTGGCGAAGATCAGGAAATTGCTCGCCTCAAGACGTTCAGCCCGAAACGTGCCCAATGTAGCGCGCCAATCTGCTCCGAGGTCGAAGTTGAGAAGGAGACTGTCCGACATGATGAAGGCCTCGGGAGAAACGTGAGCGGCGGCACCCGTCTCCCGCTATC
>CAMCNL010000243.1 GCA_945876205.1 Candidatus Sulfopaludibacter sp. SbA3
GATTGCGCTATTTGGTCTCTACCAGGCGATCTTCATGGCCAACGCGGGGGGCGCGTGGGACAACGCGAAGAAGATCGTCGAGACCGAGCTCAAGATGAAGAACACGCCGCTGCACGCGGCAACGGTCGTCGGCGACACGGTGGGCGACCCGTTCAAGGACACGTCATCGGTGGCGCTCAATCCGGTCATCAAGTTCACGACGCTGTTCGGCTTGCTGGCAGTATCGCTGGCTGTCGAGCTGACGGCGGAGATGGGAAGCAATCTCACGCATCTCCTTGCGGCGGCGTTCTTTATCGTCTCTGTAACATTCGTACATCGTTCGTTCTACGGGATGCGTATTCGTTCGGGAGCCCACTAAGGGGGGATTCCGACGGATCTGATTCTCTGAGCGGGGAATCCGACGGAACTGGCATCTGGTGGGTATTGTGTTCTCAGCGATATGTCCACTAGAATGCCCGTTCCGCTCGATCGGAACTCCCGGAGCATTTGCAGGAACGCGGTGTCTAAGTTCTCGTCGGACGTTGGTTCACCCGTTGAGAACTTTCGTTGACACCACTATTTTGGGCTGCCTATAATCGGCCGCCTTTGCCGAGCGCGAGCGACCGTCTGTAGGAGGAATAGGACCAGTGCAAGTAGAGAAAATGTTCGGGGATATCGTCGATCCGTCCGTCAAGGTCGGAAGTCAGCAGTGGTACACGGTGCCGCTGTCGATTCTGGTCCACACGGCGGTGATTATGGCCGTGGTGATTATTCCGCTTCTGGCCGCCGACATCCTTCCGACCCCGCCCTCGATGATGGCGTTCGTTGCTGCCCCGCCGCCGCCGCCGCCGCCGCCGCCCCCGCCGCCGCCCCCTCAGGCTGCTGCGCCGAAGCCGGTGGAGATTGTGAACCCGAACGCCGCGCCCGTCGAAGCACCGGCTGAAATCAAGCCGGAGACAAATATCGACACAGGATTCGATCGCAGTGCGGGCGTCGAAGGTGGAGTCCCCGGCGGCGTCGTCGGCGGCATCACCACCGGCGACCTCGCGCCGCCGCCGCCTCCGCCGCCTCCGCCCGCGCCCGTGCGCGTCGGCGGCGCCATCAAGCCGCCGGTCAAGACCAAGGACGTCCGGCCCCAGTACCCGCCGATTGCGCAGTCTGCCCGCGTGCAGGGTGTCGTGATTATCGAGGCGACGATTGGGCCGGGTGGCAAGGTGCAGGACGCACGAGTGCTGCGGTCGATTCCGCTGCTCGACGCGGCCGCGCTCGACGCAGTGCGCCAGTGGGAGTTCACGCCGACGTTGCTCAACGGCGTGCCGGTGCCGGTCATCATGACGGTCACCGTCCAGTTCACGCTCAGCTGACGATCAGCGAATCAAACATCAGCGAATTAAGAGTCAGCAGAGTTAACAAGCTCGATTTCTAACAGAGATGCGGAGGATGCAGTAATGGCTGGGAAGATGCGTTATTTCGGACGAATCGTGTATGCCGCCCTTGCAATCGTGCTGATCAGCACGCCGGCTTTCGCGCAGGAAGGTGGCGGCGGTCTCGACCTCATCGACCTGTTCCGCACCATGGGAGCGGTCGCGTGGGGCGTGGCCATCGTGCTGTTCATCATGTCGTTCTGGTCGGTCGGCGTCGCCATCGAGCGCATCTACACCTACAGCCAGGCGCGCAAGCAGTCGAAGCTGTATGCGCCGCAGGTGGCCAAGTACCTCAAGGACGGCCGCCTGAAGGAAGCGATCGCGCTGTCCGGCTCCAAGGACTACCGCTATAGCCACCTCGCGAAGGTCGTGCTCGCCGGCCTGCAGGAATACCAGTTCCAGCAGGACAGCGGTGGCGCCAACCTCAATCGTGAAGACGTGCTCGACACCGTTCGCCGCTCGATTCAGCGCGCCACGGCGCTCACGGCCTCCGACCTGAAGAAGGGCGTCAGCACCCTCGCCACCATCGGCTCGACGGCTCCGTTCGTCGGACTGCTCGGCACGGTCGTCGGCGTTATCAACGCGTTCACGGGTATCGCGTCAACCGGATCGGGCGGCATCGGCGCCGTCTCAGCCGGTATCGCTGAGGCGCTCGTCGAAACCGCGCTGGGTCTCTTCGTCGCGATTCCCGCGGTGTGGTTCTACAACTTCCTCACCGCGCGCCTCGAGTACTTCAACGTAGAGATGGACAACTCCTCATCGGAGCTCGTGGATTACTTCATCAAGAAGACGGCGTAATATCGGGTTGCTGGGTAGCTAGGTAGCTGAGTCGCTGGGGTGACGGACCGCAGCGGACGACCCTGGCCACCCAGCCACCGAGCTACTTAGCTACCGGTAGGAGTTTTCACTATGTCAATGCAACTCGGCAGCAGCGCCGGGATCAAGTCCGACATCAACGTCACGCCGCTCGTCGACGTCATGCTGGTGCTGCTCATCATCATGATGATCGTGGCGCCGCTCCTGCAACAGGGTGTCGACCTGAGACTGCCCGTCGCCTCCAATAGCGCCGTGAAGCCGGAGACACAGGACCAGACGGTCGTCGCCATCAAGGCTGATGGGGGCCTCTTCATCAATTCCGTCCCCGTCCAGTCTGGCGACTTGCGCCGGCGCGTCGAAGAAATCTTCGAAACCAAAACCGCGAAGCTGCTCATCATCAAAGCCGACGAAGACGTCGAGTACCGGCATGTGATGGACGCGATGGACGAGCTGCGGGCGAGCGGCGTTGAGGATATGGGCCTGATCACCGAACGCAAGGTCGGTGGCGGCGCAGGAGGGGGCCAGTAGCATGGCGCACCATCATCAGCACCACGGCGCCGACGCTGTCTTCAAAGGCTCGATTCCGGAGCCCAACTCGGAGATGAACATCACGCCGATGATCGACGTGCTGCTCGTGCTCCTCGTCATCTTCATGGCGGCCCTGCCGCTCAACCAGCGTGGTTTGGACGTCAATCTGCCTGCCGAGACCCAGCAGGCCGAGCAGCAGCAGCCCGATCTCAGCCAGATCGTGCTCGAATACACCGGCGACAAGAAGATCTCGATCAACAAGCAGGACGTGGTCATCGCCGAGCTCGAGGATCGCCTCCGCACGATCTTCGAGGAGCGGAAAGACAAGACGATGTTCATCGCGGCTGACGGCAGCCTGCGCTACGGCGACATCATCGAGGTCATCGACGCCGCGAAGGGCGCCGGGGTCGAGAAGGTCGGCATCGTCACCGAGGGCATGCGTCGCGCCGCCGGCGCCACCAACGCTCCCGGCACCGAGTAGTTTCGTCGCAGCGCGCTTCGGCGCCGCAGTGGTAAACATTCTGCGTAACGGCCGCTTCCGGAAGGAGGCGGCCGTTTTTTCTGTACGACGCCGGCTCGAAGCGGTTCCCTGGTCTGGGGCTAGTTCTTCAGGACGCCGTAGCGTCGCAGCGCCTTCGTAAAGGTATCCTCGACGCCTTCCACCGCCCACATCCCCTGCGCGTTGACCCGCGCCTCCTTCGGAAAGCAGAGTAGGTTGGCTTCGAAGTAGTTTCCGAAGAGCCGCTCAGTGCTGCCGAAGTAATTCTTCGGGTTGAAGTAGTGCGGGATGTGCCACCAGCATGAGTAGCCGAGCTCATCGAGCATCTGCAGGATGGCCGATGAGCCCTCTTCTGAGTTGTTCTCGACGAAGAGCACCGGGCGATGCGCCGCAATCGTGGCCCGCGCGCCACCCAGCACCCGGACCTCCGCCCCTTCGACGTCGATCTTGATCAGATTGCAGCGCCCCAGCTGCAGGTCGTCGACGCGGACTGCGGGCACACGTTCGCCCCGGCTGTGGCCTTCCGAGCTCACCGCGCCGAAATTCCGTTCTACCCGCGGATCGAGCGCGGGAATGAGCATGCTGCCCGGTTCATCACTGACGACGACGTTCTGGCACACGACATTGGTCAGCGCGTTGAGCGCAACATTGCCGCACAGTACCTGGAAGGTGAGCCGCTGCGGTTCGAATGCGACGACCACGCCGGTCTCTGTCACCTTCTTCGCGAGCGCCACGGTGTGGGTGCCGATGTTGGCGCCCACATCGAGCACCACATCACCTGGCTTCAGCACCTGGAACAGCAGATCGAGCTCGCATTCCGCCCATTCTCCATACACGTCGAGCGAGCGGCCGATGTAGCGGTCGTTGATGTTGTAGGCAAACAGGCCGTGGCGGCACTGCTTCACCGTCATGTGACCGCTTTCGAGAAGGCGATTAGACATTACATGACAGCTTTGCGACGCGCTGCGTTGCATGGGGATCCTCCGGTGACAGGTCGCGCGCCGCGACGGCCGCCTCGAGCGCGCCAGCGCGGTCGCCGCGCGCCTCGAGCGCAATTGACAGGTTCAGGGCGGCCTCGTGCGTCGGCTGCGTCCGGAGGCTGACGCACAGATGAGCGACGGCCTCGTCCGGCCGGCCGAGTCCAAGCGCGACGACGCCGTGTAATCCAGCGAGCTCTCCGGCAGTTGCGTCGGCGTCAGCACCGCCCCCCGCATCAATGCTCGCGAGGCAGTCACGTGCCTCTGCGAATCGGTGCTGCCGGATCAGCGTGCGCGCGCGGGCGATGACGGCCCGTTTCAGGTTTCTCGCCGCCTCCGGTAGTCCTGGGCTGAGAGCCAGGGCGCGCCGAAATGCCGCTTCCGCCGCCGCCGGGTCAGCCAGCTGCTGGTGCACCAGGCCTTCTTCCACGGCAATCTCCGGCGCATACCGGGATAGCGTTCGCTTTGCGATGGTCAGGGCGTCCAGAGCCTTTTCGCAGTCGCCGCGTTTCCTGTAACACACCGCAAGCTGCAACTGGCTGTCGCGAAAGCGAGGCTTGAGGGCGAGTGCTCTCTCGAAGCACGGAATGGCAGCGTCCCAATCCTGCAGTTCTGAATACTGGATTCCGAGCTCGTAATGAGCCAGCGGGTCCCGGGGAGCGTCGCTGACCTTCAGCAGGCCCATTCGCAGGTAGGCGTCGCCCTTGCTGCGCAGCAGGTCTGTGCTGCCCGCCTTGCCGAAGTGGTGGATCACCCAGTCGCCCTGGGCCTGTGCGAGTGGCCGGTGAGGATCCTTCGACACCAGTTCTTCGTGCACGCGGCTCTTGAACCGCAGCGCCGGCCGGTTTCTGAACAGCCGCCGGCACGTCACGTCCACGAATCCGGGATACGGCCCGCCTTCCTCGTAACCGCCAGGGCCGGGCTGCCAGCCGACGACAAACCCCGACGGAAGGTAGTGGCGCTGAGACGCCGTCACGGCGTCCAGGCGCTCTCGCCGCAGCCAGGCACGGATCCGCGCGTGATCGCGCGCGGCGATCGATTCGTCCGCGTCGATCACGAGGATCCAATCGCCGCCCGCCGCTTCGAGGCTGTGGTTGCGCGCGGCGCTGAAATCGTCCTGCCACGCGAAATCGAGCACCTGTGCGCCAAATGATCGCGCGATCTGCACGGTGCGGTCGGTGCTCCCGGTGTCGACGAGGACGATCTCGTTGACAAGCCCCTGCACCGACTCCAGGCACCTGGAGAGGTGGCGCTCTTCATTCTTCGCGATCATGCAGAGCGACAGGGTAGGGGTCACGGTCCTCGGTCGGTTGCTGCAGGATCGACGCCAGCGCGTCCGACGCGGCACGCTGTCTTCAGCACGGCCGAACGCGATTCAAGAGCGTCGGCCTACCGACAGCCCGGGGTGTCGGTAGGCCGTGAAATCGACAGCGGGTGCCCAGGTGGCCGCGAGGTCCTCAGAGGCGTACATGAAAAAGCCGGCGCCCTTTCGGACGCCGGCTGTCGAGGCGGTTCCTTGTTCCTGGTTCCGCGTTCCTTAGTTGAAGGAGTAGCGGAAGCTGAGCATGAACTGGTAGACGTCGCTCAATCCAGACGAATTCTGGAAGGTCTTGGTCACCAGTTGGTTGTTCGCGACGGCCATGCGGTAGCTCACGCGTCCCGCTGCGTCGGCCAGGGCGTTGGTCAGGAGCTGGGCGCCGTAGGCCTGGGTGATCGGCACGACCAGGCGCTGCGCCACGCCCCAGTTGTGGTTCAGGAAGTTTCCGAAGTTCGTGAAGTCGATTCGGACCTGCCCTGCGTTCCGCTTGCCGGCAATGTTCGCGAAGATATCCTGGGTCAGGCTCAGGTCCATTCGCTTGACGAAGGGGTTCCAGAGACCGCCGCGCTCAGCGTATTCGCCGCGGTGCTTGCTCAGGTACTTGTCCTGGGTGATGTAGGCCTCGAATGCGGCCGCCTGCGCGTCGGCGCTGAACGT
>CAMCNL010000244.1 GCA_945876205.1 Candidatus Sulfopaludibacter sp. SbA3
GATCCGGCCGCTATTGATCGCATCGCGCTGCGCGAGGCTCCACGCGGTCGGATCGTGCGTGTCGGCCACAGTCGTCACGCCATACCGCAGGAACATCTGCGGCATGTAATCGCGGAGGTGCACGTGGGAGTCGACCAGCCCGGGCAGGATGGTTCTCCCATCGGTCCTGATGACCCGCGCGTTTGCCGGATAGGAAACCTGTCCTCTCGAGCCGACCGCTCTGATCCGTGACCCTTCGATCACAATCACGGCGTTGCTGATGGGCGCTCTGCCGGTCCCGTCGATGAGGGTCCCGCCCTCCAACACGAGCGTCTGGTTCTGAGCCCGAACTGGGAGAGGCCCCAGAACACCTGCGATCAAGACAATCCAGCCGACCCATGCCTTCATGCGCGCACCCTCATTCGATGAAGTCTTCTGACGACGTTATAGCACCGGTCCAGGATGATCTGTGCGTGAAGGAGCAGTCCCGAGGTTGCTGTAGAGTCGAATTGATACGTGACATTACTCAATCACTCGGCTCTCATGAAGGCCGCCCGCGATCTGGCGCCCCTTCCTCCTGCCCTGGTGCAATTGTCGGCGCTCGTAGCGACAGGGTCCTACTCTCCCACCGACGTCGAGGCCATCGTTCGCCTTGATGCACCTCTGACCGGCCGGCTGATGCAGTACGCGAATTCCGCCGCCAGCGCGAGCTACGTGCGAGTCGGAACGGTCCGCGACGCCGTCATGCGGGTAGGCGTCGGCCCGGTGCTCTCGTTCGTGGTGGGGACGGCGCTTCGCCCTGAGCTCCTCCAAGCGATCCCTGCTTATGGGCTGTCGGAAGGCGAACTCTGGCGTCACTCCGTGGCGACGGCTCTCGCGTGCGAGGTGATTGCGCAGAGGGCTCCAGTGGAAGTGCCGCCAGACAGCTTTACGGCGAGCCTCCTCCACGACATCGGCAAGATCATCCTCGCGCGTTTTCTCGATCCCAGCCACCAACTGGAGCTGGCTGCGGCACGCGAGCAGGGGAGCGACTCCAGCCTCGGGGCCGAAAGCGAAATCCTGGGAATGCACCATGGCGAATTGGGCGGGCTGATCGGGTCCCATTGGAACCTCCCCCCGCGGGTCATCAGGGCCATCACCCACCATCACGCACCCACCGCCGGCAACGATGTCATCTGTGACGTCGTGCACCTGGCAAATGTGCTGGCCAAGCGCGTCGGCACCGGAAGCGTCATGACCGCCTCGGATCTGGACGCGGACCCTGGCGCACTCGAACGGCTCGGTTTCGCAGCCGGGCGCCTCCCGCCGATGATCGAGATGGTGACGCATCGCCTGGCCGAGACCGTCGAACGGTTCGGCTGAACGGTCCCTAGCCGGTGCGAGGAGGAGTCTTCGGCGCGGACTCGGCCCCCGGTGGTTCGACGAAGGGCTCTACCGGGATGCGCTCATACCGCACCTCCAGGATCTTCAGATGCTCCGTCGTCCCCGGCGCGCGAAGGACTACCGAGTCGCCGGGTCCGGCCTTCGTCAACGCGCGGGCCAGTGGCGACATCCAACTGATGTAGTTGCGATCGAGATCGACCTCGTCGAGGCCGACGATGCTCACGACCCGCTCGATTCCAGCGGCGTTGGCATAGCGCACGGTCGCGCCGAAGAAGACCTGCCGCGCCGCCCGTCCCACTCGCGGGGCTTCAGGGTCGACCACTTCCGCGGCATCGATGCGTTTGGTGAGAAAGCGAATCCGCCGGTCGATCTCGCGCAGCCGCCGTTTGCCGTACTGATAGTCGGCGTTTTCGCTGCGATCGCCGTTACTTGCCGCCCAGGCCACCACCTGCGTCACCGCCCGCCGTTCCCTGGTGAGCAGGAACCGTCGCTCGTCGATGAGTCGCTGCAAGCCGATGGGTGTGATGTAGTTTTTCTTGACGACGGATTCTTTGGCGATCCCTTTGCTCATGCAGCTAGTAAGGGTACCCCCGAAGCCTTGGCGTCTTGGCCTCGAACGGCGACGTTACTAAGATAGCCGCACGGTCCGTCCGCGTATCGACGCATCTCGAGCTTCAGCCCAGCATGGAACGCCCTCGACGCACGGCGCGACCCTCGCAAGAGCCCTCAAGGCCCTTGGGCCGCGCCGGTCGTCGATTCTTAACCGCTAGCCAGCAATCGTGACGGTCGCCGTCGCCGTCGCCGACGCGCCCAGGTCGTACCCAGCGCCGTCGGTCAGCGTCACGATCACGGTTTCGGCGCCTTCGACCAGAGCATCGGTCGCCGGCACCACAACTCGATCGGCCGTCGCCTGTCCCGCCAGAAACGTGACGGTGAGCGGCAGGGCCTCGTAGTCGGTGCCGTTCACCGCCGTGCCGGTCACCACGTAGGTGACGGTCAGCGCAGACGCGGTGCTGCCGGTACGGGTGAAGCGGAAGGTGCCCGAGTCAGCACCGGTCTCGGCGGCTGCCGCGTCGGAAGCCGCCACGCTGACCACAGGCAGCGCAGTCCCGTCCACGATGGTCACGGTTGCCGTCGCGGGCGCGCCGAGCGTGTAGGGCGTGACGGTGGTGAGCGCAAGGACGACCGTCTCGGAGACTTCGGCGAGGACATCCGCGATCGGCGTCACCGTCACGTCCACACTGGCCTGCCCGGCGGGAAACGTCGCCGTCAGGGGCACGTTCGTGTAATCCGTGCCGTTGGTCGCCGTGCCCGTCAGGGTGAAGGTCACCGTGAGGGGCGACGTCACGGGCAGCGTGGCGCTGGCGAGGCGGGTGAGCCGGAAGACGCCTGGGTTGGTGCCGGTCTCCGACGCCGACGCGTCGAGCGGCGTGACCCATACGCTGCCATTGCTATTGGACGTCTCGCCATCCTCATCCTCATCGTCGTCGTCTCCGTCGCCGGAGTGCTGAAGCTTGATTTCGGTGGCCTCGAGTACGGTGCCCTCGAGTACGGTGCCCTCGAGGCGTGCCTTGATGTGGACGCGGTCGGCGACGCGCAACTCGGAGAATGCCACCGCGCGCGAACCGTGACGGATCACCGCATCGAGCGGAACCACAACCACCCGTTGGTTGACCGTGATCGACGAACCTGAAATTTCGGTAATCCGTCCCTCGATCTGGACGACGTCAGGCTTTCCCTTGTCGTCAGGCTTTCCTTTGTCGTCAGTTTTTCCCTTGTCGTCAGATCTTCCCTTGTCGTCGGGTTTTCCCTTGTCGTCAGGTTTTCCCTTGTTGTCCGGTTTGCCCATAGTGGTTGCGGCGTCGGCAGCCAGGCCGGAAATATCACCCTCGACAGCGAGCGCAGCACCCGCAGATGGAAACGCCGATGGGGCGATCGGATTCAGCGATTGCGATGAACCGCCGCACGCCGACGTCAGCAGTACGACCAACAAACCAAGCGGACTGATCTTCTTCAACCTAGACATCCATGACTCCTGGGGAAACGAACATGTGACCTTGATGCCTTCGAGAGTGCAAGGCGGCCGCCGCGGTCCACACGGCCAGAGTCGACGCCGTAACTGTTGATTGGTGTGTCGGTTACACGGAGGGCGCTCGAATCGGACTCGCCCGCGTGGGCTGACCGATCTAACGGATTTCGAGCGCTGGCGTCAGACTTGTCGCCCGACGCGCGAGAACGGATGAGATGCGAGAGTACCGCGGTCGAGCAGCCGCGCTTGCTGCGACATCGGCTTCGAATTGACAGCTTTTTGGGTCCCCGCCTACGATGGCTTCTTACCCGCCGACAGAATCAGGTGTCCTTCATGCGTCCCTGGGTCCGCAGCACGCTCACACTCATGAACGCCCTTCTTCGCCGGCCGCCGGTCCGCCGCGTGGCGTCAGCAAAGCTCCCCACCGACTTCGGCGAGTTCGACATTCACGTATTCAAGAATCCCTTCTCCGGCGAGACGCATGTCGCGCTGGTCCGCGGAGAGATCGGCAATGGCGAGGACGTGCTCACCCGCGTCCATTCCGCCTGCCTGACGGGCGACCTGTTTCATTCCGCGCGATGCGACTGCGGCCAGCAGTTGCACACGGCGATGCAACGGATCGCCGATCAAGGCCGTGGCGTGCTGCTCTATCTCGACCAGGAGGGGCGCGGCATCGGGCTGGTCAACAAGATTCGCGCCTATGCCCTTCAGGACCAGGGCGTCGACACGGTCGAGGCGAACGAACGTCTCGGCTTTCCGGCGGACATGCGCGACTATCGAGCCGGGCTCCAGATACTCCGTCACCTCGGCGTGAAGACGATGCGCCTTCTGAGCAACAATCCGCGGAAGCTGGCCGGCGTCACGGGTGAAGGCCTGTCGGTGAGCGAGCGGCTGCCAATCGAGATCGCGCCAACGGCGTCGAACTCGCGGTACCTGAAGACCAAGAAAGAGAAGCTGGGGCACCTGCTCTCGTCGGTGTAGCGCGTGAAAGGACAAGTCTCCCCCGGTTGGAGGGTGTGGGCCGCGCTCGTGGCCTCACTCATCGTCCTCAACGCATCGCTCACGTTTGAAAATGTGTGGCCGACTCCCAGGATCAGCTTGGGGCGTGCGCTCTCGTTCGAGCTGGCGCTGTGCGCCCTGCTCCTGTCGCTCGCGCATCGGTGGGCAGGGCGGGCGGCACAACGCGCCCTGCCGGCCATCTGGATCGTGCTGGTCGCGGGACACTACCTCGATGTGACCGCGCCGGGACTCTACGGGCGCGACGTCAATCTCTACTGGGACTCTCAACATCTGGGCAACGTCGCCGCGATGCTCGCGCGCTCGGCGCCGTGGTGGCTGCTCGCGGCCATTGCCGGAGCCGCCGTCCTGGCGGCGGTCCTGGCGTACACGATGGCGCGCTTCGCGTTTGCCCGGGTCGCGGCGGCGATGGCGTATCGAGGACCACGGCTCGTGCTCCGGTCAGTGGCGGCAGTCGCGATCGTCCTGTTCGTCGGCCAGCATCTTTCGACGAGGTTCACGACGCCGGTTGCGTTTGCCGCTCCGGTGACCGAGGCCTTCGCTCGTCAAGCGCGCTTCGTGCTGTCCATGGTGGGACCGGGAGCGGTGGCGCCCGCGCTCGGTCCCAGCCCGGCTCTCGACACCGGCCTTCGGGGCCTCGGCGGCGCCGATGTGCTGCTCGTTTTCGTCGAGTCGTACGGCGCGGTGACCTACGAGACGCCCACGATCGCCTCCGGGCTCGCCGCGAGCCGGGCCGACTTCGAGACAGCCATTCGCGAGACTGGACGTCAGGTCGTCTCGGCCTACGTGGAGTCTCCGACGTTCGGCGGTGGCTCATGGCTGGCGCATCTGAGCCTGTTGTCGGGAGTGGAAGTACGCGACCAGTATGCGTACACGTCGTTGATGGCGTCGCGGCGGGAGACGATCGTCACCAACTTCGCCCGGCGCGGCTACCGGACCGTGGCGCTGATGCCGGGGATGCGGCAGGCCTGGCCGGAAGGGGCCTTCTACGGCTTCGACGTGATCTACGGCCGGGATCTGCTGGCTTACGAGGGGCCGCAGTTCGGCTGGTGGAGTATTCCGGATCAGTATGCGCTGGCCAAGCTCGACGCGCTCGAACGCCACCGCGCGCCACGCGCGCCGCTCTTCGTCGTCTTCCCGACGAGCACGACACACGCGCCCTTTGGCCCCGTGGCTCCCTACCAGGCCGACTGGTCGCGCGTGCTGACCAAGGACGCCTACGACAAGGCCGACGTCGAGCGGGCGATGGCCACCCTTCCCGACCTGACCAGCCTCGGCCCGAGCTACGTCCACGCCATGGCCTACGAGTACGAGTCGCTTGCGGGTTACCTTCGCCAGCGTACAGCCGACGCGATCGTGATCGCCATCGGCGATCACCAGCCGCCTGCGGCCGTGAGCGGAAAGGGCGCGCCGTGGCGTGTCCCCGTGCACGTGATCGGACGGGGAGGACCCGTGCTGCACACGCTGCTCGAACATGGATTCATGGCTGGCCTGGAGCCGCGGACTCCGTCGATCGGCGCCATGCACGCGCTCGTGCCGATGCTGCTCGAGGCGTTCGACGCACCGGACACGGCAGCGGAGGCGTCTGTCTACCTCGCCCGGTCGGGGCGCGAGAGCCACCTGACGTCAATCGCAAACGACCACGCGAGCGCGGTCAACGTGAGAGCCGCGACGAGAGGGCTGACCCGCGGCGAGACGATGGGCGCGAGGGCCACGCTCAGTCCGAGCAACTGACCAACGGCGACCGTCTTGCC
>CAMCNL010000245.1 GCA_945876205.1 Candidatus Sulfopaludibacter sp. SbA3
CGTAGCCATCAGATAGCCGGCGCAGGCCCTAACCGGAAGAGATGGGTAGCGGGGGAACCGCGGGTCGGCTACCGAGAGCTGGCAGAGCAGGAAGAGAGAGCCTCGCGACGACTCGATGGTTCGGGCGTGCGCGCAGGACGCGCAGAGTCCTGCATCAGGCGGCGCGTTCGAAGAGGACATTCTTGGCGTACAGGTTCGGCTTGGCCGTCATTCCGGCCAAGGTCCAGGCCTGCGCGTGGCGCGACTCCCCGACGGAGGGGTCTCCAGTCCACCAGGTCACATCGGTGCGCGCCACCTCCGGGAGCTCGGACCCGACGAGACTCTCGATCTGGCCGAAGGTCAGGATCACCGTGTTGGCGAACCTGTTTTCCAGGTACTCGTTCAGCAGCAGATACTTGCCGTCGACCCGGCGCGGCCGCTTGGGGGCCGCCGGCACCGGCACGGCCTGCGCGTGGGCCGCCGGCCTGAATCTCTTGAACCAATCGATCATCACGCTTCCATCGTAGTCGGCTTTCAGGCCGGACGGTGTCTCCAATTGCACGCTCCAACCGAGCGCATTTGTGTGGAACACTAAGGCGCATGGACGTCGAAGTAAGCCTGCGGATACCCAATATGAAGATCCGGTCACTGGATGAGAACGGCTATCCGCTCGACCATAGCTCCGTCCGGTTCAAGAAGATGATCACGGTGCCCTCGATGCC
This sequence comes from Candidatus Sulfopaludibacter sp. SbA3, assembly GCA_945876205.1. Lineage (GTDB taxonomy): Bacteria > Acidobacteriota > Vicinamibacteria > Vicinamibacterales > UBA2999 > CANNDT01. The sequence continues at coordinate 702 of CAMCNL010000245.1, forward strand.
CAAGCCCGGCGAGCCGATCCAGCTCACGACACGCTCGGGGAAGCCCTTCGAGGCGAGGATCGTCAGGGCCGACTGGGAAGAAGAGCGCGGGCTCTTCGTGGTGTCGTGCCAGTATGCCAACCGTTCGATCACGACCGACGAGCATGCGGCCATCATTTCGGATCCCGACTGGCAGATGAAGCCGTTGATCTGATGGGCCGTCGCGCGGTCTACCTCCTCGCGGCGGTGCTCGTCCTGTCGAGTGGATTCGCGTACGCCCAGTTCAGGCAGCGCGGCTTCGGCGGCTTCGGCGGCCTGCGCGGCGAACAGGGCGACCCCGCCGAGCTGCCGCAGACGCCGATGCCCGACCGCAACTTCACCGCCTGTCACATGCTCTACACGAGCGTGCGCCGCGAAGCCAACGGCGCCGGCTGGCGCACGGACTACCCGTGGGGCGAGCGGCACCTGATGATGCGGCTCGCCGAGCTCACGAAGACGCGCGTCAGCTGGCTCACCGCCGACACGCCGCATTCATGGCTCGTGCGGCTCACCGATGACGCGTTGTTCGACTGTTCGTTTCTCATGGCGTCCGACGTCGGCACCATCGGCCTGTCGGCGGAGGAGGCGCTGCGCCTGAGGCTCTATCTCGAAAAGGGCGGCTTCCTCTGGGTCGATGATTTCTGGGGCGACGCCGCCTGGGCGCAGTGGACGCGCGAGCTCGCCAAGGCGATGCCGCCGGCGGAATTCCCGATCGAAGACGTGCCGATGACCGATCCGATCTTCCGCACCATGTTCGAGGTGACGAAGATCCCGCAGGTGACGAGCATCCGGTTCTGGCGGTCGAGCGGCGGCCGCGTGACCTCAGAGCGCGGCTCGGAATCGGCGGTCCCGCATCTCCGCGCCCTGCGCGACAAGCACGGACGCATCGTCGCCGTGATGACGCACAACACCGACATGTCGGATTCGTTCGAGCGCGAAGGGGAGGATCCGCAGTTCTTCTACCAGTTCTCGCCCGACGGTTATGCGCTCGGCATCAACATCATGTTGTACGCGTTAACGCACTAGCGCTTGTCAGACACGATCCGTCCGCCCTTGACCACCACCTTCGCGTTCAGCAGGTTCCAGTAACCGTCCAGCGGATTGCCCGCGAGGATCACCAGGTCGGCGAGCTTGCCGGCTTCGACGGTGCCGAGGTCCGTGCTCTTCTCGATGAACGCCGCCGTGTTCGGGCCCATCAGCTTGGCGATGTCCTGCGGCGAGAACATCAGGTTGAGCGTGCGCAGCTCGTGGGCGAGACCCGCCAGTGGCAGGTAGCCGGTGTCGGTACCAAAGCCGTAGGTGACGCCCGCCTCCCACAACGTCCGCGCGTTCACCGCCTTGTAGCCCGCCTCCCGTCCGCGGCCTTCACCGTCGATGATGTCCTCGGGCCACCGCTTGCCGTCGCGAAACGTCGGCACGTTGTCCTTGTTGAAGACCCCGAACACCGGGACGCCGAAGCCGGTGGTCGACAACTGCTCGACGCCGGCGTCCTTCACGACCTTGGCATCGGCGTCGGTCAGCCATCCGAAGTGCGGCGTGTGCACCAGCTTCTGCGCGCCCGCACCGACGGCGGCGAGCATCGCCTTGGGGCTGACGGCGTGCACCATCACGTCGAGGTTGTGCTTCTTCGCTTCGTCCACCACGATCCTGAGAATCGCCACCTCCTCGTCCGTGGCGGCCGGGGTGATGTTGGCCTTCACGATCTCGACGCCTGCCGCGGCGAGCATCTGCACCTGCGCGCGCGCCGTCGCTTCCGTCTTGAACATCGCCGGGTCGGCGCGGCCCGAGGTGATGATGCGCGGACCGTTGATCTCGCCCTTCTCGATCTTGTCCTTCAGTTGGATGATCGCGGGCACCCGGCCGCCACCCTCCATCAGCGTGGTGTAGCCGGCGTCGAGAAATTCCTGCATCGCGGCGGCCGCTCGCGTCTTGAACCACTGATCGGCGTCGCCCGGGATGATGTGGCGATGCGCATCGATGAACCCTGGCACCACGGTCATCCCACGGGCATCGATCGTCGGCGCGCCCTGCGCGGCGGCGGCCCCCGGTGCGACCGAGGCGATGCGTCCGGCCCGCACGACAACCGACCCCTGTTCGATCACCTGGCCGTTGCCGACGATGATCCGCGCGTTGGTGATCACGAGATCCTGTGCGAAGAGATCGGCGCCGGCGCCGAACATCACTGTGACGATGGCCGAAGCCAATAGGTAGGTTTTCATAGCGGCCTATCTTAGCCGCGCAGGAGCCGGGCTGCTAGTAGCTGAGCTTCAGATTCCTGCCTCAGCGGATCACCAACATGGTAGGGCGAACGAGTCTCCTCCTGCTTTCCTGAGTCCTGTCCCAGCCAGCGCGGGATCACGCTGAGGTTGATGCCCATCGGACAAGACATGGCCATCGAAGGCGACCGCCAGGTGCTCGCGGCGGTTATTCAGAACATCCTGCAGAACGCCTTCAAGTTCACCAAGGCTGGGACGACCGTCACGCTGCGTGTCGTCGCGGATGCCGAGCGGGTCACGTTGGAAATCCAGGACGAATGCGGAGGCCTCCCGGCTGGTGACGTCGACGAGCTCTTCCGCCCCTTCGAGCAGCGAAGCGCCAATCGAACGGGCCTCGGCCTGGGGCTCGCCTTCAGTCGGTGGGCCACCGAAGCGAACCATGGCCGCCTCTATACCCGCAATTCCCCCGGTGTGGGCTGCGTCTTCATCGTCGACCTCCCGCGGTGCGCGATCCCCGCCGCCGTAACCGTCTAGCTTCGCCGCCATCCGAGAACCGGGATCGACTCACAGACATGTCCAATACCGTGAAGAACCTCGCTGACATGGAGAGTGACGCGCGCAGCGCCGAGGCCCTGCTGACCACGGGCGCGCTGCAGAGCGCGATTTTCAACAGCGCGAACTTCTCGAGCATCGCCACCGATGCCAAGGGCGTCATCCAGATCTTCAATGTCGGCGCCGAGCGGATGCTTGGCTACACGGCCGCCGAGGTCGTGAACACGATTACGCCGGCCGACATCTCCGACCCGCAGGAAGTGATCCATGCAGAAGCCGATGTCGCGGCAGGAATTGTCCGACGCGCTCGGTGATCTCGGCATGCTGTCACTCACCCTGGGCCAGACGCTGAAAGTTCTGGTGGTGGACGACGACCCGCAGGCTGTCGAATTGATCGCCGTCCGGATGGCGGACCTCGCCGGAACCGTGCTGCGCGCGCTCGGCGGCGCGGAAGCCATCGACATGGCCAGGAGAGAACTGCCGGACGCGATCGTGCTCGATCTGTTGATGCCGGATGTCAGCGGCTTCAACGTGGTCGAGGAGCTCAGCAAAGATCCCCGGACGGCTCGCATTCCAATTCTAGTGATGACGTCGAAGCTGGTCACCGCCGCCGACCGTGCGCTGCTGGGTGGCTCCGGATCGATCATCATGGAAAAATCCGAATTCAGCCCGGACCGGTTTTCGGCCGAAGTGCAGCGAGCTCTGGCGCGTCGAAAGGTGGCGCCCTGACATGGCAACAATCCTGATCGTCGAGGACAACCCCGACAACATGACCTTGACCGTGTTGCTGCTCCAATCGGCGGGCCACACGGTGCTGAGCGCGGTTGACGCGGAGGCCAGGCTGACGCTGGCCCGCGACCAGCAACCGGCCCTGATCCTGATGGACATCCAACTGCCCGGGATGGACGGGCTCCAGGCCACCGCCTTGCTCAAGCAAGACGCGGCGACACGCGCCATTCCGGTGATCGCGCTGACCGCGCTGGCGATGAAGGGTGACGAAGAGCGGATTCGCGCCGCCGGGTGCGACGGCTACATCGCCAAGCCGATCGGGATCAAGGATTTCCTGGCGAGCGTTGCGGCGCGGCTGGCCTAGGCGCCGATCCGGGCTGGGTGAGCAACTCGTCGATCGCCGCGAGCAGGTCGGCCGTCCTGAACGGCTTCGAGATCAGCCGCATCGACGGATCGAGCAGCCCCTGCTGCACCAGGGTGGCCGGATAGCCTGACATGTAGAGCACGCGCATCTCCGGTCTCGTGTCCCGGAGCCGCGCCGCGAGCTCAGGGCCGCTCATGCGCGGCATGACGACATCGGTGAGCATCAGGGCGATCGGCGCCTCGGTGGTGGCGGCGATCGTCATGGCGTCCTCGGGTGTGGGTGCGACGAGGACGCTCAGGCCGTGCAATTCCAACGCGGCTTTGGCGTAGCGGCGCACCGTCTCTTCATCCTCGACCAGCAATACCGTGGCACGGCGTTGCGCGGCGGCATGCGGCGCCGCTTCCGCGGCGGCCTCGATCTCGACGTTCGCGGCATCCCGGGCAGCCGCGGGCAGGTAGACGTGAAATGCCGTCCCCTGTCCCACCTCGCTGTCCACCCAGATCGACCCGTTCAACTGCTTGACGATCCCGTAGACCGTCGAGAGGCCGAGGCCCGTGCCCTGGCCCACCGGCTTGGTGGTGAAGAACGGCTCGAACACGTGCTCCTTGGTGCGCGCATCCATCCCCGTGCCGGTGTCGCGGATCGTCAACTGCACGTACGGACCCGGCGTCATGGTCGGGCGGAGATTCTGCGAGGCCTCGAGGTTGGTCGTTGCGATCGTCAGCGTGCCGCCCGACGGCATGGCGTCACGGGCGTTGAGCGCCAGGTTCATCACGATCTGCTCGAACTCCGTGACATCGCCTGAGACGGCCCACGGTTCTCGCGCGAGCGTCACGTCGATGACCACCGAGTCGCCGATCAGCCGCCGGAGCATCGGCGTGAGGCTGTCGATCAACGTGTTGAGATTCAGGTTCGTCGGCTGCAGCACCTGCCGGCGTCCGAAGGCCAGGAGCCGGCGCACTAGTCCGGCCGCCCGCTCGCCGGCGTGCTGCACCTCTTTCAGATCCTGGGCGGCCTCCGCCGGGAGGTCGGTTCGCAACAGCACCATCTCGACGAAGCCGAGGATCGCGGTCAGGTTGTTATTGAAGTCATGGGCGATCCCGCCGGCGAGCCGGCCGATCGCCTCGAGCTTCTGCGCGTTGGAGAGCTCGGTCTGCAGACGCCGCTGCTCGGTGATGTCGCGCGACACGCCGAGCACCGCTCGAGCCTGGCCGTCATCGCCGGGAATCGGCGTCAGCCAGGTGCCGAGCCAGACCTCGCGTTCCAGGTACATCGTGCGGCCTTCCACGTAGAGGGGCTCTCCCGTCTGGAGCACGCGCGTCAGGCCGTGCCCCTGCCGTTCGGCGACGTCGGGAGGAAAGATCTCGGTGCGAAGGCGGCCGATGATCCGCTCCGGCACCGTTCTGAGCTGCAGCGCGGCCGCGCGATTGACGTATTCAATGCGGTCACCGCGGGCGATGACGAAGATATGGTCCTGCGCGGTCTCGGCGAGCACTCGATAGTTCGCCTCGCTGCGCCGCAGCGCCTCCTCGAGCTGCTTCCGCTCGGTGATGTCCA
>CAMCNL010000246.1 GCA_945876205.1 Candidatus Sulfopaludibacter sp. SbA3
CCCGATGATAATTCCTCGATACATCCCCAGAAAACCGGCGGCCATTCGACTCTGACATGGCAGCCGGTATAATTCCCCGTTTCCCATCGGCACCCCTCACATGGAGCGCGAATGAAGCGTAGTACCGACCGCATCCTGACCACGCACACCGGGAGCCTCATCCGCCCGCCGCAGCTCCTCGAGTTCGCGCGCGCGCGACAAGGCGGACAGCAGGTTGACCAGGCTGCGTCCGACGCCGCGCTCAAGAGCGCGGTCGCCGAGGTGGTCAAGCAGCAAGTCAAAGCCGGCATCGACATCCCGAACGACGGAGAGTTCGGCAAGTCGACTAGCTGGTCGCTGTATGCGCTGAAGCGCCTGAGTGGTTTCGAGCTGCGCGAGGTGAAGGGCACGAACCCGTTTGCGCGCGGCGCCGACCGACTGCGGTTCGTCGAGTTCTACAACGAGCTCGAAGGACGCGGCGACGGCAAGGACTGGTCGAACGTCACCCGAAAGGACGCGATTTGCACAGGGCCGATCGCCTACAACGGCCTCTTCGAGCTGCAGCGCGACATCGACAACTTGAAGGCCGCCACGAAAGCCGCCGGCGTGGACGAAGCGTTTCTTCCCGTCGCGGCGCCGTCGAGTGCCATCCCCGATCGCAAGAACGAGTTCTACAAGACCGACGAAGACCTCGTCGTTGCCCTCGCCGAGGCGCTCCGCACCGAATACCGAGCGATCGTCGAATCAGGGTTCCTGCTGCAGGTCGACGATGCGCGCGCGGCGGTGACCTACGACCGCATGGTGCCGCCCTCGTCGTTCGAGGATTACTACCGCTGGCTCGAGCGCCACGTCGAGATCCTCAACCACGCGCTCGAAGGTCTTCCGCAGGACCGCATCCGCTATCACGTCTGCTGGGGTAGCTGGCCGGGACCGCACACGACCGACGTGCCGCTGAAGAAGATCGTCGACCTGATCCTCAAAGTGAACGCCGGCGCTTACCTGATCGAGGCGGCCAACCCGCGGCACGAGCACGAGTGGAAGGTGTGGCAGGACGTCAAGCTTCCCGCCGGCAAGGTGCTGGTGCCTGGCGTCATCAGCCACGGCACCAACGTCGTCGAACATCCCGAGCTCATCGCCGAGCGGCTGACGAAGTTCGCGTCGTGCGTCGGTCGCGAGAACGTCATCGCCGGCACCGACTGCGGCTTCGCGCAGGAAGAGCTCAATCGCCGCGTGCACCCGAGCGTCATGTGGGCGAAGCTCGAGGCGATGGCCGAGGGCGCGCGCATCGCGACGCAGCAGCTCTGGGGTACGGCGGCGACGGTCTAGGCCGCCCTAGCTCTGCACCCACAGCGTCGGTTTGCCCGTGCCGTCATCGGTCCCCTTGATGTACCAGTTCTTGCCGAGGGGATCGCGGTCCATGGTGGTGACGAAGTCGAAGGGCGCCTGGAATTCGATGTAATCCAGCCCGGTGTCTGAGGCGATCAGCTGATGCCATTCGCCGGCCGGAATGAGCACCAGGCTCCCCGGGCCGACGGGATTGCTGCCGCTGTCGTGCTTCACCTCGCCCGTCCCCTTCTCGATGAAGTAGAAGTGTTCAGGACTGATTGCGCTGCTGGCCGACTTGTTGTGCACGTGCCGCGGCGAGTAGCCATTCGGGGCGTAATACATCCGTCCGAGCTGCAGATCCCACGAACCGGACAGGCCGGTTTCCTTGTTGACCCAGAACGTCCGCTCGCGGATCTGTTTTTCGTCCACCAGCGATCTGAGTTGCGCCTCTTCGAAGAAGTACCCGGCGGGCCGTTCGTTGCCGATAGCCTTGCCGGTGTGCTTGGGCACGGTGACGAGCAACAGGACGAGCGGTGTGGCTGACGCGGTCACCGTCGCCTCTTCTCCCGGTTCGAGATACACGCCCATGCGTCGTTGCGCGGCGTGGTCGGCAGCCGCGCCACCCTTGGTGTGCGTGACCTTCACGTCTGTGCCTTCCAGGATGTAGACGACCTGCGTCCTGTCACTGGGAGCAAGGCGATAGGTCTTGCCGGGCTCGACTTCCCTGATACCGACGTGAACCCTGGTCCCGTCCGCCGACGGGGCAAGAATGTCCCGTCCGTGCCCTTCGGCCATCGACGTCCTGGGCTTGCTCTCCGCGTTGATCACTTCGATCATTTCGTATTCTCCAGATTTCGAAAAAGTTCGTCGGCCGAGCTGAGGATCGTCCAGCGCAGGCGCTGGGGAAACTGCAATTCGCTGGCGAGAAAGTCCTGTACGGTCGCCGCCGCCGCCGCGGACCGGTGGCTGCTGAGCGAGGCTTCGCTCCAGCGGGTCGGGAAGAAGATGTCCCCCGTCCGCTGAACTTCCTTCAACAACTCCAGGCTCGGACGAATGAACCGGCGCGCGTGCGCTTCGCGCAGCGGATGGTTCAGGTACGCCAGCGATTCGACGACCCACGGTTCACGCCGCCGGTTCTCCAGCATACGAAACCGGGCGAATGCCTGCTCGCGTTCGGCGGGAACGGCCGACAACGCCGGCATCACGAACGCGAACCGCGCCTTGCGATCGGGGTTCTGCGTGCGATCGAGCTGCGCCTGCAGGATCTCGCGCCATGCGGGCACCTCGCGGACCGCCAACTCCTCGGCCATCACGATCTCGTCGGTCTCAGCCAGTGGCAGTCCGGCGATCTTCTCGTCGCGCTTCCAGACGCGCTCCAGCCAGGCGAGGCCCGCCGGCGTCATGGCGACGTCGCGGAACGCGGAGAACCATGCGGCCTTGACGCTGCTGGTCGCCGCGCGATCGAGACCGGCACGGAACAGCGCTTCGAGAGCGGCCACGCGCTCGGCGCGTTCGGCCGGCGCCAGGCGTCCCCAGAACGCGCGGGTCGCGTAGCCGAGCACCCGCTGAATGTTCTGCTCGTCGGTTTCCTTCGGCAACGCGCGCACGACGAGGTCGAGAAACTGGCCGGGCGTGAACTGCGACTCGAGGAGGTTGTCCCACAAGGTCACCCACGCGCTGCCCCGTGTCAGCGGATCGGGAACGTCCTCGAGATGTGCCAGCAGGTACTGGCGGCTGTTCTCATCCAGGATGAACAGACCATAGCCGAGGCCCGCGCCGTTCGGCAGGATGAAAAGCGGCCGCGGCATGCGCGCAGTGCCGGTGACCCTCGCGGTGTTGCCTGTGACCGACACCGGCACCTCGCGCACGCCTGCCGGGTATCCAAACGCGACGCGCAGCTTCTGCGGCCACACGAGGCCGCGCTCCAGCGGATCGCGGATGTTCAACGTCAGCCGGGTGACGCGGCCGATCGTGTCGGTCCGCAGCGCCAGGGTGAACTCGGGCCGGCCGCGCTCTTCGACCCACGCGCGGCTCCATGCGGCAAGATCTTGCGGCGTGCGCGCGTCGAGAATCTTGACCAGGTCGAGCCATGTCGCGTTGCCAAACGAATACGTCTTCAGGTACTCACGCAGGCCATCGCGAAACGCCGTCTCGCCGACGATCAGCTCGAGCTGCCGCATGACGACCGGCGCCTTCTGGTAGATGATGGCGCCGTACAACTGCCCGGCCTCGTTCAGATTCGCCAGCGGCTGCCGGATGGGATTGGCGCCCGGCGTGCGATCGATCTGGTAGGCCGACGGGTAATTCGACAGCAGGAACCGCAAGTCGTGATTCACCTGCGGAAACGACGGATTCACGATCTTCGCCGCCATGAAGTTGGCGAAGACCTCCTTCATCCACACGTCGTTGAACCACCGCATGGTCACGAGATCGCCAAACCACATGTGCGACGTCTCGTGCGCGATCACGCTGGCGCGATCGAGCAACTGGTTCTGCGTCGCCGACTCGTCCAGCAGAAGGCTGGCGGAGTTGTAGAGAATCGCCCCGGCGTGCTCCATGCCACCGAACTGAAACGACGGAATCAGCACCACGTCGAACTTGCCAAAGGGATACGGGATGCGGGTGTAGTCCTCTAACCACGCGATCGAGGACGCGTGCAGGTCGAAGATGGCCTCACGGTTGCGCGCGACCTTGGCCGCGTCGGTCTCGCGGTGGAACACGCGGAGCGTCCGGCCGTTTCGCGACGCGGTCTCCACTGAAAACTTCCCTGCCACGAACGCAAATAAATACGTGGGCAAGGGCTGCGTCTCGGCAAACGACACGCGACGACGGCTCTCGGCGCCTTGTGGCCAGCGCCCTGCGGGGTTCGTGTTCTCCGCTCCATTCGCCACCGCTTGCCACCCGTCCGGCACGTCGAGCGACAGCGAATACCGCGCCTTCAGGTCGGGCTGGTCGAAGCACGGGAACGCGAACTGCGCGCGCGCCGGCACGAAGAGCGTGTAGAGGAATTCGTCGTTGCGATTCAGCGAGTCGTCGCCCGCGACGAATTCGATGGTGATCTCGTTCTCGCCAGCGCGGGTCGCGGACGCCGGTATCGTCAGGTGCCCGTCTGCGAAATCAAACGTCACGTCGCTCCCGCCCATGCGGACACTGCGGATCCGCTCGCGCGGCTGAGCAAAGTCGAGAACGATGCGCTGGGGCGCTCGCAAGCTGAGCCGCAGCGTTGCACGTCCCTGCACAGGGTCGCGACGCTCGGCAGGCACGACGAACGCGAGCTCGTACCTGAGGTTGCTGATGGCTTCGGCACGCTCACGCGCGAGACGCTCGGAGATTCCGCGCCCGGGTGGCTCAGGGACGCTCTGCGCGGCGAGGGCCGTGGCCAGCAGAAGGCTCAGCATCCCGTGACGATATCAAAGTTAGAATGCAACGGTGGACTTCCGCTCCGGACGGTCGCGCCTGCTGCTCGCCTTCGCGGGCATCACGCTCTTCGCGGTCCTCGGCCCCCTCGACTTCGCCCGGGGCGAGCCTGCGGCCCAGCAGCCGTCCATCGTGCGCGGGAGGGTGGAAATTGGAATCCCGATCGCGGCGCGGCGCCCGACCAACGCGTACGGACGCTCGGTCGGCACGCCAAAGCTGGCCCCCGAGTCCGAGCGACGCCACGTCGTCGTCTACCTGCGAGACGCCAAGCCGCAACCCGTCATGCCGATGCGCGCCGAGATCCGGCAGCGCGATGAGAACTTCACCCCGCGGGTTATCGCCGTGACCGTGGGCTCGGAAGTGGAGTTTCCGAACGACGATCCGATTTATCACAACGTGTTCTCGCTGTCGCGCGCCCGGACGTTCGACCTCGGCCGCTATCCGCGCGGCGAAACGCGCGGCGTGCGCTTCGACAAGCCCGGCGTGGTCAAGGTGTTCTGCCAGATCCACTCTCACATGACAGCAACGGTCGTGGTGTTCGATCATCTCTGGTTTGCCGTCCCCACCGAGGATGGACGGTTTGAGCTGCCGGCCATGCCCGCCGGGGAACGCCTCATTACCGCGTGGCACGAGCGGCTGGGTGATACGACGTTGCGCGTGCGGGTCGACGGGGGTCGGCCCGTGACCGCGGACTTCGTGCTTCCCGTTCCAGAGCTGTGAAGGCTCCGCCGCGGCTGGTCGCCCGCACCCTGGCGGTGACCTTCGTCACCGTGGCGATCATCCTCGGGCTGGTGTTTCTCGTCCTGACGCTCAACGTGCGTAACCGCGTCCGCTCGTCAGAAACAGAAAAGCTGCTGACCAGCGAAAAGATGTTCACGGCGCTCGAAGCGCGCCGTCAGCAGGAACAGCTCGCCGCCATCACGACGCTGGCGGAAAACCCGACACTCAAGGCGGCGCTCGACACGTATTTCACCGAGAGCAGCTTCTCCGGCCTTGCGCCCGAGCAGGAGCGATCGCTCCGTGACACGGTGACCCGCGAGATCGACAAGCTCGCGGCGCTGACGGCCGCCGACGTCCTCGCCATCGTCGACATCAACGGACGGATATTCGCCAGCGCCGGCCGATCGCGTGAGCGTTGGCCCGCTGACGAACGCGTGCAGCTTCCAGGAACGGCGCCACACTTCCAGGGTGTGGTGGCGCTGCCGGCGGGCGCCTTCAGGATTTCCGGCGCCTCGCTCAGTCTGGCCGATCGCGACATTGGCGCGCTCGTCCTCGGCACCAGCCTCGATGCCAACTACGCGCAGGAGCTCTCCAACCTGTCCAATGCCGGCGTCGTGATCACCGTCAACGGCACCGTGGTGGCGCGCACCGTTGCGCCGGAAGTGACCGACGACCTCACCAAGGCGGGCCC
>CAMCNL010000247.1 GCA_945876205.1 Candidatus Sulfopaludibacter sp. SbA3
GAAAGAGCGACCGCCACATGATCGGCTCGGAGAGATCGAGGCTCCAGCCTCCGTCCGAATAGAGCTCCATCCGCACCGCCTCGATGTGGCCATCGGCGGACAGCCCGGCGGAGTATCGAGCCAGGTAGGGATGTCGCTTGCCGGTCAGCACCATGTCGAGGTGGCGCGGGAGGCGAACTCGCACGGGCCGCTTCGTCTTCCACGCGCCCAGCGCCGCGATCGCCGCATAGGCGTTGGCTTGCAGTTCCTTGCCCCCGAAAGCGCCACCCATCCGCAGGCATTCGACGGTCACCTGGTGCCTGGGCACGCCAAGGACGCGCGCGACGACGTCCTGGGTTTCTGATGGGTGCTGAGTGGAGGAGTGCAGCGCCACCATGCCGGTCTCGTCGAGCCAGGCGATGGCGGCCTGTGTTTCGAGATAGAAGTGTTCCTGGCCGCCGATCGAGAGTTCGCCGTCGACGCGCAACGCGCTCGAGGAGATGGCTGACGCGTCACCTCGCGACAGGCGAGCGGTCTCTGTCAGAAAACTGCCGGCGGCGATGGCCTCTTCGATCGTCAGAATCGCCGGCTGCGGCTCGTAGATCGCTTTCACATGCGCCGCACCAGCGCGTGCCGCTTCCACCGTGTCGCCAAGCACCCAGGCCACCGGCTGGTGATGGAACATCACCTCGGCCGGGAACAGCGGCTCATCGTGGCGGGACGGTCCGGTGTCGCCTTCGCCCGGGACGTCGGCGGCTGTAAGCACGTAGACAACGCCGGGTTGCTGGAGCGCTGCGGCCGTGTCGATCGAGGTCAGGAGCGCGTGGGCATGCGGCGCCATGACCGGCCAGGCGTGGAGCAGACCGGGAAAGCGCGCGATCAGGTCATCGGTGTAGAGCGCCTCGCCGGTGACGTGGCCTCTCGCGCTCTCGTGCGGCACGGGCTGGCCGGCGATCGTCACGCGCGGGTCTCCCACCAGAATTTCTCGACCAGGCTCTTCGACACCTGCAGTCGATAGTCACGGCTCCCACGGTGGTCGCTCATTGGCGTGAGGGTACGGTCGATGATGCGCTGCACGCGCTCGACCGCCGCTTCGTTCCACGGCTGCCCGACGGCTGCCGCCTCGGCCTCGCCGATGCGAACGGGTGTGGCGGCGACGCCGCCGAAGGCAAAGCGCGCGCGACGCACCCGGCCCGAGCCGTCGCGGTCGATCGCCATCGCGGCGGCGACGGTGCTGATGTCGTCGAGGCGCCGCTTTGCCACCTTGTAGAAGCGGATCGTGTCCGGCAGCGGCGTGGGAATCTCGATCGCCGTGATGATCTCGCCTGGGCCAAGCGCGGTGCGGCGGTATGCGGTAAAGAACGACGCGAGAGACATCGTGCGGCGGCCGCCTGACCCCGCGATCTGCACTGACGCATCGAGCGCCAGCAGGATCGGGGCGGAGTCGCCAATAGGCGAGGCGGTCGCGAGGTTGCCGCCGAGCGTGGCGCGGTTTCTGATGAGCGGCGACGCGAAGAGCTCCAGCCACTCGCTGATGACCGGCGGCGCGCTCTGCCACAGGCGGCCGATGTCGGTGAGCGGCAGCGCAGCGCCGATCCTCACGACGTCCGCGCTCTCGGTGAAATCCCGGAGCTCCGCGATACCGTCAACACTCACGAGGTGACGCCAGCGCTTGTGGCGCAGGTTCGACTCGACGCACAGATCCGTTCCGCCGGCCACGAGCGTCGCTGCGGGATCCTGCTTCAGGATCTCGACGCATTCGTCGGTCGTGACTGGACGGGAGAAGCCGTCGATCTCTACGCGTTCCAGCCGAGGCGCCGGTCGCGCAAGCCGCGCGCGGAAGTCGTCATCGGGCGCCGGGCCGAGGGAATGCGCCGCGTCGCGAATCGGCCGGTATCCGGTGCACCGGCACAGGTTGCCAGCCATCGAGCGCGGGTCGCATGGCCCGGTGCGTCCGGGCCGGTACTGTTCCGCGAACAGGCTCATCACGAAGCCGGGCGTGCAGTAGCCGCATTGCGATCCGCCCGCGGCCGCCATCGCTTCCTGCACGTCGGCAAGCCGTCCGCCTGCGGCCAGCGACTCCACCGTGTGAATCTCGTGGCCCGCGACCATCGGCAGGAAGATCAGGCAGCTGTTGACCGGGCGATACGTGGTGCGGCCGCCCTCGTCCACCACCATCACGACGGTGCATGCGCCGCATTCGCCTTCGGCGCACCCTTCCTTGGCGCCCGTCAGGCCTCGCGCCCGTACGAAGTCGAGCAGCGTCGTTTCTGGCGAGGCCGCGTCAATCGCGACGGCCCGGCCGTTCAGCAGGAACTCAGCGGCCGTCTTTACGCGAGTAGTGGGTGACAACGTAGTTATCGACGAGCGCACGGAAACCGACCGCCAGCTCATCGTAGTTGCCGCGCAGCGTGGTGAAGTGTTCGCCGTCGATGAACACGGGACAGTTCGGCTCTTCGCCCGTGCCCGGCAGGCTGATGCCGATGTTGGCCGCCTTTGACTCGCCAGGGCCGTTGACCACGCAACCCATGACCGCGAGGGTGAGCGTTTCGATGCCCTCGTACTCCCGCTTCCACGTCGGCAGATGCTCGCGGATGTAATGCTGCGTCTGCTCGGCCAACTCCTGGAAGGTGCTGCTGGTCGTGCGTCCGCAGCCGGGGCAGGCGGTCACGCTGGGCGAGAACGAGCGAAGGCCGAGTGCCTGCAGCAGCTCGCAGGCGGCGTAGACCTCTTCACGCCGATCGCCGCCGGGGCGCGGTGTCAGCGACACGCGAATCGTGTCGCCGATCCCTTGATGCAGCAGGATGCCGATCGCCGCCGACGACCAGACCAGGCCCTTGGTCCCCATTCCCGCCTCGGTCAGCCCGAGATGGAGCGGCTGCTCGGTCCTGGTCGAGAGGTCGCGATAGATGGCGAGGAGGTCGCGCGGCCGCGAGACCTTGCACGAGATGATGATCTGGTCCTTGCGCAGGCCGGTCTCGATCGCGAGCTCCGTGGACTGGAGCGCCGAGATCACCATGCATTCGTTGAGGACGTCTTCCGACGACCGTCCGAGGTTCCGGTCGGTGTTCTCCTGCATCTTCGCGAGGACGAGCTCCGAGTTCAGCGAGCCGCCATTCACGCCGATGCGCACCGGCTTGTTGTGATCGATGGCGACCTTGCAGATGGTGGAGAACTGCTCGTCGCGCCGGCGGCCGGTGCCGACGTTGCCGGGATTGATGCGGTACTTGTCGAGCGCCGCGGCGGTGGCCGGGTACTTCGTCAGCAGCAGGTGCCCGTTGTAGTGGAAATCGCCGATCAGGGGCGCGTTACAGCCGGCATCGAGCATCCGCTGCTTGATCTCGGGCACCGCGGCGGCCGCTTCGGGCAGGTTGACCGTGATGCGCACGAGCTCCGACCCGGCCTCCGCCAGCTCGATGCACTGGCGTGCCGTGCCCGCCGCATCGGCGGTGTCGGTCATCGTCATCGACTGCACGACGACGGGCGCGCCGCCGCCGACCTGGACGTGGCCGACGCGGACGCCGATCGTGCGATGGAGGCGAGCCGCGACCGTCATTGCTCAATGATACCGCAGGGGTTCAGGCGTCCTCGGCGGGAACGCTCCACCCGTCGCGGAGCAGCACGCCGCGGACGTCGTCTGCCCGCGCGAGGGCGAGGTCCATGGAGTCGTAGTTCTCGGCCCGGTCCATGACGCCGTCTAGAAACCACGTCAGTGTCGTGTCCTGATTGCCTGGGAAGATCGTGGCGTGCGCCGTCGAGCGGCCGCGCACGAGTCGCCACAACACGGTCGGATCGGTGGAGTGAGAGGTCACGGCTATTCCGGGCGGGCATTCTCGCGGCCGGGCATGATGATGACCTGGCCGGGTGCGTGCTCGGCGCGCTCGCATTGATCGGCGCGCGTGACGACCGTCCCGACCACGCGTCCGAGAAAATCCCGATGAGTGTCGACTTCGCAGCCGCACGGCAGCGTCTTGCGGTCCATGAAGGAATTGTAGGACTAGACGCCGTAGCGCGCGCGCAGGAGGGCCACGTGGTGATTCACGTGCCCGGCCATCACGTAGGCGATCGCCCTGACCGACACCGGCGTGTTGTTCGCCAGCCCGATACGCTGCCACGCCTCGGCGTCGAGCGCGCGTATCGCCAGCAGGTTGGCTCCGCGGAGGAGTGCGAACTCGTCAGCCAGTTCCTGCAGCGGCCGTGCTTTGAAGTTTGGGTCAGACGCGGTAGCGGCCGAGCCTGGCGGTCAGCACCGCCTTGAGGTCGGCTTCCGAGCGGGTGCCGGTGAGGTCGAGGTCGGATTCGCTGCGGGCGTCGATCAGGGCGCGGATCACGTGGGCGCGGCTGATGGCGACGCCGCTCGCGGCGCGGATGTCGGCGCCGAGGCGATCGAGGAAGACAATCTGCCGATCGAACAGCACTACCGTGACCTTGGTCCAGAGCTCGGTGTGCGACGGGCGACGCCCGCGCTTCTTCGGTTGCTCGGCATCGCTGCTCTCGACGCGGGGAATGACGATCTCTTCACCGCTCTTGTCGAGACGCTTCTTTCCCTGGGATCGCGTGGTCATTCGCCGGAGCCTCGCCCTGCGCCCGTGACCGGCGAGGGGTTCTTTCAATTTTTACGCGAGGACCAATCCTAAAGCAGGTGCGCAGCAGCGGGCAAGTTCAACGCGCGCTTTAGTCGGCGGCGGTCGTCAGCGGCTGGCGAAGCGCGGCTCGGACGATGAACCGCTGTGGCGCGGAACCGACGTAGCTGAAGGGATAGCAGGTCACCAGCGTCAGGGCCGGTTCGGGCGTGTGGTTCAGCACCCAGGTGTCGCGCGGACCGACGATATTGGTCTTCTCGACGATGTAGGAGAACGTGCCTTCAGGCGTGACGAGCCGGATCTCATCATCCGCGCGAATGTCGCGCAGACGGCGGAAGAACGTATCGCGGTGGGCGGCGAGACCGATGTTGCCGCCGTCGCCTGGCAGTGCGGTGCCGGGGATGTAGCCAACCGCGAGGCGCAGCGTGCGTGCGTCGCTCCCGGCGCGGATCACCGCTGACACGCCGAGACGCGGGATCTCGATGCGTCCCATAGGCGACCCGGCCGCGGGCGCGACGCGCCGGCGCGCGGCCGGTGCAGGCGCCACTGTTTGCGGCGGAGGCGCGCTTGCGAAGATCGCGTCGAGTTCTCGATTCTCGATGGACTGGTAGATGGCGGTCTCGGCGGAGACATAGACGTAGTAGCCAAGCGACAGGATGCCGAAGACCAGCAAGAGCCGCTCGAGCACACGGATACCGCGCTTCGCCGGCGGCGTCGCATGCGGGGGCAGTGGCCCGCAGGCGTTAGCGGGTGCCATCCGTGCCTGGCGCGGTGTAGCCATTCCGGCTCCGAACGCTGAAATTATTCTTGCCGCGCTTCAACACCATGACCTTGACCTTCCGATAGGCGCCGTCGCGGGCGGAGTTGGTGGGCACGTAGCCAATGCTGTACCCGCGCCGGATGTTCTCGGCAATCTCGTCAAACGCCTTCACCACGCCCTCGTCCGATTTCGGGAAGTACGCGAGGCCGCCGGTCGTTTGGGCCAGCCTCTTCAGCACGCCTGGGTCGCCCCCCATTCCCGTCTGCATGTTCGCATTCGACACGGTGTAGACGATGGCGTCACTGCGCCGCGCGCGTTCCAGCATCTCTTTTTCTGAGTGCGTGCTGGCGTTGTCCTCGCCATCGGAGAGCACGACGAACACGTGCTTTTGCAGGCTCGCCTGGTCGAGACGATCCAGGCCGGCAATGACGGCATCGTAGAGTGCTGTCTTGCCTCCGGGTGGATACCGTGTGAGCGCGGACTGCAGGTGTGCCCGGTTGGTGGTGAAGGGCATCACGGACGGCAGGCCGAACCGGACATGCTCATTGAAGATCACCGTAAATAACTGGTCTTCGGGATGGCTCGAGGCGGCGAATGCCGTGCCCCCCGCGACCACCATGGCGCGGCGCGCGATCATGCTGCCGCTGTTGTCGATGGCAAGCCCCACCGCCACCGGCACGTCAGCGTTGCTGAAGAAGGTGATTTCTTGTGGTTTGTCGTCTTCGAAGACGAGAAAGGCTTCGCGCGGCAGATTCGGGACGGCATCGGAGTGGCCATCGAATACGTTGACATGCAGCACGA
>CAMCNL010000248.1 GCA_945876205.1 Candidatus Sulfopaludibacter sp. SbA3
GCATCCCTCTTGGGCGAGCGCATATGCTCGCCTCCTCCGCCATCCGCGAAGCCAGACGGGCGGGTATCGCCGCTGAGGCCATCGTGCCGGTCGGCAGTCTGAGACGTTTTGCACCCGACGTGGGCGACGTCACGCTGCTCGCCCTGGTGCCTCAGTCGCGTCACAAGCAGGTACTTCGCGGGTTCGGCCGATTGCCGATCGTCGCCGACGTCTCCGCGCAGACGTCGTGCAGCGTCACGATCTCGACCTCCCGCGGCGCGATCACGTTACACGTCACGCCACCTGAAGACGCCGGCGCGGCGCTGGTCTGGCACACGGGCGCTCAGGCGCACGTCCGCGAACTGCAGGCGCGCGCGCTGCAGATGGGCGTCCAGCTTGTGGACGGGCGTCTGCTGAGCCCGGCCGGCGATCCCGTGGCGTGCGCGCGCGAGGAAGAGCTCTACGAGCGCCTCGGCCTGCCCCTGATCCCGCCGGAGCTTCGCGAAGGGAACGGCGAGATCACTGCGGCTGAACGCGGGGAGATCCCTCCCCTCTTGACCGAGCTCCATATCCGCGGCGACCTCCACATGCACAGCACGTGGAGCGACGGACGCAATTCGATCGCCGACATGGTGAGCGCGGCAAAGCAGATCGGATACGAGTACGTCGCGATCACCGACCATTCGGAGCACGCCTGGTCGTCGCGCAAGCTATCGCCGGAGGACGTGCCGCGCCAGCGCGAGGAGATCGAGGCACTGCGGACGCGCGTGCACGGAATCGAGATCCTGCACGGAGTGGAAGTCGACATCATGCCGGACGGCAGTCTCGACTTTGACGACCAGTTGCTGGCCGGATTCGATCTCGTGCTGGCATCGCTCCACGACCCCGCGGGTCAACGCGATTCGGAGCTGACCGAGCGGTATCTTCGCGCGATCCGTCATCCGCTCGTGAACATCATCACGCATCCGGCGAACCGTTCTCCCGCGCAGTCTCATGGTTACGCCGTGGACTTCGACCAACTCTTCGCCGCCGCCGCGCTGACGGGCACGGCGATGGAAATCGACGGAGCCCCCGGGCACCTCGACATGGACGGCGCGCTCGCACGGCGCGCGGCGCAGGCTGGCGTCACCATCGTCGTGGACAGCGACTGTCACCGCGTTGATGGGCTTGGCCGCCAGATGCGGTTTGGCGTCGGCACCGCGCGCCGCGGCTGGATCGAGCCGCGACATGTGCTGAACACGCGCGACGCGACCGAGGTGCGCGCGTTCTTCTCGCGCAAGCGGGGCCTCGCTTAGGTGTATCGATTGGCAGAACATTGTGTCCCTGCCACCACAGCCGCAGACAGGTTTACGCGTAAAGTCGCCAATACAGCGGTTTTTTCGCGTTGGCTCGAAGCTTGTAGGGTAATCCCTACCGTAATGACCCGCCTCCTTACTGTCATGCTGGCGACCGGGGCCCTGGCCGCTGCCCCGTCGGCCCAAACGAAGCCAGCGCCCGATGCCCTCGCCAAGTCACTTCAGGCGCGCTATCAGAACGTGCGCGACTTCTCGGCCAGCTTCACCCACAGCTATCGCGGCGGCGTGCTCCGCACCCAGTCGACCGAGAGCGGGACGGTGGCCGTCAAGAAGCCCGGGATGATGCGATGGGTCTACACGAGCCCCGAGAAGAAGGAGTTCGTCTCGGACGGCAAGAAGGTCTACTCCTACCTTCCGCAGGATAAGCAGGTCATCGTCAGCGACGTACCGCCGGCCGACCAGGCGGCGACGCCCGCGCTCTTTCTCGCCGGCAAGGGCGACATCTCACGCGACTTCACGGCCGCTGCCGCCGACTCCTCGGTGCCGGGCGCCCTTGCCCTCAGGCTGACCCCCCGGCGCGACGAACCGGATTACGAATACCTGGTCGTGGCAGTCGACCCCACCACATTGCAGATTCGTGCACTGACCACGCGCGACCGCCAGGGCGGAGATTCGACTCTCACCTTCACCAACATGAAGGAAAACCGTGGTCTATCCGATAAGGACTTTGCGTTCCGCATTCCGCGCGGCGTCGACATCATCACTGATGGCACACGTAATTAAGCAACTTTCCCTCGTCGTCCTGCTCACGGTCCTGGCAGCAGGTTGCGCGACCACCGCCGCATTGCGGTCTGGCGAGCGCGCCGAATTCGCCCAGGACTATGACCTGGCCGTCGCCGAATACACCAAGGCCGTACAAAAGAATCCCGACAACCGCTCGGCCCGCCAGGGCCTGGAGCGCGCCAGGACCCGCGCCGCCGAAGCCCACTACTCCCGGGGACGGCAGCTCAACACCGCGGGCCGGCTCGACGAAGCGCTCGTCGAGTTGCAGATAGCGTCGGAGCTCAATCCCGCCGACCAGAACGTCCAGGAGCTCCTGACCTCCGTTCGCACGCAGTTGAGGACGAAGATCGCCGTCGCGCGCGAGGGCAAGACGCAGCTCGAGACGCTCATCGAGCGTTCGCAGCACCTGCCCCCGCCCGGCACCGACCTCCCGGCCGACGTAAAGCTGCCGGCGGCCCTCACCTTCCGCGACGCCAGCGCCCGCGACATCTACACCGCCATCGCGCGCTTTGCGAACATGAACATCGTGTTCGATCCGCAGTTCCGCGACCAGCCGATCACCATCGACCTCCGCAACGCGACGCTCGAGAATGCGCTCGGCACGCTGTCGATGGCGTCGAAGAACTTCTACCGCGTCAGCGGCCAGCGCACCATCACCGTCATCCCCGACACGCCCGCCAAGCAGCGGGAGTACGAGGAAGAGGTCGTCCAGACGTTCTACCTGAGCAACGCGGATCTCAAGGAGACGATGGACCTCCTGCGCATCGTCATCGACAACCGCCGCCTGGCACCTGTGACGGCGACCAACGCGCTGTCGATCAAGGACACGCCTGAGCGCGTTGCGGCGGCGGGTAAGCTGATTGCCGCAATCGACAAGGCGCGGCCCGAAGTGGTGATCGACGTCGAGCTCCTGGAAGTGGACCGCATGCGGCTCCAGGAATACGGCCTGCAATTCGCGTCGCCTGGGTCACCTGGCGTCAACGGCGCCGCCGACATCAACCGCGAAAACTTCACGCTGCGCAACTTGCGGAACCTCACCGAGTCCGACATCTACCTCACGAACCTGCCCGGCCTGTTCTACCGGTTGTTGAAGAGCGATAACCACACCCGCACGCTGGCCAATCCGCAACTGCGCACGTCGGAAGGCATCCCTGCGCAGGCACGCTTCGGCGAGCGGGTGCCCGTCCCGGTGACGACGTTCTCCCCGATCGCGACCGGCGGGGTCTCGCAGCAGCCGATTACGTCGTTCAACTACGAGAACATCGGCGTCAACATCGACATCACCCCGCGCACCCATCACGACGACGAGGTGTCGCTGGCCCTGAAGATCGAAGTCAGCAGCATCTCTGGCACGGGCTTCGGCGGGCTGCCGACGTTCGGCAACCGCACCATCAGCACCGTCATCCGGCTGCGCGACGGCGAGACCAACCTGCTGGCGGGACTCATTCGCGACGACGAGCGCCAGGTGCTCGAGGGCATTCCCGGCCTGAGCGACCTTCCGGTGATTGGCAAGCTGTTCGCCCACACCCGGAAGGAGACGCAGGAAACCGATATCGTCCTGACGCTGACGCCCCGAATCGTCCGGGTGCTCGACCTCAACGAAAACGACCTCCGGCCGTTCCGGGTTGGCCGCGCCGGCGAAGCGCCGATCCTCGAGCTGCCCATCATTACTGAGCCGACTCCCCCGCCCGGCCCCCCCGTTCAGGCCCCTTCTCAGCCGCAACCTTTCGAGCAACAGGGCGCTCCGCCCGCCGATCGGCCGGATCAGGCCCAACCCATTACGCCACCCCAGCCGACCACGCCTACCCAGCCGCTCCCGCCGCGCCAGAACTAAGGCATAATTCCGTCGGCCACGAGGGCCGCTCTCACACAGTATTTGGAGATTGCGATGAAACGAATCGCTTGGATACCGCTTGTTCTGGCAGTGATCGTGGCTTCGATCGTGGTTGAGGCGCAGCAGGCCGCCGCCCCCGATCTTATTTTGACCAACGGAAAGATCATCACCGTTGACGATCAGTTTTCGATCGCCCAGGCGGTCGCGGTACGTGGTGACCGGATCATCGCGGTCGGCACCAACGCCGATATCAACAAGCTCGCGGGCGCCAGCACCCGCCGCGTCGACTTGCGCGGCAAGGCGGTCGTGCCCGGCATGATCGACAACCACGCGCACTTCCAGGAGGAAGGCGCCTACTGGGACCTCGAGCTCCGCTTTGACGGCGTGGAAACGCGCAAGCGTGCTCTCGAGCTGCTCAAGGCCAAGGCCGCGGCAACGCCCAATGGCGGCTGGGTCTACAACTTCGGCGGCTGGTCGCCCGACCAGTTCTCCGACGACAAGAAACCGTTCACGCGCGACGAGCTCGACAAAGTCGTGTCGGACCACCCGGTGTTCCTCCAGTTCACGCGGTCGCAGGAGTATCTGAACAGTAAGGCGATCGACATGCTCGGCCTCGAAAAGTCGACCGAGCCCTGGATCGAGCGCGACGCCAAGGGCCGCGCCACCGGCATCATGGGCGTTGCCGGCCGTGAAAAGATCGTCGACGCGGCTGCGTTCCTGGACGCGCCGAACGGGGGCAAGGCCAATCTGCCGATGGACGTGATCGTCGCCAGCCAGAAGGTGATGCTGAAGGATCTCGCGAAAGCGGGCCTCACGGCGTCGGGCGGCCAGTGCCTCTGGAACGACCTGTATCGGCAGTTCCAGCGCGAAGGCACCGCGAGCATGCGCTTCTTCTGCTTCAACACGGTCACCACCGGCGGTCGGGGCGCAGGTGCGCTCGAGAAACAGATCGCCGAGCTCCCGACGTTGAAGTACCACGACGGCGACGAATGGATCGACAACTCGAACTACGGCGAGCGGTTCCCCGGCGGCGGCGGCGGCGACGTGATCGCACCAGGCCCCGAGCCGATCGCCTCACAGGAGGTGTGGGATGCGTGGGGCCGCTTCGGCCTCGCGGCCGCGAAGGCCAGCATTCCCGTCCAGCTCCACACGGTCACCGAGAAGGCGATCGACGCGCAGCTCGACCAGGTCGAGAAGATCGCCAAGGAGGTCAACATCCGGCCGCTTCGCTGGGCGTTCATGCACATGGAAGCCGTGACCGTGCCGCAGCTCGAGCGGATGAAGAAGCTGAACATGTTCCTCGCCCTCAATCCCCGTCCCGTCATCTCCGGCGGACTGCTCCACCGCATCCAGGGAGACAAGGCCTTCGCGATGCCGGCGATGAGAGAGATCCAGGCAAGCGGCATCATGTGGGGCTTCGGGACCGACGCCTTCGAAGTCAACCAGTACCGTCCGTTCCAGATGCTGTACTTCGCGGTCACCGGCAAGATGGTCGGCGGCACGGTCATCAACACGCACACGATCACTCGTGAACAGGCACTGATCGCGCACACGCGAAGCAATGCGTATCTGTTCTTCCGTGAGAACGATCTCGGCTCGATTCAGCCGGGCAGGCTGGCCGACATGGTCGTCATGGACAAGGACTACCTGACGGTGCCCGCAGACCAGATCAAGGACATCAAGTCGGTCATGACCATCGTCGGCGGACGGATTGCCTACGACGCGGCGACGGAGCCGGCGACATCAACACGGTAGCGTTGGAGATCCACATGAAACGACTTACCTGCGCACTGATCGTCGCCGGGCTCACGGTCACGTCGTCTGGCCTTCGGGCACAGCAGCCCGCGGCCGACCTGATTCTGACCAACGGCAAGGTCATCACCGTTGAGGGTCAGTTCTCCATCGCGCAGGCGGTCGCCGTGCGCGGTGCCCGCATCGTCGCCGTCGGCACGAACCAGGAGATCAATCGGCTCGCCGGACCGGGCACCAAGCGGATCGATCTGCGCGGCAAGTCGGTCGTCCCGGGGATGATCGACAACCATGCGCACTTCCAGGAAGAAGGCGAGTACTGGACGCTGGAGACGCGTCTGGACGGCGTGGACTCGCGCAAGCAGGCGCTCGCGCTCCTCGCGGCCGCCGCCAAGGCCAAAGGAACCGGTCAGTGGGTGTTCACGCTGGGCGGCTGGTCGCCGGATCAGTTCACGGACAACAAGAAG
>CAMCNL010000249.1 GCA_945876205.1 Candidatus Sulfopaludibacter sp. SbA3
GTCTTCGTGCCGCCGGCGTCGATTCCGAGAACGTGCATCGATCTATGGTACATTTACGCCCTTCCCATGACAGCGTCCCGACCCCGGGTGATCTCTCTGCGGATCACAGCCGGTCTATTTGCCTGCATCTCGGCCATGGTCACCCTGTACTCTGCGCTGCCGGCGCAGCCTGTCCTCGCGCAAGCCGCCGAAGTGCGCGCGCTCTGGGTGCTTCGCACCAGCCTCGAGTCTCCCGACGCCATCCGCCGGATGGTTGCTTCGGCGTCCGCCAACGGCTTCAACACGCTCTTCGTGCAGGTGCGCGGCCGCGGTGACGCGTACTTCAACGACGGCATCGAACTGCGCGCGCTCGCGCTGACCCGGCAGCCGGCCGGCTTCGATCCGCTGGCGGAGACGCTTCGCGAAGCGCACGCACGAGAACTTCGCGTGCACGCGTGGGTGAACATCAACCTCGTGTCGGGCGCGACGGCGCTGCCGCCCGGACGCGATCACGTGATCTACGAGCATCCCGAGTGGCTGATGGTGCCTCGCGAGCTGGCGCCGGAGCTCGCGGCCATCGATCCGCGCAGTCCTGAGTACCTCGGCCGTCTTGCACGCTGGACTCGCGCGAACACTTCGCGCGTCGAGGGCCTGTACGTCTCACCGCTCCATCCCGACGCCAACGTGCACACGGCGGCCATCGTCGCCGACCTGGCGTCGCGATACGCACTCGACGGCGTGCATTTCGATTACATCCGGTATCCGGGACCCGACTTCGACTACAGCCGCGCCGCGCTCGACCGGTTCAAGGCGGATGTGCGCCGCAGCGTATCAGCAACCGAGCGTGCGCGCGTCGATCAGCTCGAGGCGATCGACCCGTTTGCGTATCCTGATGAATTCGCGACCGAATGGCGCCTCTTCCGCCAGTCGCAGTTGACCGCCCTCGTCACGCGCCTGCGGACGAGCGTCAAGACGGCGCGACCCACGGCCATCGTCAGCGCCGCGGTGGTGCCGGATGTCGACCTGGCACTGCGCGAGCGGCTGCAGGACTGGCGTACCTGGCTGGACAACGGTTTCATCGACGCGCTCTGCCCGATGGCGTACACGACCGAGCCAGCGCAGTTCGCTCGCCAGATCACCGACGTGCTGATGCTGGCCGCCGGCAGGCCGGTGTGGGCCGGCATCGGCGCCTATCGCCTGTCGCCCCAGGAAACCATCGACAACATCGCCGCCGCGCGGCGCCTCGGCACGAGCGGCGTCGTGCTCTTCTCGTACGACAGCCTCAGCAGTCCGCCACTCGGCCCCGAGTACCTGTCGACGATCGCGCGCGCCGCGTTCTAATGGCGTCTTCACTTCCACGGGCCACGGAGACACCCGCCTCCGCTAAAGCTACGGCGCGGCAAGCCGACGTCCGCTTGGGGCGCCGAAGCCGTAAGGCGAAGGCGACCGCCTCCGTGGCTGCGTCGGCGCGAAAAGCGTTGTAAGGGTCGCGAGCAGGGTGTTCAGCGCCGCACGCACGGTGCTTCGGCAGGCGATCGACGATCGGGCGTTTCCCGCCGCGTCGATCGAAGTCGGCGACGTTACGCAGCCGCGCTGGCGCGAATCCTTCGGTCGGCTGACGTTCGATCCAAGCGCATCCCCCACCACCGAGCGGACCATTTTCGATCTCGCCTCGCTCACCAAGGTGATGGCGACGACTCCCCTGCTGATGCAGCAGGTCGAGCGCGGATCCATCGGCCTCGACGATCCGGTCATCCATCACATCGCCGAGTGGCGCAACCCGGATCGCGCACGCGTCACGCTGCGCGATCTGCTCACGCATAGCTCAGGGCTGCCGGCCTACCGTGAGCTGTTCCGAAGCCATCGCGGACACATCGCCTTCGAGCAGGCGATCTGCGGTACGCCACTGGAGTACACGCCGCGCTCGGCGTCGATCTACAGCGATCTGGGATTCATCCTGCTGGGCTTCCTGCTCGAGGCGGAGACATCCCTGCCGTCGCGGTTCGACGCGTTGTTAGCGCAGATGGGCATCGTCGAGGATCTGCAGTTCAACCCGCCGGTCGCCTGGCGCCCGCGGACGGCACCCACCGGGATCGATTCCTGGCGCGGCCGGGTCACCACCGGCGAAGTGAATGATGAAAACGCGTGGGCGCTCGGCGGCGCCGCGGCGCATGCCGGTCTCTTTGGCAATGCTGCTGGCGTCGGTGCGTATGCGCGTCACCTGCTGCAGATCCTCGACGGACGCACCGGAGTCGTCCGCCGCGAGACACTCGAGACGTTCATCGCGAAGCGTGAGGGGGTTCCGGGGAGCTCGCGCGCGCTCGGGTGGGACACGATGCTGGCGACCTCGTCATGCGGATCGCGGATGTCGCCGCGTGCGTTCGGTCACACCGGCTTCACCGGCACGTCGCTCTGGATCGATCCGGATCGGGGGATCTACGTCGTCCTGCTCACGAACCGCGTACATCCGACGCGCGCGAACGACGCGATCAAGCGCGTGCGCCCCGCCGTGCATGATGCGGTGATGAAAGACATAGATCGCGGACCGTAACCAATCGCCTGTAGCGCGTGGCCTTTAGGCCACGCGCCCGTTAGAATCTTCCGCGGCCGGCACCGCCGGGGAATGGAAACCCGGGCGGCATTCCGGCTGGCGGCTGTCCACCACGGCCGGGCGGTTGTGCGCCACGGCCAGGTTGCTGAGGACGCCCTTCGGAAGGGGCGCCACGGCCTCCGGGAAACTGCGGGCCCTGCAGACCTTCGAACCCCGCTCCTCCCCGCCCTGGCACTCCGGGATTCTGCGTTCCCGCGCCCGGCGCGGCCCCGGCCGCGGTGCTCGCGGCGGCGCCAATGAACACCCACTCGTTGTATTTCGAACGGCCGTTGTAAACGCGCAGCGATGTGCCGGTGCTCTTGCTGACGACGCCCTGGATTCCCGCGCCTGGCGCGCCTCCACCTCCACCACCTCGCGCCGTCGGCTGCTGCGCCGCGAGCGGCGGTCCGCCGCGGCCCTGCGCCGGCCCTGACCCCGCGGTTCCGCCCGGCGTTGCCGACGCGCCGCCCTGCAGCGCGCGGGGGTCGCCCACCGGGATGAGCACGAAGTCGTCGTTGGTGATCGGATCCTTGTACTTCTTGCGAAGGAACTTCTGCGTGAGGAGGATGTCGAGATTGGGCGGATAGGCGCCGGCCATCTTGCGTTGGAAGAGGGTGACCGCGCGCGCGTACTGCTGGCCGCGGAAGACGAGCTCGGACTCGCGCTCGCGCCGCGCCAGCGTGGACCAGGACGGCAGGACGACGCTCAGCACCACTCCCATGACGCTGATGCCGACGAGCAGCGCCGCCATCGCGTAGCCCGCTTCTGCCGAGCCGCGACGAGCGACGCGGCCGCAGGGACGGGTCATTGTGCCGCCGGCAACACGTCGATCAGGACCTCTGTCTGCGCTCTGGCGCTTCTTGCATCCGCCGTGCGCGCAGTCGCGGTCACCGTGTACCGGCCATCTGCTGTGTAGATATGCGTGATCGTCGGGCTGGACGTAACCACGTCCGATGCACCGTCCTCCCCGAAATTCCACGTATACGACTCGATGGACGCATTGCCGGTACCGCCGTCCCCACCACCGGTGGCGGCCACCGTGAATGAGCAACGCTGACCCTGCACGGTAGCCGTTGCGCACGTGTCCGTCGTGAACGACAACGTTATCGGCGTCGGCGTCGCGCGCGGCGTCACGCTGACAACAGTCGATGTCGTCGTGGATTCACCGTTGATATCGGTGGCGGTGACCGTCGCTGTGTAGGACCGCGGTGCCGTGCTGCTCGGACCTGTGTATGTATGGGACACCTTCGCTTCGCTAGCGAGACTCCCCAAGCTTTGCGACGTGCCGTCGCCGAAATCGATCGTTGCGGACCGGAGGGCGCTTGTACTGGCAACCTTCGAGATCGTGAACTGTACTGTCACGGTGTTGCCCGACGAGCTCGCCTGAGCGGCGGCGCAACTGGTGCCGGAAGTAGTGGCCGCCGGCAGGCACGTCAACAACACACCCGGACCCGTTCGCACAGTCACTTCCACGACGGGAGTACTAGTCTTAGTC
The DNA here is from genome assembly GCA_945876205.1 of Candidatus Sulfopaludibacter sp. SbA3. Lineage (GTDB taxonomy): Bacteria > Acidobacteriota > Vicinamibacteria > Vicinamibacterales > UBA2999 > CANNDT01. The sequence continues at coordinate 4,065 of CAMCNL010000249.1, forward strand.
CCCGCGGTTGCGGTGACTTTTGCAAGCTGGCTCGTCGTCAGCGACGTCCGGGCCTCGCCGCTGCTGTTCGTGGTCGCGACCGCTGAGCTGAGCGTCCCCTGATCGGTGTTGAACGTGACCAGGATGCCTTCGAGCGCGCGGCCGTTCTCGGCCACGACGTTGGCGATGAGCTCAACCGTACCGCCCGCCGCGGATACGCTGCCGGGGTTGGCGCGCAAGGTCACCGTGTTCACCGCTGCAGCACCGATCGTGATCTGCACGACGTTGGTCGTGGTAGTCGTGGCGCCCGTGCCCGTGCCGGTTGTGCTCGTCCCAGTCGCTCCACCGGAGGTGGCGCGGACATCGGCTATGCCTGAGGTATTTCCGGCGAGGAACGTCGTGATCGCCAGCCCGTTACGGGTTTCGACCTCGGTCGGACTGACGGTGCCCAGAGTGGCGTTGAAGCGCACGACGGTGCCGTTGTGCACCGGGGTCCCACCCTGCTCGGTCACGAATGCCGTGACCTCGGTGCTGCCGCCGAACGGCAGCACGCGGCTCGGGGCCGAGACCGTAATGGTTGAATTCGTCGGCGCGAGCAGTTGAACGCGCTCGCAGGCGGCCATCATCAGCACCGCTCCGGCAATCGCGACTCGCGCGTACAGGCTTCTCATCATTTTCTCGTTACCACTCTGCGTAAGCCGTACCATCGAGCGCCATTTGCTCCGCGCCACTCTTCACGTCGGAAATCCCGGGCTCAGCCGAGGGATTCGACGGATCCGCGTCCGAGAAGGTGGTCTGCCAGGTATCAGTCGACTGCGTGATCGGATCAACCGGTACCGCCCGCAGGTACTTCGCCGACACCAGATCCTCGAGCGACGCCGGATACTTGTTCTGGTCGGCGTAGTACTGATCGATGGCATCGCGCATCCGGAACAGATCCTCTTTCAGCGTCGCCTCCTTGGCGCGCGTCACGCTGTTGCCATACAAGGTGAGACCGATCCCGGCGAGGATGACGATGAGCGTCATCACGATCATCATCTCGATGAGCGTGAAGCCCCCTTCGCACCTTCGCACGCACCGCACCGTCGCACCCTCGCACCGTCGCACCACTACCAGTCCCTGTATTTCGTGCCGTCGAGCGCCGTGCCGGTGCTCTTGGTGTAGACGTCGAACACGTTCTTGCCGCCCCACGAAGTGGTGTCGGGCGCATCCTGATACGCGCGCTTGCCCCAGTCCTGACTGGCCATCATCGGGTCAATCGGAATCCGGCGCAGGTACTTCAGCTTTCGGCCGGATGCGTCGTTGGCGGCTGAGATCCCTTCGACCAGCGTGTCGAGGTCAGGTGGGTACCCTTCGTTGCCGGGCTCGAGGTCAGAGGCGGCGATCTGGCCGATGTCGACCGCGTCCTTGAACTTGTCGATGGCGGTGCGCATCTCGCGCAGCGACCGGCGCAGCTCGGCCTCCCGCTGGCGCGTAGAGGTCACCTGCGCCAGCGGCATCACCGCGGACGCCAGGATGAGCAGGATCGTCGTGACGATCAACAGCTCGATAAAGGTGTGGCCCTTCTGATTCATCACCGTACGTTCACCGCCGGCACGGTGGCGAACTGCAGCGGGATCGCCGTCCCACGCGGTCCGGTCGACGAGCCCGTCACCATCAGGTTCGCGGCACCGCCGCCGACCGCATCAAACAACACCGCTGCCAGGAGGCCCGTGCCGGCCACGCCGGTCTGATCACCCGAGCGCACGATGGCGATATCAACGCGCCCCGTGGCGGCGTCAACCTGCTGCGTGAAGGTCGCGGCCGCGCCGCCGGTGCGCATGAAGCTCCCTTCCTGTACTGCTCGAACACGGAGCGCCGACGGATTGAAGGTCAGGGTCAACGACACGCCCGAGATGAGCGACGCGCCGCTGATCGACACCGGCACCGTGTACGGACCCGCGCCGACGCGAAACTCGGTGCCGGGCGGCGACACGATGATTTGACCGCCGGTCGCCGCGGTCGTGGCCACGACCGTCGCCGGCGATCCTCCGACCGGCGCGGGCTGCGCGGTCGCT
>CAMCNL010000250.1 GCA_945876205.1 Candidatus Sulfopaludibacter sp. SbA3
TGCCGACCACCGTCATGACAGTGCCGGCGGCGCCGAGAACAACATCCGCGTAGCCGCGTATCTCACGCACTTCGCCGTCCTGACGAACGATGCGAATGTCGAGGCTGCCGCGTGTCTTGGTCGTCACGACGGAATTGACCCACTCGACCGCGCGCTGCCGGTCGTCAGGATGCACGCAGTCGAGGTACCGCTCGTAGCTCGGTATGCACGCGCCGGCGGCGAGGCCGAAGATCTGGAACATCTGGTCCGACCAGGTCACGCCGTTGTGAACCACGTCCCACTCCCAGCTCCCGACGCCGGCGACCTCCTGCGCCCGCGCGAGCTCCGCCGTGCGCTGCCGTACCCGCTCGTCCAGTTCCTCCGCCACCTGGCGAAGCTCGGCTTCCTTCCGGCCGATCGCGTGCGCCATCGCGTTGAACTCGCGGGCCAGGAGTCCGAGCTCGTCGCCAGAGGATTCCGGCAGCGGCTCGGAGGCCTGCCCCAGGGCAAAATCCTTCACGCCCTCGCGCATCACGCGCAACGGACGTGTAATCCTGCGCGCGAGCAGCAGTGCGAAACCGACCGAGACGGCCAGCGCCAGGCCGCCAATCCGCAGCATCGACAGTCCGAACGCGCTGGCCGGGGCGAACGCCTCGGCCTGGTCGATCTTGGCGATGATTCCGATCTGGTACTTGGCCAGCCATCGACAGGCCCTGATCACCTGCTCGCCGCGATAGTCAGTAGAGAGATCCGAACGGCCGGTACCGGCGATGCAACGCGTCACCATGTCGCCGGTAACACTCCGCCGCAGCACTGTGGGCTCGCTGGCGAGGCGCGGCTGCGACACGATCGCGCCGTCGCCGTTGAAGAGGAATGCATCCTCCGACTCGTGCAAGCCCGTCCGGCGTTGAGCAACGGCCTCCAGCCCGCCGAGGCGCAGGCGTCCGGTCAGCACCGCGAGCAGCGACCCGTCGGCCGAGCGGACTGGACCCGAGATGATCATCGCCGGACTCTTGAGCGCGAGGGAGTAGTAGGGCCCCAGCAGGAAGGTGCCGTTCCTGCCTTTGTCCAGATAGGGACTGCTGCTCTTCGTCTTGCCTTCTTCAGTCGGGGTGGTCGACGCCAGCACGATTCCGCTTCGCCCGTCGATAACAGACATCTCGGCGAACACGGCGCGAGGACCGCTGGTGAACGGCGTCAGGTCTCGCACAATGCGCAGCCGCAGGGAGCGCGCCTCCGTGGACGCGGGAGTTGCCGCGACAAGGAGGCCGACCCTCTCCGTCAGATCGACAGCCGTGGTGAGCTCGTTGACGTCTCGCAGGCGCGCGTCGATCCACGCAGCCAGCGCCATCCCCTTTTCGTTCGCCACGGCGAGTACTTCCGAGGCGGCGGCAGCCTCGAGGTCTGCGCTCCCGCGGCGATACGCGACGACGGTGACGGTTGCCACCAGCGCGGCCGCGAAGAGCACGAAGCTCAGGACGATTCGTGACGTGAGTCGCAGTGTCATCGTGTCTCTCGGCGCCGGAAATCAGAACGCAAGCACCTGTGGGCAGCAAGGACGATGCCCGGATCGGCTGGGCGCGTCCGCGCTGCCGGCGGGGCCGCCAAGCGCGGCCTGGGGGCCGGGGCTCTGGATCCTGGTCGGAATCCCGACACGGGCGAGGCGCGCTCGCCACCTTGCCTCCCCACACCGAAACCGGTAGGCTCGCGGCGTTCGCATCGAGCAGAGTTCACGCCATGAAAACATGCATCTGGCTCTTCGTCGTTGCCGCGGCGCTCGCGCTTACTTGGGCGCCGGCATCGGGACAGGCTCCCGGCGCGCCAGGCCGGACCGTCCTCTACGAAGGCGCCCGCCTGATCACGGGCGATGGCAGCGCGCCAATTGAGAGCTCCGCGTTTCTCGTGCAGGGCAACCGGTTCGTACGCATCGGCCTCAAGGGCGGGGTGCAGGCCCCTGCCGGCGCGACGCGCGTCGATCTGACCGGCAAGACGGTCATCCCGGCGCTGGTCGATGCGCACTCGCACATCGGCTACATGAAGGATCTGACCAACGGTCCCCAGAATTACACGCGCGAGAACATCGTCGACCACATGCACCGGTTCGCATACTTCGGGGTCGCCGCAAGCCAGGCGATGGGGTCGGATTTCGGCGAGCTGCCGTACACGCTGCGCGACGAGTTGATGGCGGGCAAGGATCCGGACGCCGCGCGGTTCCTGACGGCCGGCCGCGGCCTGGCCCCACTCGCCGAGATCAGCGCCGCCAACCAGCACCACGCCACCTACGTCGTCACGACCGTCGAGGGTGCGCGCGCGAACGTGGAAGAACTGTCAGCACGCAAAGTGCCGATCATCAAGATGTGGGTCGACACGCGAGGTGGCACACTCAAGACCCTCACCGCCGATCTCTACGGCGCGATCCTCGACGAAGCGCACAAGAGGGGCATGCGCGTGGCGGTCCACGCGACGGGGATATCCGAGGCCAAGGATCTGCTGCGCGCCGGCATCGACATCTTTGCGCACACGATCACCGACGTCGATGACGAGCTGGTGACGCTCTTCAAGCAGCATCCGAAGACGGTCATCCTCAGCGCGCTCAGCGCGCCGAGACGGATCGTGTCGGCGCCGTGGATCAATCCTGTGCAGCCGCTGATCGCGGAGACGGTGCGTCCGGAACAGATCGAACGTTTACAGAAGCGGCTGGCCACGCCGACGCCGCAGGCCGTGCAGGAAGGACAGGTCGCCTGGGATCGCCTCGCTCGCACCGTCAGGACGCTATCGGCCGCGGGCGTGAAGATTGGCGTCGGCACCGACGGCGGCGGGCAGACCGGCGATCAGTTCGTCGGTTGGACGATGCACGCCGAGCTGGAGAACCTGGTGGCGGCCGGCCTGACGCCGGCGCAGGTGCTGCAGTCCGCCACGCGCAACTCGGCCGAGATCCTGGGCCTCGCCGACCTCGGCACCGTGGCGGCCGGCAAGAGCGCCGACTTCGTCGTCCTCGACGCCAATCCCCTCGACGACATCACCAACACCAGGCGGATCTCGAAGGTATTCCTGAGAGGCCACGAAGTCGACCGCGCGAAGCTGCGAGCCGGCTGGGCACTCCAGGCGCCGCACTGACGTCTCCGCGGCGCGTTCGAGCGCGCCGCGCCGGCGCCACGCTCTGGTATCTGCCGCCCTAGTAGAGTCCTGACCTGAATCCCTTAGCTGCGTACCGGCGCGGCAGGAGCACGAGCGCCCGAGCGTCCGGCCAGGCATTCAACCAGCAACTGGGGCAAGGCAAGCAGCGTCGAGACGTGAACGGCGCCGCCTCGCGCGATCGCTTCCTTGGGCATCCCGAACACGACACACGACTGCTCGGCCTCGGCAATGGTGACCGCGCCGGCCTGCCGCAGCGCCACCATGCCATCGGCCCCGTCAACCCCCATGCCTGTCAGCAGCGCCGCGGCGATCGGCACGCCCCGGAGCCGCGCGGCTGAATGGAAGAGCACATCCACGGCCGGCCGCTGATAGTGAACCTGGGGACCGTCGCGTACGACGGCGCGCAGCTCCACGCCGTGCGACTCCACCAGCATGTGAAAGTCCCCTCGCGCGATGTAGGCGGTGCCGCGCGTGAGCACTTCGCCTCCCTGCGCCTCGAGCACCCGCATGGGGCAGACTGCGTCGAGCCGCGCGGCGAAGGCCGCGGTGAAGCCGGCAGGCATGTGCTGCACGATGAGAATCGGCGGCGCATCGCTCGTGAGCCGGGTGAGCACCGACTCGATCGCCTGCGTGCCGCCGGTGGACGCGCCGATGAGGATCAGCCCCTTCGCGCGTGCCAGGGCGCTCCCCTCGGGAATCGCCCGGGGACGCGCCGTCTCCGCCGGTGGCGCGCCGGTCAGGCGCATCGGTTGTCCAGTCCTGAGACCGCGGATTCGCCGCTTCAGCCTGTCGGCGACCTGGCCGACCGATTGCGGGCCGCCCGGCTTGGCGATCACGTCAATGGCGCCCGCCGCCAGCGCGTCGAGGCTCGCCGCCGAGCCAGCCTGCGTCAGCGAGCTGACAATGATGACCGGCAGTGGGTGATGCGCCATGAGCTTGCGCAGGAACGTCAAGCCGTCCATGCGCGGCATCTCGATGTCGAGCGTCAGCACATCCGGCTTGTGCTGCAGAATCATGTCGCGTGCGACGAACGGGTCGGGCGCCAGCCCGACCACCTCGAAGTCCGGCTCGCCCCTCAGCGCGTCGGCAAGCATCTTCCGCACGATGGCCGAGTCGTCGACGATGAGAATGCGCGTCCTGGCGGCCTGGTGCGGCATGGTCGGCTGGCGCCTACACGCTCGCCGTCCGGGATGGAGCCGTTCCGGCGCGAAGCTCGATCACGAAGGGTAGATCGTCGATGGCGGCCATCAATCCCGGGGCCGCGATCGCCGCGCGCATCCATTCGGCGCCGGCGCGCGGCGTGACGACCGGCCCGCCGAGGCGGAATACCTGGTGACCGGCGGCGCGCGTGAGCCACGCCCCGCAGATCATGTTGACGAACTCGCCAATCAGGTCGAACAGCTCTTCGGACTCGGGCGGCGGCCCGTCCGGATCGATCCCGCCGAAGGCCGCAAACAACTGGGTCGCCAGGGCGACCGGCAGCGTGCACGACAGCTCGCCCGCGCATGACGGCTCGTCGAATCGCACGGCGGCCTCGAGCCACTGCTCATGCGAGGCGGCGAGCTCCGCGAAATGTGTCTCGTCGCAGGCATCGACCAGGGCGAAGAAGCTCCGCTCGGCCACCGTGGCGAGGGCCGAGCGGATTGCGTCGCCGGCGCTCGATCCGAACACGTTCTCACACAATTTCAGCGAGCACATCTCTGATGACCTCCGGGCTGAAGGGCTTCTCCAGGTAGCACCGGACGTCGAGCGCCGCGGCCTCGTCCCGCCGCGACGTGGACCCGTCGGTCGACACGATCACCCGGCGAAGGTTGGGCCAGCGGCCGGCTGCGGCGATCTCCTTGAGCAGTTCGGGGCCCGTCATGACCGGCATGTTGACGTCGGTGAACAGGACGTCCACGGCGTGCGCTTCGAGAAATCTCAGCGCCTCGAGGCCGTCGCCCGCCTCGAAGATCCCCTCCGCCGGCACCTCGGCGAGCTCGAGGGCGCGCCGGATCATCCTCCGCATCGTCGCCGAGTCGTCCACGATGAGAATGCGAATCGGCTTCATCGATCCCTCCGTGCGTCGCGTCCCCGGAACACGTGCATGTGCCCGCCCCGCACCGACAGGTGCACCGTCCTGGCCGCGTGGCCTCCGATATCCTCGGCCTTGATGAGCACGCCGTTGCGCCACAAGACGCTCTTGGCCGCCAGGGCGTTGCGCCGCCCGATCTGCCACGAGGCGGCCCCTCTCGGGCCGATATCAGCCCCCCCCACGAGCGTGACGGCCGTTCGCTTCTTGTCGAGCCCGTACCGGTAGGCAGACTGGAACAACAGCGGGATGCCCGTGTCGGCAAATGCGGCCGGCTGCGCGCGCGCCCGCTCCGCGTTGATCCGCGACTCCGGCAGCAGGAAATGCAGCATAGCCGCCACGCCTGCGACCGGATCGAACAAGCACACCGCGATGCAGCTGCCAAGCGCGTGGGTCACGATGAGGTCGCCGGGGCGGTCCGAGACGGCGAGCTCACCGATGCCGATGACGTGCCGCGTCCCGGCGGCCGGCTCTGCCACGCCATAGCCTTCCGCAACGGGCATGGACGCGCTCACGTCGGACCTCGCCGGTACACCGCTGGCGCGACCCACGTCAGGCCGTGCCGGCACCCGTTGAGGCTTTCCGAGTGGGCGATGAACAGGTATCCGCCGACCGCCAGCCGTTGCTCCAACGCCTGGACGACGCGCTGCTGCACATGGGTGTCGAAATAAATCATGACGTTGCGGCAGAAGATGAAATCGAAGGCAGGCGCCGGAGATGGCAGGTCGAGAAGGTTGAGCTGCCTGAATTCGACGACCCGCCGCAGTCGAGGCGCCACGCGGACCGTGCCCTGCTGGGCGCCCAGACCTTTTTCGAAGTGCGTCCGAAGCGTGTCGATCGTGAGGCCTGCGACGCGCTCGGCCTTGTAGACCGCGGCCTGACCCGTCTTGAGCGCCTTGGT
>CAMCNL010000251.1 GCA_945876205.1 Candidatus Sulfopaludibacter sp. SbA3
AGATCCTGGACGGTGTACGCCCAGTACCCCTTGCGTGCGCGCACGTCGACGCCGGGCCGCTTCACGCGCACGTTGATGTCGTGGAACTTGCCGTCGGTCGGTGCGGCCGACGAGTTGTATCCGATCAGGTAATAGACGCTCGAATCGCGCATCATCTGCGCGAGCCCGCCTGCGAGATCGTTGCGATTGACGATGGCGCGGCCGTCAGTTTCGTTCGCCAGCACGCGCAGCGTGTCGGTCGTCGCCTGCAGCGCGCGCTTGTCGGCTTCGAACCCGGCACCCTCGTTGATGTCGAATTCAAACGGCGCGAGCCCGCGCGGGTCGAGCGCGTAGAACGCCGCATTGTTGCGGTTGGCGGTGGCGTAGACCTCGCGCATGCGCGAGTAGAGATCGGACTGGCCGAAGAATTCCGCCGTCTGCTCGCGCGTGCTGTTCTCACCCAGCATGCCGCCGGTCAACCGGGGATCGGCCGGCATCGTCGCGTCGGCGCGGCGCATCTGGGGCGGGAGCGAGGCCTGGAGGCCTTCGCTCACGTAGATGATCGACTTGCGCGCCTCGCGCAGGCCTCCGAGCCGCGTCGACAGTCCGCGCAGCGCGGTCATGACGACGTCGTTGCGCACCTGCTCGACGACCTCGGTGGGATACCGCGCGTACTGCTCCTCGAACTGATTCATCGGGGTGTAGTCGAACTTCCGCCCCTTGAAATTGTCGATCGCGCTCAGCAATGCCGCCGGGTTGCGCGTGAAATTGAGATCGTTCACTGGCGTGAGCGGATACATCACGGCGACGACGTCGTTGGGCCGGATCTGGTCGCGGATGAAACGCGACAGCGGCTCTTTCACCGACAGCGAGTTGCCGAGACGCACGTGGTAGTCGTCAAAGAAGATCACGAACACTCGCACGTCGTCTTTCGCGAGCTCGACTTCGGCGTCTTCGATGTTGCGAATCTGGCGAGGCGGCGGATCGCCGGGCTTGACGTTGCCGTCGACGCGGATCAGCCGGAACTGCTCGATCGTCTGCGCCTTCTTGTCTTCGGTGACCTCGAAGTCGGACTGCTTCAGGTCGGTGACCTGCTGCCCCTTCTTGTCGGTGACGATGACGTCGACGCGGACGAAGTTGATGCCGCCGCGGAAGACGGGCTGCTCCTGGGCGTCCTGCTGTCCGGCCGTCCCGACCTGCATCAAGCCGAGCAGGAGAGCCAGGGTGAACAACGCAGACGAGCGCGTGATGGGCATATGTTGCTCCGGCTATCATCGATGATACCCGACTACCCGTATGCTTAAGGCGTGTCAGCCCTGACGTTGCTCAGCGAGGACGAGCGGCTTTTCCGCGACAGCGTGTACGAATTCGCCGACCGCGAGGTTCGGCCGCTCGTCCGGGAAATGGACGAACACGCCAAGATTCCGCGCCACCTCATCGATAGCCTCTTCGGGCTCGGCGTCATGGCTGTCGAGATCCCCGAGGCCCAGGGCGGCGCCGGCGCCACCTTTTTCCACTCCATCCTGGCGGTCGAGGCGTTGTCGCGGGTCGATCCGTCCATCGGCGTGATGGTGGACGTGCAGAACACGCTCGTCGCCAACGCGTTCCTGAAGTGGGGGTCGGACGACCAGAAACAGGCATGGCTCACACGTCTCGCGGGCGGGTCGATCGGGGCGTATGCGCTGTCGGAAGCCGGCTCGGGAAGCGATGCGTTTGGCCTCGCGACCCGGGCTATCGAGAGTGGCGACGGCTTCGCTCTCACCGGTCGCAAGCTCTGGATCACCAACGCCAACGAGGCGGACGTCTTCATCGTGTTCGCGACCATCGATCCCAAGGCCGGCTACCGCGGCATCACCGCCTTCATCGTGGAGCGCGGGTTCCCTGGATTCACGGTTGGCAAGAAGGAAGACAAGCTTGGCATCCGCGCGAGCAGCACGTGCGAGCTGCTGCTCGAAGACTGCCGCGTGCCGCGCGCGAACGTCCTCGGCGACGTCGGCAAGGGATACAAGGTGGCGATCGAGACGCTGAACGAGGGACGCATCGGGATCGGCGCGCAGATGATCGGCCTCGCCCAGGGGGCGCTCGATCACGCGGTCAAGTACACCAAGGAACGGAAGCAGTTCGGCAAGGCGATCGCCGAGTTCCAGGGCGTGCAATTCGAGATCGCGCGTGCGGCCACCGAGCTCGAGGCGGCACGGCTCCTCGTCTACAACGCCGCGCGGCTCCGCGACGCAGGCGAGCCGTTTCTCAAGGAAGCGGCGATGTGCAAGGTCTTCTCGAGCGAGGTCGCCGAGCGCACCGCATCCCTCGCCGTGAATCTCTTCGGAGGCTACGGGTTCGTGAAGGACTACCCGGTCGAAAAACTGTACCGGGACGCGAAGATCGGCCAGATCTACGAGGGCACGACCAACCTGCAACTGCAGACGATTGCGAAGCAGGTGCTCGGCAGCTAGGTGGCTGGGTAGCTAGGTCGCTGGGTAGCTGGGCAGTTCTTCCTCCGCGACCGCTTCGCGTAAGGCTTCGGTTCTTCCCGCAAACAGTTCGAGAGCGCGGACGTCCTGCGCCAGGCGCTCGATGATGTGGCCGCGCTGGAAGCTGTCGGCGCCGACCACCTGGGTCGCGCGCTCGACGGCGCGCTGCACGGCGCCCGTGGACGCCAGCTTCGCCATCGACGCGCCGGCCAGCGAAGGACGCTCTGCCACCGCCGCCTTCCACGTCATCAGCATCGCCGCATCGAGCTCGGTGGCGGCGTCGGCCAGCAGTCCTTGAACCGTCTGTTCGCCCGCGGCAGCGGCCTGCCCTGCGCCCAGTCCAGGGGTCTTGGCCGCGCGCGCAGTCGTCAACGCCTCGCGCAACGCCCGGCGGCCGATACCGAGTCCGGCAGCGGCCATCAGGATCCGCAGACGAATCATGATGGGCAGCGTCGCGCCAATCGGCGTGCAGGCGGCGCCATTGAACGTCACGTGGCCACACACGAGACCACTCAGGGCGGCGGTCTTCACCGGGGCGATCGTCACTCCGGGCGCGTCGAGCGCCACCGCAAATGCTGCCCGTTCACCTTGACCGCCGGAGCGGTGGTTGCCTTCCCTTGGGCCGACGACGGCGATGCCGTGATCGGTGATCGGCGCCACCCACGGCGCGCGGCCAGACAACTTCCCGTCCTGCTCCACCGGCGCATCGTCGGACGACAGCGACACCGCGGCCACGATTTCGCCGCGGAAGAGCGACGAGAATCGCTCATCGCCCGCCACCGCGAGCGCCGTGCCCGAGTGCAGCGCGAGGATCACCGCCGCTGCCGGCGACTCGAACGCCATCGCCTCGACGGCGACGGCAATCGACATCAGTTCAGCCGCGGGGTCGAGCAGGCCCTCTCGCGCCGCGCCCATCACGACGCTGCCGGCCGCGGCATCGCCGGCCAGCTCACGACCGAGCGCCGCGCCCTTCTCCCTCCACGCCGATTGCACGTCGGACAGATCAAAGTCCATCTTTCATGAACACTAACATGCCGCGCCGGGCCGTCGTCTAGTCCGCCGCGCGCGCCTGCGCCGGAGTCGATACCTCGGGCCAGGCGAACCGGGCCGTCCCGGCAGCCTTGGCCTTGCGCATCCAGTCGAGCAGCTCCGGCTGTGAGCGCGTGCCCGTGCGCCGGAACGCGCTCTTCAAGCGGTTGCGGACAGCCTGGGGGCTGATGCCCAGCTCTTCCGCGACCGCCCGCACATCGTTGTGCATCAGCAGCGACACCACCTCGTTCTCCACCCGGCCGAGCACGGCCAGACGATCGGTCCATCCTGCTTCACTGAACCCCGCGCCGGGGATCTCGGAACGCGATCGCAACTCGCACCGCCTGAGCGCGAGCGACAGCGTCGCCTCGAGCTGGCGCTCGTCCAACGGCTTTCTGACGATGCCCGCGGCGTCGATCGCGGCGATGCCGTCGAGTACCTCCGACGGCAATGAGCTCGCGAGAAATACGACGGCGATCGGACGACCGGCCTTGAGGAGCGCCGCAAGCCAGACTCCCCCGCCACTGCGCCCGATGTCGATATCCGCGACAAGCAGATCGGGCGGATGCGCGCCCGCCATCGTCCTGGCGGCAGCGAACGACGCGGCCACCAAGACGCTCACGCCCATGTGTTGAAGCACGACCCTCACCTGTGACGCCGCGGCTGAATCCTCGTCGACGACGAGCGCGCGCATCCCGGTCAGGCGAGACGGTCCTGCGGCGAAGGTGCGGTGTGATGAACTCATGGACGGGAAGAAACAGCAAGACGACGGCCACGGCGGAGCGCGCGTCGCGCCAGGCCAGGCGCGCAAAAACAGCCGCACGCGCGCTTCAGACGTGCGGGCTCGCACCCCGTACGTGCGCGTGCGCACCTCGAGCGTCTGTCGAAGAGTGATTGAAGAGGGATGGACGAACTGTCACTCGGAGGATTCGGCCGACTTGGCGCCGATGCCGTACAGTTCCATTCGGCGGTACAACGTCCAGCGCGTCAGGCCCAGCACCCTCGCCGCCGCCATCTTGTTCCAAGCCACGCGGTTCAGCACCTCGACGATGTGCTGTCGTTCCATCTCGGATAACGATGCCGACTCCAGCGCGCGCGTCACCGCGTGTCCCGAGCGAGGCATCAGATTCCGCTCGCTGATGAAGTCGCCGTCGGCCATGATGCACGCGCGCTCGACGATGTGACGCAGCTCGCGAACGTTGCCCTTCCAGCTCGCGGTGGCCAGCGCACGCTCCGCGGCCGGCGTGAGCCCGGCCACGCGCTTGTGCATCCGCGCCGCCGACTCGCGCACGAACGCCGCCGTCAGATACGGGATGTCATCGCGGCGCTCGCGCAGTGGAGGCACCCAGAGCTCGACGACGTTGAGACGATAGAAGAGGTCGGCGCGAAAGCGTCCCGCGGCGACGTCGGCCGGAAGATCGCGGTTGGTGGCGGCCAACACGTACACGTCGACCCGGCGCGACTGAACCGAGCCCACCCGCTGGACCTCTCCCGACTCGAGCACGCGAAGCAGCTTGGCTTGCAGCGTCAGCGGGAGCTCGCCAATCTCGTCGAGGAACAGCGTGCCATGGTCGGCGACTTCGAAAAGGCCCGGCTTGTCGGCGCTCGCCCCGGTAAACGCCCCACGCACGTGCCCGAACAGCTCGCTCTCGAACAGCCCTTCGACCACCGCCGAACAGTTGATCGTCACGAACGGCTTGCCGCAGCGCGGCCCGGTACGGTGCAGCGCCCGCGCCACGAGCTCCTTCCCCGTGCCGGTTTCGCCGGTGATGAGCGCCGTGCGAACGTGAGGCGCCAGCCGGCGGATGAGATCGAAGAGATCCTGCATCGCGGGCGTGCGGCCGATCATTCCGCAGAACTCTGCATTCCTGGCCACCTCCTGTTCCGCCAGCAGGAGCCGTTTCCGCCGCGCGATGTCCTCACGCACCGTCGTCAGCAGATGCCTGAACCGATCGAAATCGATCGGCTTGGTCAGATAGTCGGTGGCGCCAAGCTTGATCGCGTCGATGGCGCTGTCGATGGAGCCGGCGCCGGTCATCAGGACGACGCAGCAATCCGGGTCGGCCTGCCGGATGGCTTTCAGCACCTCGAGCCCGCCGACGTCCGGCAGGTGCAAGTCGACGGCGGCGATATCCGCCCGGTGGCGCTGCAGGTGGTCGAGCGCATCTTGACCGCACGAGCACGACACCACGTGGAACCCGGCGTCCTCCGCGACCACGCGGAGAATATCGAGCACCGACGGCTCGTCGTCGACGAGCAGCAGCGTCGGCTCGTTCGAGGGCGTACGGCTATCTCGCAGGGTCGGCATCGAGCACGTCGCGGATCTTGCGCATCAACCCGCGCGCCGTGAAGGGCTTCTGCAGGAACGGACTGTCAGGCGCAAACAGTCCCCGCGTGACGATCGTGTCGTCGCTGTAACCCGACAGGTACAGCACCTTCAGCGCGGGCCGCTCCCGCACCAGGCGCTCGAACAGTTCAGGGCCGCTCAAGCCCGGCATGACGACGTCGGTCAGCAGCAGATCGATGGAGTCGAGCTCGGCAGGCAGGATGCGGAGGGCCTCTTCGGCATTGCGCGCATCGAG
>CAMCNL010000252.1 GCA_945876205.1 Candidatus Sulfopaludibacter sp. SbA3
ACGCGACGGCTATAGCGGATCCCTACACGGAGTCCCAATTTGACATGTATGGGAACCAGATTGACGAAGCCGTCGGGGACTACCGGGTAGACCCCCGGGGGGATCTCTACGAGCAGCACTCGCCTGACACGGCCCTGCTCGAGCTCAGCCCGCCCGGCGCCTGACATAATTTGGCCCAATCTCGGCCATTTGGGTCCGATTAAAGCTCTCCGGCGTTGTGCCGATTCTCTCTCCATACCAATGGCACAACCGAACGCCGACACCCGGGAGACTTTGTACGTGGCTCGACAGGCCATCCTCGATGCGAGGTGGCAGGTGTTCGGGTATGAACTTCTATACCGCGCCGACGGTGGCGCCGCGAACGTCTCCAGCGATCTGGCTGCGGCGCGCGTCATGACCGATGCGGTCCTGAACGTTGGCCTTGATACGTTGACCGGCGGCCGTCCCGCGTTTCTCAACCTGACGCGATCACTTCTCGTCACCGAGGCCTGGAGCGTCCTGTCGCCCGCCGCGGTGGTCTTCGAGCTGCACAACAACATTCAGATCGACAAAGAAGTGATCGAGATGTGCAAGCAGCTCCACGACGCCGGGTACCCGCTGGCGCTCTGCGACTTCACGCTGGATTCTGATGCCGAGGCGCTGCTGCGCTACGCAAAGTTCATCAAGGTCGACGTCACCGCCACGAGCCTCGACGCGCAGCTGGCCATCGTCGACTATCTCCAGGCGAGCGGCATCAAGCTGATCGCGGAGAACGTCGAGAGCGGCGCTGCCTTCGACGCGGCGTGCGCGGCCGGATATTCGCTGTTCCAGGGACACTTCTTCTGCCAGCCCAAGACGGTCAGCGCAGCGCCGGTGCCCGCGAGCCGCCTGGCGTACGTGCAGCTGCTGACGGCCCTCAACCGGCCGAGGCTGTCACTCTCTGAAATCGAAGATCTGATCAAGCACGACGTCTCGCTGAGTTACAAAGTGCTGCGATGCATCAACTCCGCAGCCTACGGACTTCGCCGGGAGATTCGCTCGATCCACGAAGCGCTGGTGCTGCTCGGCGTCGAGCCGATTCGCAGCTGGGCGTCGGTGTGGGCGGTGGCCGGACTGAACTCCAGCGGCACGTTCGAGCTGGCGACGACCGCGCTCGTGCGGGCGCGCTGCTGTGAGCTGCTCGGCGAGCACTTCAGCAACTCGGAAGAGTCTGCCGAACTGTTCCTGATCGGTCTCTGCTCACTCCTTGACGCGATGCTTGGGCGTCCGCTGCACGAGGCGATTGCAGACCTGCCGCTGTCGCCCGCTGCACGAAGCGCGGTACTTGGCGAGGAACGCAACCCGGTGCGCTGCGTGCTCGACGCCGTGGTGGCGTACGAGAACGGACTCTGGGACGAAGCGGCGCTCGCATCGCACGGCGCGGGCCTCACGCCAGCGCTGCTCGCCGACGCCTACGCAGGAGCTCTGCGCTGGGCGCGCGAATTCTCCCGCGTCGTCGCTATGGCCGCCTGATTTCGCCCGGTTCGGGCGGAATTGGCCGCCGGCGGGCCGGTTGCCAAACATCATCCAAGCCTATATTATACATACGTGAACGATGTCCCTGGGGCTCCCGCGGGGTTGTTTTCCTTGATACACGCGGCTGAGGTCGCTCAGGCGCATGTCGAGGTCAAGCTCTCCGGTTTGGGGTTGTCCCTGCCAAAGCTCGCCGCTCTGAGGGCGTTGTCAGATGCGGGTGAGTCGATGCCACTGGGCCAACTGGCCGCACGCCTCTCGTGCGTGAAGTCGAATATCACGCAACTGGTCGATCGTCTCGAGACCGACGGCTTTGTCGCTCGCGCGCACGATCCCAACGACCGCCGGTCTCGTCTCGCCGTCCTGACTCCGGCGGGTCGAAAAGCCTGTGACGAGGGGACGCGAGTACAGGAGGAGACGGAACGCGAGCTCTTTGGCGCGTTGAGCCAGGACGAAGCGCGGCAACTGGGCGCGCTGATTCAGAAGGTGACCCAGCGCGCCGAGTGAGTGAGGAACCATGTCTATTCGTGCCGTGAAACGTATCAGTCAGTCGAAGCCCACGCTCGAAGGCGCGGGAGTGCATCTTCGCCGCGCGTTCGGCTTTGGCAAGACCACCGACTTCGATCCATTCCTGTTGCTGGACGACTTCAGAAACGACAACCCCGACGAATACCTTGCCGGCTTTCCGTGGCATCCGCACCGGGGTATCGAGACGATCACCTACGTCCTTGCTGGCAACGTCGACCACGGCGACAGCCTCGGCAATCGCGGCAGCATGGGCCCGGGCGACGTTCAGTGGATGACGGCCGGCCGCGGCATCCTCCACCAGGAAATGCCGAAGGGCGATGCGCAGGGCAGGATGCACGGCTTCCAGTTGTGGGCGAATCTCCCCTCGTCGCTGAAGATGACCGAGCCGCGCTACCAGGACATCCCGGCGCGCGATATCCCTGAAGTGACCGACGACGACGGCACGAAGGTGCGGATCATTGTCGGGGACTTCTGGGGACAGAAGGGGCCGGTTGACGGTGTCGCGGCCGATCCGCGGTACCTCGACGTGTTCGTCCCCCCGGGCAAGAAGAAACGCCTCGCGGTCGAGACGTCACGCCACGCGTTTGCCTACGTCTTCGCTGGATCGGGGACCTTCCGCGACGCGTCGGAGCCGCAGGCGGTGAAGACGGATCACGTGGGATCCGTAGACGCCCCGGCCGTCGATGAAGTCGGCAATCGATCGCTGGTGCTGTTCGACCGCGGCGACGAGGTCGTCGTGCAGGCGGGAGATGAAGGGATTCGCTTCCTGCTCGTCTCAGGCAAGCCGCTTGAAGAGCCGGTCGCGTGGTACGGGCCGATCGTGATGAACACCGAAGAACAGCTGCAGCAGGCCTATGCCGAGCTGAGGGACGGCACGTTCATCAAGAAGTAAACGTGCCGCTCGCAAGGTCGACCGTGCCCTCGCGAGTGGTGCGGGCTGTAGATTCAAACTCGCCGCGCGTCCAGTCGAACGATGTTTCGCGCCGGACGACGTGCACGCGGCCAAGCGGTTCACCGTAGCGCGCCTGGTACTCGCGACGCACGGCGTCGACCTGGGCGCGCGTCTCGGCCGGCCACGGCTTCCCTGCCACCGCCGCGTCCAGCGCCTCGTCCACCACATCAGGTCCCTTCGGCACGCCGCGCAGGCGGCGCGTCAGTTCGCCGGATGTCAGGGACTCCGTGGACAGCTCGTAGTATCGCGTTTTCTCGAGCAGGTAGTCGTTGAATGCTTCGCGCGACGGCCACGTGAACGAGTACATCGGGAAGTTGGAGACGAGCGGCTCGGACTCGAACCGAAGTGCCGACGCGCCGATCTGCTGAAAGACGAATGCGGCCACGACCACGATGGCGGCTCGCGAGAGTAGCCGAGGGCGATCGATGTGTCGTCGCGGCAGCGGCGCATCATCCGGCGCGCACACCTCATCGGTGCAGCGGCCGCGGCGAATCCGTGATTCGGCCACACGGCGATAGATCGCGCGCCCGGCCGCCGCGACGGGAGGAAGCATCCCAATCAGTCGCGGGACCCAGAGCAGCGGGATACCGGCTGCCAGTCGCAGATATCCGTCATACCCGGCAACACGGTTTCCGCGTTCATCGATCACATACATCTCCGCCAGCGCCGCACTCCGCTCCAGTCCCGGCGCCACGCGCTCGCGCGCCTCGTCGTCAGACGCATCGACAAAGGTGAGACGGTCGAACCAGTCGAGCGCATGCAGTACTCGCGCGGTGCGGCGGCACATCGGGCACTCTCCGTCAGCCAGCACGTCATAGCGTTCCAGTCGCGCGACGATGGCGTCGATCACGGGCGACCACGGCAGCAGCGCCAGCATCAGGATCCACCACGCCGGCCAATACACGCCCTGAAAGAGGTAGAAGCCAGCCAGGATAGAGACGCCGGCAATGGCATACGCGAGGCGCACCAGCGGGTGTGGAACGAACATGACTGTCCAGAACGCGGCTTCGACGACGATCGCGCCGAGCGACAACGCCACGGCCGCGGCGTCGGACGAAGCAATTGACAGTCCCCAGGACACGGGTGCTGCCGACGCGTCCGCGATGAAGTGGTAGCGAATCGCGCCGCCCGTGATCCATTGCATGCCGCTGATGTCGAGCTTGGCGAAGGCAGCCGCAAGGAAAGCGACGCCCACTGCGAAGGGCGGCAGCCAGAGCGCCAGTCCCCGCGGGTTCGCACCGGCGCGGTCCGGCAGGCCGCGCCATCGCCGCCACATCCACGAAAGCCCGAAGCCTTCGTGCCACGGCACCAGCACCATCAGCCACATGGCGACCGTCGGCAGGCCGAAATCGTGCGTGGACTGGTGCGTCCCGAGCACGGAGGCCAGGACGGTCAGCAGCGCCGCCGACATCGCGAGTGTCACGCGCGGCACCACGCCAAGTGCGAACAGCGCGAGCGATCCGACCAGCGCCATGCGGATAGACCAGGCGCCAGTGGCGCTGGCGGCGATCACGCGCACGAGATCAGTGCGTGCCGCCCAGGACTCGATGCGCTGCACGTCGAGCGGCATCGGTCCAATATCGCTATACAGGATGACCCGCATCATCGCGGCACCGTAGACAAGCCGGAAGATCGCCAGCGCATGCGTGGAGAGGCGCGGAATGCCTTGCAGCAGCCATCCACCCTGCCGGCGGAGTGCACGGCCAAAGGCGATCCATGCCGCCACCAGCAACGCGACGAGTGGGATGAGCGCAGGTCGCCGGACGCCTTCCAGATAGTCGTCGTAGATCGCTTGCACTGCGGGGAACGTCCGGCCAAGCCAGGCCGCGGGCGTCGTCCACTCGCGGTCCGCCTCGAAGGTGCCGCGGTCGATGTTGTAGGTGTCGGCGACGCGCGCGTCCTGGACGATCGCACGAATCGCGTTCGTCGACGTGTCCGTTGCATTCGCGATCCACACACCGTCGTCGCGCGTGGCTACGTGACGAAGCCGGAGCTGGCGTGCCGCATTGGCCTTCTGTGCCTCGTCGAGGCCGTCGGCCCATCGGATGTAAACAGGGAGGGGAAGCGGAAGGAGAGGGAGCTGCGTCGCGACGACAGCAGCAGCCACGATTAATACAACGCCCACGCGCCTCACGACTGCCATCAACTGTGCTTGGGTGGAATGCCAACCGAAGCTCTCACGAGCGAAGGTTGGCGGGGTCGACGGGACTCGAACCCGCGGCCTCCGGCGTGACAGGCCGGCGTTCTAACCAACTGAACTACAACCCCAAGCTGACTGGCGTGCCAGCCGTAGCTCGCCGAACGGCGGGCGAAGGCTGGTGGGCGGTACAGGGCTCGAACCTGTGACAGCCGGCGTGTAAAGCCGGTGCTCTACCACTGAGCTAACCGCCCGCCTACGCGCGAACGCGCTACGGCGTGACAAGCCCGGCCCCACGCAAACACTTGATTATATGTTCAGCGCAATCTTGAGCGCAAGAAGCGCAAATCCGCCGATGAGGCCCGCGATCGCACGATACTCACGATTCCTGCGCGCGCGGGCGATGCTGAATCGCCGCGTGCCAGGCTCCCCGAAGGAGCGTCGATAGCGATCGTAGGTGTCTCCGAAGGTACGCCGCAGGAACGCTTCCTCGGTGCGCACGGCCGCTGTCAGCGTCGCCGCCATGTAGATAAACGTAAGCCCAGCGACGACCGCGCTTCGGCACGCGACGGCGACGCCAAGCGCCATGATGCTCGAGCCCACGTACAGCGGATGCCCGGTCCACTGATACGGCCCCGAGCGCGTGACCTCGCGACCTTTCTCGAGATGACCTGACGCCCAGACCCGAATCGCCTCGCCGACCAGCGCGATGCCGAGACCTGCCTGCCACGTCGTCCACGTGGGATGCGCGAAGACCACCGCCGACGCGGCGGCCAGGAATCCCAGCGGGACCCGCCTTCGCGCAAGCGCTTCGGCGAGGCGGGCCCGCCCGTGAGGGGTGTGTCGCGTCAAATTAGCCATGCG
>CAMCNL010000253.1 GCA_945876205.1 Candidatus Sulfopaludibacter sp. SbA3
ACAACGTGAAGTGGTACCGGCCGTCCTCGGCGGTGTTGATGAGGTCGTTCGGGTTGACCGGCGCATCAGCGGAGCGCACCGGATTAGCCGCGGCGCCCGGGGATGTCGCGTTCTCCATGTTCCAGGTCAGCGCGTAGGAGCCCATCAGCGACCATCCCCTGGTCATGCGGCGATTGCCGGTGATCTCCCACGTGTAGTAGTCGTTCTTCGCGGACGCGTTGGTGACGAGACTCCGCACCTGCCCCAGATACGCCGGGTCCAGGTTGTACATCGTCAGGAGCGCACCATCATCGGTGGTTCCTGCCCTGCCGTCAGGACCTGGGTCGCGCACCTGCACGGGCAGGTTGAACGCCGAGAACGGCTGCGCGAGGTTGAGCGTCTGCCGCAGCTGCCGCTGGCCCCGCCACACGAGTCCCGTCCGCAGGGCGAAGTTGGGCAGCAGCTCGTGATCCAGCCAGGTGGCAAGTTCGTCGGTGTAGGTATCTTTCAGATCGGGATCGAGGGTGAGTCCCGCGCCGCCAACGCGTGAGAGCAGGCGTCCCAGCTCTGGGGACTGGAACGTGCGGTCCGTGTTCGGATCGGTCCACGCGAAGCGGTCGTAGCCAGTCGCGATGTTCGGGTTCACGCTCCCGGCGACGTTGACGTCGGGATTCCACCAGTACCGGCCCGCGTTGGCCTTGACGACGGTCTTTCCCGCCTCGTCGATCTTGTAGGTGACGCCGAGCCTGGGGGCCGGCAGGTTCCAGGAGATGACGTTATCCACCGCCGGGAAGTCCGCCGCGGTGCCGTACTCGCTGGCGGGACGCGACTGCGCCGGCAGATACGAGCGGTAGTGGTCGATGCGCGCGCCGAGATTCAGGTTGATCCTCGAGCCGATATTCCACGAATCGGTCACGTAGAAGCCGCCGGCGAACAGCCGGTTGATGGACGACGACGGCCGATACTGCCGGACGGCGACGGCGACGCCGTTGTTGAATTCGAGCAGGAGGTTCTGCGGGTATCCGACCTGGTCCCGCTCCTGAGTGTCGCGGTACACCTCGAAGCCGGTCTTCAGGTTATGCGTGCCGCCCCACCCGTTCTTGAGGGTGCTCAGCGTGCCGAGCATCTGGTTGCGGTTGACGTTCTCGAGCCACTTGACGTTGCCGCCGGTGACCGTGCGGTTGCCGATGTCCTCGCGCCGCACTTCGTCGGAGTAAACGCCGGAGTCCCAGGTGTAGCCGACGCGTCCCGCGCGCACCTCGAAGAGGGTGGCGTTGGACAGCACACGGTCGTACTCGCCTTTCCAGACCCAGCCGATGTAGTCCTGGTTGGCGGTCGCGTCGGCGTTGTCGAAGAGCCCGAAGCTGCGCGAGCCGCCCGGCCCGCCGATGGTCGCCGTATCCTGCCGGAACGGCTGCAGCTTCTTGCCTGCCTGCCCGTAGACGATGACCTTGTCGCTCGGCGAGAGCTGATAGGTCATCTTGCCGGTGATGTTCGTCAGGCGCGTCTCGAACGGCTTGATTGGAAAATTCGGATACCGGGCCTGCGACTTTTCATCGCGGACCGAGGTGTACCACCAGATCTTGTCGCGCTTCAGCGGTCCGCCGACGTCGGCGTTGCGGTCGTAGAACCTGTAGAGGCGATTGTCGGTGGTGCTGGCCACGCCGCGCGCGAGCTGATCGGCGTCGATGTTCGAGCCTTGAATCTTCTCGTTCTCGTAGTTGGCGAGCGCCGTCCCGTGGAACGTGTTGCCGCCCGACTTGCTCACGAACTGGAACTGAACGCCGGGCATCGCCATGTCGGCGGAGTTGCCGGCCGCGTTGACCGACACTTCCTGGAAGGATCCGTAGTCGTAGTAGAAGGTCACCGATCCGCCGGCGGAGCCGATCTGCGACATCAGCATGCCTTCGATCATCGGCTGGTTCTGCGCGCGGGTGCCGTAGGTGACAAACTGCGACTGGCTGCCCGCGGAGGCGCCACCCACATCGACCACCGCCTGACGCACGGCCGGTGAGGCGGCCATGATCGCCCAGATGTCGCGCGAGTTCGGGATCGCGGCCAACTGCTCCGCCGTGTAGTTCGTCTGAATGCGCGTGGCGCTCGCATCGACCACCGGCGACGCGCCGCTGACGGTGACGGTTTCCTGCAGCGCCTGAATGCCAAGCCTGGCATTGACGGTCGCGGTAAACCCGACCGGCACCTGAATCTGGTCCCGCACCATCGCCTGGAAGCCGGGCAACTCGAACATCAACCGGTAGTCACCGGGAGGAAGGCTTTGAAAGCGGTATAACCCGCGTTCGTCCGTCACGGTCGTTCTGACGCCCATCTGCGCCGCGCCGGAGACGGAAATGGTGACGCCCGGGAGCACCGCACCGCTCTCGTCGGTGACGGCCACGTTGATCGTGCCCGTCGTCGCGCCGACGGTTTGTGCGGATGCAAGACCCGCGGAACTCAGAACTGACAGCGCACCCACAAGCAGCGCAATCGACAATCGCATGCATACCCCCTGGGCTTTGAAACTACGTGCCGGGGGTGTCGCCTGCACGACGGCAGTATCACATCGCGGTAACGTTCACCGTGGGAGGGAGCGCCGGTGAACACTCATGACGAGAGATCCTGATGGTGTTCCTTGACACGCGTCACTTCCGGCCTGCCTACCTTGGCCTGACTGGCAAAATACGAACGAACGAAGGGGACAGGGGTGTCCACGAGGGTATCGTGTCCCTATGTCTTCTTCGTTCTTGGCTGCCGGGGCGATGCGCGTTGGCGTGGGGCTTTAGTCTTGAGCATCTGCACCGGGCTGATCGACACGGCCGGTTCCAGCGTGCGAAGCCACTCGATTCTGTTCAGGATCCGCAGTACCTGGATCAATGAACGCAGCGCAGCTTCACAAGACATGGCCCGAGGACTACTGGCCGGGCAATCCCGCTCCGTGTTGACGTAGGTTCCGTCCGGAGGGTCCGCTGGCGGCGGATCCGGCCCGAGTGGGACAACCTCCACGAGGAGCGATGCGATCCGTTCCGTCAAGGTGCTCGGCGGCGCGAGTTCGCAGTCTCTCGGCACCTCGGGCATCGCATCCACCCGCGCGAACCGATGGGGGCGTGTCTGGTCTTCACGGGTGACCCTGAACGTGATCAGTCCGCGCGAGAGGCCACGCCTCTAGTAACTGCTTCATTCCGTCGACACCACCTTGGCGCGAGCGTCGGTTGCTGCCCGCAGCGCATGCCAGGGAAGAGTCGCGCACTTGACCCGGGTCGGAAACTGCCGCACGCCAGCCAGCGCGGCGAGCGCGCCGAGCTCCTCGATCGGAGCACCGGGCGGGGCGGTGATCATTCGATGAAATCGATCGACGAGTGCACAGGCGTCCGCACGCGTCAGACCCTTGACGCTCACCGTCATCAGCGACGCCGAGGCTTTTGCGATCGCGCACCCTGACCCATCAAAGCTCACGTCTTGAATCACATCCGCGTCCAGGCACACATGGACGGTAATGCGATCGCCACACATCGGGTTGTACCCCTCCGCCTTCCGCCCTCCTTCGATCACGCGACAATTTCGCGGGCGCCGACCGTGGTCGAGAATGACCGCCTGATAGAGTTCCTGCAGCTCGGGGCTCATGCGAACACCTTCCGCACATCCCGCAGCGCTCCGACCAGCGCGTCGATCTCGTCACGCGTGTTGTAGAGCGCGAGCGAGGCGCGCGCCGTCGCCGAGACGCCGAGGCGCGCCATGAGCGGCTGACAGCAGTGATGCCCCGCTCGGATGGCCACGCCCGCTCGGTCGAGAATCGTTCCTATGTCATGTGGATGGACGTCGCCAAGCACGAACGAGAGAATCGCCGCCTTCGAGCGCGCCGTTCCCGTCAGCCGCAGGCCGGGCACCTGCGCCATCGTCTCTGTGCCATGCGCAAGGAGCTCGCGCTCGTACGACGCAATGCGGTCGAGACCGATTGCGGTGACGTAGTCCAGCGCCGCCGCCAGTCCGATCGCGCCCGCAATGTTGGGCGTGCCGGCCTCGAACTTGTTCGGTAGCTGCGCGTACGTCGTCCGCTCGAACGTGACCTGGCCGATCATCCCGCCGCCTCCCTGATAGACCGGCATCGCTTCGAGCAGCGCTCGTCGGCCGTACAACACTCCGGCTCCGGTGGGTCCGAAGATCTTGTGTCCCGAGAAGGTATAGAAATCGCAGCCGAGCGCCTGCACGTCCACCGGCATGTGCGCCACCGCCTGCGCGCCATCGATCAGCACGGGAATCCCGCGCGATTTCGCGATCCGGACGATCTCCGCAACTGGATTGACCGTGCCCAGCACGTTCGAGACGTGCGTCACGGCTACAATCCGCGTCCGGCCGTTGAGCAGGCGCTCGTACTCGTCGAGCCGCATCTCGCCTGCATCGGTAATCGGGATTGCGCGGACCCGCGCGCCCTTTTCCCCGGCGAGGATCTGCCAGGGGACGATATTGGAGTGATGCTCCATTTCAGAGAGCAGGATCTCGTCGCCGGCGCCGACGTGCGCGCGGCCGTAGGTCTGCGCGACCAGGTTGATGCCTTCCGTCGCGCCGCGGACAAACACGACCTCGTCCGGATCGGGCGCGTTGAGGAAGCGGCGGACCGTTTCGCGGGCCGCCGCGTAGGCATTGGTCGCGCGCTCCCCGAGGGCATGCACGCCGCGACGGACGTTGGCGTTGTCCTCGACGTAATAGCGCCGCACGGTCTCGAGCACCGCCTGCGGCTTGTGCGTGGTCGCCGCGTTGTCGAGGTACACCAGCGGCTTCCCGTGGACCCGCTGCTCGAGGATCGGGAAGTCTCTCCGGATCGCCGTTACGTCGAAGGGACGTTCGAGGTCGCGAACGCGGCGGCTATCGTCCGCCAAACGCTTCCATCGTTCGGAAGGTCCACTCCGAGACGACCATGTAGTTGCCGCTGATCAACAGGGTGCCGAAGCCCGCCATGAGGACGGCGCTCGCCAATCCCATCCAGGGCACCGCTCTCTCGAGCTTCATCAGAACTGGAAGGGCCCTGGCCATGGCCAACGCGGCGATGACGAGGGGAATCCCCATCCCGAGCGAGAACAGGAACAGCACCAGGGCACCGTAGAACGCCGACTGCGCGAGTCCGATGTAGACCACCATTCCGACGACGAGCGCGGACCCGAAACAGGTCATGCACCCGGTGGCAAACGCCAGCCCCGCCAGCATCATCTCGATGCGCGTGGCGGGCTTCTTCGAATTCGCCATGCGGGAAAGAATGGGCATCCTGCAGATCAAGGGCGCCCTGACCTTGGCGGCGACGCGCAGCGCGAGTCCGATGACCACGATGCCGGCGCCTATCCCGACGTATCGCTGCCAGACGTCGAACTGCGCCGTATCGCCCAGTTGCTGGGCCGCGAAACCGATCAGCGCCCCTGTCGCCGTGTACACCAGCGTGAAACCCAGGATGAAGTAGAACGCCGCGACCATTACCTGCCGGCGCTGGCTGCGCTTGGGCTGATCGCCGGTGTCCTGCATCGCGATGCCGGCAAGGGCAGGGATGAAGTACACCGTCAGCTGGAAGAGGCACGGCCACATGGCGGCCACCATGCCGCCCATGAGGGCGAGTATCAGTCCCCACTGCTCCCCGAGTCCGGCCGGGGCTTCTGCGCCAGCGCCCACGGTGGGAAGGATCAGGGGAAGGTGCCACGTCGCCTCCTGGCCCGAGGCCAGGCGAAGCGTCATGACCTGGTGTCCCTTGCCAAATGCGTCGTCGCGCGCGAACCGGTAGAACGTCGCCCGGTGGTGTACCGAGTCGGTCATGACTTTCCGATCGACCAGAGGCACCCGGTGCCCGCTCACGTACAAATCCGGCGCCGGCGTCACCGGCAGGTTGGCGGTGTGGGTGCGTTCCGTCAACATGACCGCGATATGCCGGGCCGGCTCCAGCGCCGCCACCGCGGCCTCGCCGCCCAGGGCCTCGCTGACG
>CAMCNL010000254.1 GCA_945876205.1 Candidatus Sulfopaludibacter sp. SbA3
TGGCGCGGCCAGCCAGGACGAGCGGCGGCACCTTCGATCCACGCCGCAGGAGCAGCGCGTAGGCATCGAGCAAGGTCCCGACGTTCTTGCGTGGCTCGAGTGTACCGAGGAACAACACGCATCCATCATCGGCCACACGCGTCGCGGAGCTCGACGCTGGCCCCTCGACTCCGCTCGGGGCAGGCCACACGGGTGCGCCGGGAGGGCAGACATAGATCCGATCGTCGGCGACGCCAAGTTGTTCGATCACCAGCCGCCGGCCGTATTCAGTGGAGGTCACGATCGCATCCGCGCGCTGCGCATGCGCCCTCGCCAGCGCGGGATAGTCGCGCCGGATCTCGGCCGTTGTCCGCTCAGGCTGCGAGAGGAAGAAGAGATCGTGAATCGTGACGACCTGCGCCGCGTGCCGCGACGGAATCAGCAGCGGATGGGCGGCATGGACGACATCGCACGCGCCGGCAAGCGTTTCGATCGGCGGCCATTCCGCGCGGTGCCACAGGTAATTGAGCACGCGAACCGGCACGCGGCGGTCGATCACGGTCGCGCCGAGCTCGGTCGCCAGGCCGGGCGCCGGCCGGTCTTTCCACGAGCTGGTAAACACCGCCACCGCGTCACCGGTCTGTGCCGCGGCATAGGCGCCCACCAGCCGATGGATGTATTCGCCAACCCCGGTGCGCTCCCGCAAGGCGGGCCGGTAGTCGACGAGGATTTTCATGTGAACCGATATGATAGCCTCAGCAGTTTGATCGGCTACCTTGGAGACCCGGTAAACACGGATGAAGATTGCAGTTGTGGGAACTGGATACGTCGGACTCGTGGCTGGAGCCTGCCTGGCCGAGAGCGGCAACGAGGTGGTCTGCGTCGACAAGGACGCGGCCAAGATCCGGACGCTCCGCCGGGGCAAGATGCCGATTTACGAGCCTGGGCTCGAAGAGCTGGTCCGCCGTAACAGCCATGAGGGCCGTCTGACCTTTACGACCACCCTGCCCAGGGCGGTCCGCGACTCGGCCATCATCTTTATCGCGGTCGGGACCCCGGAGGGCGAAGACGGGGCGGCCGATCTGCAACATGTGCTCGGCGTCGCGCGCGAGATCGCCAAGGCGATGAACGGCTACAAGGTGATCGTCGACAAGAGCACGGTGCCTGTCGGCACGAGCGAGAGGGTCCGCGAGGTCATCCGCCGCGAGACCACGCATCCATTCAGCGTCGTCAGCAATCCCGAGTTTCTCAAGCAGGGCGCCGCGATCGACGATTTCATGAAGCCCGATCGCGTCGTCATCGGTGCGGAGGATCCGCGGGCCGAAGAGCTGATGCGCGAGCTCTATTCGCCCTTCACGCGGACCGGCGCGCCGATCATGGTGATGGATTGCGCGAGCGCGGAGCTGACGAAATATGCGGCCAACGCGATGCTGGCGACGCGCATCTCCTTCATGAACGAAATGGCCAATGTCTGCGAGCTGGTCGGCGCCGACGTGGACCAGGTGCGCCGCGCGATCGGATCCGACCGCCGCATCGGCACGTCCTTCCTCTTTCCAGGGATTGGCTACGGCGGCAGTTGCTTTCCGAAGGACGTCAAGGCGCTGGTGACGTTCGCTTCGCAGAAGGACTACGACTTCCGGATCCTGAAGGCCGTTGAAACGGTCAACGCGTCGCAGAAGACGCGCCTGTTCAGCAAGATGCGCGCGCACTTCAGCAGCCTCAAGGGCAAGCGGGTCGCGGTCTGGGGCCTGGCATTCAAGCCGAAGACCGACGACATGCGCGAGGCCCCGGCGATTCCGCTGATCGAAGCGCTGCTCTCGGCGGGCGCCACCGTCCAGGCGTTCGATCCCGAAGCGACCCGCGTGGCCAAGGGCATCTTCGGCACCAGGGTCACCTTTGCCACCAAGAGCTACGACGCCCTCAAAGGCGCCGACTGCCTCGCCATCGTCACCGAATGGAACGAGTTCCGGCGCCCCGACTTCGCACGCATGCGAACGCTGATGCGGTCGCCCGTCATATTTGACGGCCGGAACCTGTTCGAGGCCGAGCAGATGAAGCAGAACGGCTTCACGTATTACTCCATTGGCCGTCACTGAGGGAACCCGCGTCCTCGTCACGGGCGGCGCGGGCTACATCGGGAGCCACGCGGCCAAGGCCCTTCGCCGCGCCGGGCATGCGGTGGTGATCTTCGACAACCTCTCGGCCGGCCACCGCGAGGCCGCGTGCGGCGCCCCGCTCATCGAAGGCGACATTCGCGACGTCGATGCCGTCCGCCGCGCCATCCGCGACAGCGGGGCGACTGCCGTCATGCATTTCGCAGCGTGGCTGACCGTGGCGGATTCGGTGGGGGATCCGATTGGCTACTACCGCAACAACGTGCTCGGGACGCTGGGGACGCTCGAGGCGATGGCCGCCGAACAGTGCCGCCGCTTCGTGTTTTCATCGACGTGCGCGGTCTATGGAGAGCCTGTGCAGACACCGCTGACCGAAACCCATCCCACATCGCCGGTGAATGCCTACGGCCAGACCAAGCTGGCGGTTGAACACGCACTGCCGCATTTCGACCGGGCGTATGGCATCAAATCAGTGAGCCTGCGCTATTTCAATGCGGCTGGCGCCGACCCGGAGGGTGACCTGGGCGAGGATCACTCACCGGAGATTCACGCCATCCCGCGCGCCTTTGATGCCGCCACGGGCGGCGCCACGTTCGAAGTGTTCGGAGAGGATTATCCGACGCCGGACGGCACGTGCCTGCGTGACTACGTGCACGTCTCCGACCTCGCCGAGGCACATCTGCTCGCGCTCGGTCACCTCGAGCGAGGGGCGGCGTCCGCAACCTACAACGTGGGCACCGAACGTCCCTCGTCCGTGCGCGATGTCATCGCCGCCGTCGAACGAGTCACGGGACGTCAGGTCGTTCGGCGGTCCGCTGCGCGCCGCGCCGGCGATCCCGCCGTGCTCTATGCCTCGGCCGCGCGGATTCGCGCCGAGCTGGGATGGATTCCGCGGCGGCCCGACCTCGACACGATGGTCGCCGACGCCTGGAAGTGGCATTCCACGCATCCACGCGGATTCCAGGTGGTGGCGGGCTGATGTCACGACTGAAGGGTGTGCTTCAGGATCCGCTGCTCTCGGTGGTGATGCCGTGCTTCAACGAGTCGGAGACGATCGAAGAGATCATCCGCCGCGTGCTGGCGGTGCCGATTCGTATCCAGCTCATCATCGTCGACGATGGCTCGAAGGACGGGACGCGCGACATTCTGGCGCGCCTGCAGAGTGAGCTGGGTTTTACGCTCGTGCTGCAGCCTCACAACCAGGGCAAGGGCGCGGCACTGAGGCGCGGCTTCGAGGAGGTGCGCGGCGACATCGTCGTCATCCAGGACGCCGACCTCGAGTACTCCCCCGAGGAGTTTCCCTCGCTCATCGAGCTCATCGCCCAGGGGCGCGCGGACGTCGTCTACGGGTCGCGCTTTCTCGGCCGCCACCGCGTCTTCCTCTTTACGCACTACCTGGGCAATCGCCTGCTGACGCTCGTCACCAACGTCCTCTACAACACCATGCTGACGGACATGGAGACCTGCTACAAGGTCATGAGGACGGAGGTGCTGCGCTCGATGTCGCTGCACTCGGACGGCTTTGGCATCGAGCCCGAGCTGACCGCGAAGATCTTCAAGCGTGGCTACCGCGTCTACGAGCTGCCGATCACCTACGACGGCCGTGGATATGACGAAGGAAAGAAGATCACCTGGCGCGACGGCTTCGTCGCGTTGTGGGTGCTGGTGAAATACCGATTCACCGAATGAACCCGTTCTTCCGCCTGCTGCAGTTCGCGCGCCCTCACCGCGGCCGGCTCATGGCGGCCCTGGTGGCGATGCTGCTGTACGCGGCGGCGTCGGCCGGGGTGGCCGCGCTCATCCAGCCGATCTTCGACAAGGTACTTCCCAGGCGCGAGGACCTCTTCCTGGTCAGCGCGGCGCTGCTCTCGATCTATTTCATCAAGGGCATCGCGGCGTATCTCTCGGGATACCTGATGACCGACGTCGGCCAGCGCGTGGTCCGCGACGTGCGCAACGTGCTGTTCCGCCACATCCTCGGCCAGTCAGCGGCCTTCTTCTCGGTGCACGCAACCGGCCGTCTGATGTCGCGCATCACCAACGACGTCGGCCAGGTGCAGCGGTCGGTGTCCGAGACGATGGGGGACCTCACGCGCGAGTCGCTCACGCTGGTCGGCATCGTCGGGCTGCTGTTCTATTACGACGCGCGGCTGGCGCTTGTCTGCCTGACCGGCGCACCCCTGGTCGTCTATCCGCTCGTGCGGCTCGGCCAGCGGATCCGGCGGACGACGAGACGGAGCCAGGAGGCGCTGGAGCAGATGTCGCATGTGAGCGCCGAGGCGTTCACCGGCCATCGCATCGTCAAGGCCTTCGGCGCGGAGGCGCGCGAGACCGCGAAGTTCGAGCGGTCATCGGAGTACTTCTACCGCACGAGCATGAAGGTGACGAGCGCGCTCTCCGCGTTTCCGCCGCTCATGGAGTTCATCGGCGGCATCGCCTTCGTCGCGGCGCTCGCCTACGGAAGCCAGGAGATCGCCTCGGGACGCCTGACGCCGGGGCAGTTCACCGCGTTTATCGCGGCGCTCTTCATGATGTACGCGCCCGCCAAGAAGTTGAGCCGCGTCAATGCGGACCTCCAGCAGGCGATGGCCGCCGCCGAACGGATCTTCGAGATCCTCGACTCGCACAACGAAGTGGTCGATCGTCCAGCCGCGGTGCCGCTGCCGGCGTTCCGCAGCGTCGTGGAATTCCGCGACGTGCAGTTCGCGTACGACGGGACAGGCGGCCGCGCGACGCTCGATGGCGTCAGCTTCGCCGTGCAGCCAGGACAGATGCTGGCGATTGTGGGGCGGAGCGGCGCCGGCAAGACCACGCTGGTGAACCTGATTCCACGGTTCTATGACGTCACCGGCGGGACAATCCGCATCGATGGCCACGACGTGCGCGACGTCACGCTCGCCTCGCTGCGGTCGCAGATCGGCATCGTCACGCAGGAGACGGTGCTGTTCGACGACACCATCGGCGCCAACATCGCATACGGCCGTCCTGAGGCGAGCCCCGCCGAGATCGAGGCGGCGGCGCGCGCCGCACACGCGCATGAGTTCGTGGCGTTGCTCGAGCGTGGCTACGACACGATGATCGGCGAGCGGGGTCACCGGCTGTCGGGTGGGCAGCGCCAGCGGTTGGCGATTGCTCGGGCGATCCTGCGCGATTCGCCGATTCTGATCCTCGACGAGGCGACCTCGTCGCTCGACGCCGAATCTGAGATGCTCGTGCAGGACGCGCTGTCGAACCTGATGCTCAACCGGACGTCGTTTGTGATCGCGCACCGGCTGTCTACCGTACGCCGGGCCGATGCGATCGTCGTCCTCGAGCGGGGCCGTATCGTCGAGTCGGGCACCCATGAAGTGCTCATGGCGCGGGGCGGCGCTTATGCCAAACTCTACGAGTTGCAACTCCAGGAAGAGCCTTCGGAAATAGAAACGTGATCGACCTTGATTAAATCCATGACAGGGTTCGCCTCGCTGACCCATGAGGACGACCGGGCGACCATCGCGATCACCATCCGCTCGGTGAATCACCGGTTTCTCGATTTGCAGTTGCGCATCCCGCAATCGATGGCCGAGCTCGAGCCGCGCGTGAAAGCGCTCCTGCAGAAGCGGCTGTCGCGAGGACGGGTTGAGCTGTCGATCTCGCTGCAGTTACGCAACGTCACGGCGCCGACGGTGGAGTTGAACGAAGGATTCGTCAACGCGCTCTCGGCGGCGATCGAACAGGCGCGTGAACGCGGTCTGGTCACCGGCGCGCTGACGCCGGGCGATCTGGTGCGGCTGCCGCAAGCCATCACAATACGGGAGCGCGCGCTCGAGGTCGATCCTGTCGTAGAGG